>NZ_KV804968.1 GCF_001811505.1 Streptococcus sp. HMSC034E03
TTTTTGTCTATTGGTTCTTTTGTTAAAAAGCCTTTTAATAATACCTTTCATAACTATGTAAACTCCTTTGTTTTTACTCTCTCAATTCCTTGTTTTACATATTCTAGTGAATTCGCTACATGAGTTTTAACTCAGATTTATCAAGCGTTTATCCTGCATGCGTGAAACGAAATCATCATAACCTCAAAACAATGAATTGATGTCAAAATAAAAAAATTAAAAGCCTTGAAACTTCGTCATGGCTCTGTCTTGTGAATCTTGATTTTTG
>NZ_KV804969.1 GCF_001811505.1 Streptococcus sp. HMSC034E03
AACTGTAACCTTCCCAGACGGATCAACAGCAGTAATCCCAGCGGATAAGTCTGTTAAGAAATCAGATGGTTTAGTAGCAGTTAGTCCAGCTGCTAACCAAGATTCACCTGCTCAAGCACCAGCTAAGAAAGCAGGAGCGAAAGAATTGCCAAATACTGGTACAGAACAATCTAGCGCTTCACTTGCTTTAGCACTTCTTGCAGCAGCAACAGGCGGACTCCTCTTCGCTAAAAAACGTGAGGAAGAAGAGTAAACCAATACTCTAATAAAGAAAAGCTGAGAATCTTAATTCTATAAATTTTCTAGAAAAGAATATCAAAGAAAATAGTTCTCAGTACAAAAAAGCTAGAGATTCCCAATTGTGGAACTCTAGCTTTTTAATTATATGATTTTCGGTCCGTCTTGCTCCGTTCAATAGTAAGTAACGTAACCGCCCAATAACGAAGTATATTGAAAAATCTCCAGACTAGAGAACTCACTGATAGTTCCTAATCCGGAGATTTCTTATTTGCACTTTTCTTGTACAACTTTAGTCTATGGTAAATAAGCCTCTAAAACCTCTTTGTTTACGAGAGTTTCCTCGTTTGGAAGATATTCTAGAAGATAGGATAGATATTTCTCGCTATTTAATTGGTGACGTTTAGCTGTTTCCAACAACCTCATAATAATAGCTGTTGCTTTAGCTCCTTCAAAACTTTGAGAAAACAACCACCCTCGCTGTTTAAAACTGAGCTCAGGCTAAAAGAGTCCCCTGGACTCTTTTACTCCGTCCCATAACCAATGATTTAATGGCGCGTTCAGGTGTTAGAGCTTTAACATCCTTTTCTGTACTTGGCCAAGTCAGTTTTCAGTTCTCAAAGCGTTTATAAAGTAACCAAAATCCTTGACCATCCTAGTAAAGGGCTTTAAAGCGGTCTTTACGTCCACCACAAAAGAGAAAGACTTGACCTGAAAAGGGATTTAATTCCAATTGACTTTTAACTACATAGGCTAAGGAGTCTATTCCCTGCCTCATATCTGTCTTGCCACAAACAAGGTGAACTTGACCTAAATCGTTTGTTTAGTTGAATTATTATAGTACAATACCTTTCCTCCGATAACTATTTTTATCTAGTATACCGGAAGTTGGGGAAATAGGATAGATACCTTGTTATGACGCGCTTACCTTATACTATCCTAAAATCAAAAAACATCTTATAATAGTAGTAGACTTCCTGCGAAACTAAAATCCTAGTTCACGGTTGATAATGCCAGCAATCAAATTCATTCGTAATCCAAACCGTTTGCGTCGATTTCGATAGGTTGTTGAAAACATTTTAAACATTTTTACTTTGGCAAAAATATTTTCAACCTTGATTCTCTCTTTAGATAGCGCATGGTTATAGGCTTTATCTTCAAGAGTTAGTGGCTTCAGTTTACTTGATTTTCTCGGAGTTTGAGTTTGTGAATACATCTTCATGAGTCCTTGATAACCACTGTCAGCCAAGATTTTACCAGTTTGTTCGATATTTCTGCGACTCATTTTGAACAATTTCATATCGTGGCAATAGTTCACAGCGATATCCAATGAAACAATTCTCCCTTGGCTTGTGACAATCGCTTGAGCCTTCATAGCATGATATTTCTTTTTACCAGAATAATTAGCTAGTTGATTTTTTTAGGACGATTGATTTTTACCTATGTTGCATCCACAATCACCGTATCCTCAGCACTAAGATGAGTTTTTGAAATCGTAAAACCACTTTGAATAAGAGTTGCTTCAACCCATTGACTCCGACGGATTAAGTTGCTTTCGTGAATGCCAAAATCAGCCGCAATTTGTTCATAAGTACGGTATTCTCGCATGTATTGAAGAGTAGCCATGAGGAGATCTTCTAAGCTTAACTTAGAGGTTCGTCCACCTTTTGCGTGTTTACGTTGATAAGCTGTTTTTAACACAGCTAACATCTCTTCAAAAGTAGTGAGCTGAACACCAACAAGGCGTTTAAATCGTGCATCAGTTAATGGTTTACTTGATTCATAATTCATAGTTTTATTGTATCATATTTTGTTTTGCAGGAAGTCTATTAAGGGAAGTCCCCAATATCTTTGAATCATTAGAGTGCTTTTTTAAAACTAAATGACTATAAAATGGAATATAAAAAGACAGATTCGAGGAATCTATTAAATTAAAAATACAGAAATCATAGATTTGAAAAATAATTGAAATATTTTAGATTGCACGCTTAATATAAAATAAAAAACTAGCCACGGAATTAGTAGTAGCTACTAGATTCTATGACTAGTTGTAGAGTTTAAGGTTTTGACTTTATAATTTTAGTTTGTTTAGACAGCGATAGGAGTGTTTGGTCACTTAATTTTGAATCAGTGATAATGGTGTCGATATCTGAGATATTGTAAAATGTGAAGAAATCAAATTTATCAAATTTGCTATGGTCAGCTAGGAGATATTTTTTATTGGCGTTTTCTAGTGCTAATTTCTGTGCTTCACCTTCGTCTTCACTAAAAGTAGCGATAGCATGATTCTTGATACCATTACAACTAACGAAGGCTTTTGAAAATTGCAAACTAGCGATATCTTGAAGGGTTAAAGTACCTACAAATGCTCCAGTAATTGAACGATAATTACCACCGATTAGAATGAGATCAGTTAGCTTACGCTCGTTTAGAATGAGAAATACAGGCAAACTATTGGTAACAACACGAATGTTATCGATAGGAAGTTCACGCGCAAAGAATTCTAATGTGGTACCTGGACCAATGAAAATAGTTTCTCTTTCTTCAACTAAGTGACCTGCAAAGCGAGCAATTTCTTGTTTTTCTGCTGTTTGTAGTCCTTGTTTTTCAACGTTAGAACGCTCATTATTTAATAAGGAACCTGTTCGAAGTTTTTCAGCACCGCCATGAACTCGAACCAGCAAATCCTTATCTGCTAACTCTTGTAAATATCGTCTAGCTGTCATATCGGAAATATCAAGGCGACTCATAATCTCTTTAACAGTGATAGTTCCTTTTGTATTTACAATTTCTAAAATAGTATCTAATTTTTCTTGCTTCAGCATTGAACCACCCCCAAATCTAATATTATTTTATCATATTTTAAACAGCTAAGCAACTTAAAGAAAACAAAAATAAACAAAAAAAAACATCTAGTTTATAAATAAACTTAGATGTTTTTTAGGTTAGGTATTAATTTAGTCCATAGTTATAGTCATCATCCTGCATAGCTTCAACTTCACCAAGTAGATAACCATTACCAACTTGAGAGAAGAAGTCGTGGTTTGAAGTACCAGTTGAAATCCCGTTCATAACGATTGGGTTGACATCGTCCGCTGAGTCAGGGAAGAGAGGATCTTGCCCCAAATTCATAAGAGCCTTATTTGCATTGTAGCGAAGGAAGGTTTTAACCTCTTCTGTCCATCCGACTTCGTCATAGAGACTCTCTGTGTAGCCTTCTTCATTCTCATAAAGAGTATAGAGAAGGTCGTACATCCATTCTTTGAGTTTTTCTTGCTCTTCTTCAGGCAATTCATTGAAACCGAGTTGGAATTTATAACCAATGTAGGTTCCATGGACTGACTCATCACGAATAATCAACTTTATAATTTCTGCCACGTTGGCCAACTTGTTGTTTCCAAGATAGTAGAGTGGTGTAAAGAAACCAGAGTAGAAAAGGAAGGTTTCAAGGAAAACACTAGCTACTTTCTTCTCAAGAGGAGTTCCGTTTAGGTAGATTTCATTGATAATTTCAGCTTTTTTCTGAAGATATGGATTGGTGTTGGTCCATTCGAAAATCTCTTCTATTTCTGACTTAGTATTCAAGGTAGAAAAGATAGAAGAGTAAGACTTTGCATGAACAGATTCCATAAATTGGATATTGTTAAAAACAGCTTCCTCGTGAGGCGTACGAATATCAGCACGAAGGGCTTGAACACCAGTTTCTGATTGCATGGTATCAAGAAGGGTCAAACCTCCAAAAACTTTACCAACAAGGTCTTTTTCCTTGTTAGAAAGCTTTCTCCAGTCGTCTAGGTCATTTGACAAAGGGATACGCGTATCGAGCCAGAATTGCTCCGTCAGTTTTTCCCAGGTTGATTTGTCGATGACATCTTCGATGGCATTCCAGTTAATGGCTTTGTAGTAAGTTTTCATTTGAAATCTCTTTCTGTATGTAGTAATGCGATAACATAATCATTCTTATTTTATCATAATTCTATGCTATAATCGAACAAAAAGTCGGATGCCCGACTTTTATGTTCTTACATGATTTTATCAGCAAAATACGTTTAATGGATTGAGTGAATGTAATACTTTTGAGAGATGACTTAAATCACACAGCTCTCGCATTGGTTAGCACCGACTTCTCCACCATCATCGGTAAAGGTACGGACGTAGTAGATAGACTTGATACCTTTGTTGAAGGCATAGTTACGAAGGATAGACAAGTCAC
Organism: Streptococcus sp. HMSC034E03; assembly: GCF_001811505.1. Classification (GTDB taxonomy): domain Bacteria; phylum Bacillota; class Bacilli; order Lactobacillales; family Streptococcaceae; genus Streptococcus. The sequence goes on from NZ_KV804969.1 coordinate 4,451, forward strand.
GTGTTGTTTGTTTGTTTTCTTTCTTCCATTCGTAAAGGCCTGTTGGAATATCACTACGCATGAAGAGTGTGAGTGAAAGTCCTTGGTCCACGTGCTCAGTCGCAGCAGCATAAACATCAATGACCTTACGCATATCCATGTCATAAGCAGAAGTGTAGTAAGGAATTGTTTCTGTTGACAAACCAGCAGCGGGATAGTAGATCTTACCAATTTTCTTCTCTTGGCGTTCTTCGATACGTTGCGTAATTGGGTGAATAGAAGCAGAAACATCGTTGATGTAGCTGATAGAACCATTTGGCGCTACAGCAAGGCGGTTTTGGTGGTAAAGCCCATCTGCTTTAACTTTATCACGAAGTTCAGCCCAGTCAACAGCAGTAGGGATAAAGATATCTTTGAAGAGTTCTTTAACATGTTCTGATTTCGGAAGAAATTCGTCAGTCAAATACTTATCAAAATAGCTTCCGTTAGCATAGTCTGATTTGTCAAAGTTGTGGAAGGTAACACCACGTTCACGTGCGATATTGTTTGACTCAACCAAGGTCCAGTAGTTCATAAGCATGAAGTAGATGCTTGTGAATTCAACAGACTCAGGTGATCCGTATTCGATCAATTGTTGAGCAAGATAGCTGTGAAGTCCCATAGCTCCAAGTCCAAATGTATGAGCTTGGCTGTTTCCGTGGTTGATAGTAGGAACAGCGACGATGTGTGAACTATCTGTAACGAAGGTCAAGGCACGTACCATTGCACGGATAGAGCGACCAAAGTCCGGTGAAGTCATCATGTTGACCACGTTTGTTGAACCAAGGTTACATGAGACATCAGTACCCATTTTTAGGAATTCCTGAGCATCATTGATAAGACTTGGTTCTTGGACTTGAAGAATCTCTGAACACAAGTTACTCATGATGATCTTACCATCGACAGGATTTGCACGGTTAGCTGTATCAATGTTGACCACATAAGGATAACCAGATTCTTGTTGCAATTTAGAGATTTCAGTTTCCAAATCACGCGCCTTGATTTTTGTCTTACGGATATTTGGATTTGCAACCAATTCATCGTATTTTTCTGTAATGTCGATGTAGTTAAATGGCACGCCGTATTCAAGCTCTACAGAGTAAGGGCTGAATAGGTACATTTCCTCATTCTTACGTGCTAATTCGTAGAATTTATCTGGTACCACAACACCAAGTGAAAGGGTCTTAACACGAACTTTTTCATCTGCGTTTTCTTTCTTAGTTGAAAGGAAGGCGATAATATCTGGGTGAAAGACATTGAGGTAAACAACACCGGCACCTTGACGTTGACCCAATTGGTTTGAGTAAGAGAAGCTATCTTCAAAAAGCTTCATAACAGGTACGACACCAGAAGCGGCACCCTCGTATCCTTTAATAGGAGCTCCAGCTTCACGAAGGTTGCTGAGGGAAATTCCCACGCCACCACCGATACGTGAAAGTTGAAGAGCTGAGTTGATAGAACGTCCGATAGAGTTCATATCATCGGTTACCTGGATCAAGAAGCAAGATACCAACTCACCACGACGCGCACGGCCTGCATTCAAGAAAGAAGGAGTAGCAGGTTGATAACGTTGGTGGATGATTTCATTGGCGATATCAATAGCAATCGCTTCATCACCATCAGCAAAGTAAAGGGCGTTAAAGAAGACGCGGTCTTCCATGCTTTCAAGATAGTATTCCCCATCATTAGTTTTCAAAGCATACTGATTATAGAATTTATAGGCAGCCATGAAAGACTTAAATTGGAAGTTTTGATCCTTGATAAATTGATGCAGTTCTTCCAAAAATTCTGGACAGTATTTCTTGATAAATGCTGTCTCAATGTAGTTATGCTCAATGAGGAAGTTGATTTTATCCGTAATTGAGTTGAAAACCATTGTATTTGGTACAACATTTTCTTTAAAGAAGGCTTCAAGAGCTTCCTTGTCTTTGTGAAGCATGATTTGTCCATTCACAGGACGGTTAATTTCGTTATTAAGACGGAAGTAAGTCACATCTTCAAGTTGTTTTAATCCCATAAAAAATCCTTTATCTAATTACAAAAGAAAGGCTTCTAAGATAGACATAGAAGCTTTTGTCTCGATTCTTAAGCAAGTTGTTTGAGTTTACCTGGTTGGAAACCAGAGAAAACCTCTGTTGGTGTCTGAATGATAGGAGCGGCACTAAAGCCAAGCTCTTTTACTTGATCAATGTATTCAGGCTGTTCATCAAGATTGATTTCTTTATATTCAACATTATTACTGTCTAAAAAACGTTTCGTCATTTTACATTGGACACAGTTGTTTTTAGAATATACGGTTACCATTTCTGTAACTCCTCTTTAAAAAATTATTACTTTCTTAGTATATCAGAAAAAAAAACTTTGTCAACTTTCTAAAACTAAATCTTGTGTACTTATTTTACTGATTTTACTAACAAACACAATATATAGTGTAGTATTGAAAAATAATTACAGAAAAAGCAATGATTTCATTATAGGTGTCTCGACAAAAACTACATACTGTGTTTTGCTAAATTTAATAGAAGATTTTCAGCAAGTTATCTGAAAGGAAATTGAAGAAAGTCCATAAAATACTTGAAAAATATCAATGAAGGTGATATAATACTAAATTGTAAGGGTTATCAGATATGTAACTCAACAAGAAAACTATTAAAGGAGAGTCAAACTATGGCTTCTAAAGATTTCCACGTAGTGGCAGAAACAGGTATTCACGCACGTCCAGCAACATTGTTGGTACAAACAGCTAGCAAATTTGCTTCAGATATCACTCTTGAGTACAAAGGTAAATCAGTTAACCTTAAATCTATCATGGGTGTAATGAGCCTTGGTGTTGGTCAAGGTGCTGACGTTACAATCACTGCTGAAGGTGCAGACGCTGATGACGCTATCGCTGCAATCTCAGAAACAATGGAAAAAGAAGGATTGGCATAAGGAAATGACAGAAATGCTTAAAGGAATCGCAGCATCTGACGGTGTTGCAGTTGCAAAAGCATATCTACTCGTTCAACCGGATTTATCATTCGAGACTGTTACAGTCGAAGATACAAATGCAGAAGAGGCTCGTTTGGATGTTGCTCTTGAAGCTTCTCAAAACGAGCTTTCTCTTATCCGCGAGAAGGCTGTAGGTACGCTTGGTGAAGAAGCGGCACAAGTATTTGACGCCCACTTGATGGTTCTTGCTGACCCTGAATTGATTGGTCAAATCAAAGAAACTATCCGTGCTAAGAAAGTGAATGCAGAAGCGGGTCTGAAAGAAGTTACAGACATGTTTATCACAATCTTTGAAGGCATGGAAGACAACCCATACATGCAAGAACGTGCAGCGGATATCCGCGACGTAACAAAACGTGTATTAGCTAACCTCCTTGGTAAAAAATTGCCAAACCCAGCTTCTATCAATGAAGAAGTGATCGTGATTGCTCACGACTTGACTCCATCTGATACAGCTCAATTGGACAAAACTTTGTTAAAGCTTTTGTAACAAACATTGGTGGTCGTACAAGTCACTCAGCTATCATGGCTCGTACACTTGAAATCGCTGCAGTTTTGGGTACAAACAATATCACTGAAATCGTTAAAGATGGTGACCTACTTGCCGTTAATGGTATTACAGGTGAAGTGATTATCAACCCGACTGAAGAACAAGCGGCTGAATTTAAAGCAGCTGGTGAAGCTTACGCTCAACAAAAAGCTGAATGGGCACTTTTGAAGGATGCTCAAACTGTTACTGCTGATGGTAAACACTTCGAATTGGCAGCAAACATTGGTACTCCAAAAGACGTTGAAGGTGTTAATGACAACGGTGCAGAAGCTGTCGGTCTTTACCGTACAGAGTTCTTGTACATGGATTCTCAAGACTTCCCAACTGAAGACGAGCAGTACGAAGCATACAAGACTGTTCTTGAAGGAATGAACGGTAAACCAGTTGTTGTCCGTACAATGGATATCGGTGGTGACAAGGAACTTCCTTACTTCGATATGCCACATGAAATGAACCCATTCCTTGGATTCCGTGCTCTTCGTATCTCTATCTCTGAAACAGGAGATGCAATGTTCCGCACTCAAATCCGTGCTCTTCTTCGTGCTTCTGTACACGGTCAATTGCGTATCATGTTCCCGATGGTTGCGCTTTTGAAAGAATTCCGTGCAGCTAAAGCAGTCTTCGATGAAGAAAAAGCTAACCTTCTTGCTGAAGGTGTTGCAGTTGCGGATGACATCCAAGTTGGTATCATGATCGAAATTCCTGCAGCAGCTATGCTTGCAGACCAATTTGCAAAAGAAGTTGACTTCTTCTCAATTGGTACAAACGACTTGATCCAATACACAATGGCGGCAGACCGTATGAACGAACAAGTTTCATACCTTTATCAACCATACAACCCATCAATCCTTCGTTTGATCAACAACGTTATCAAAGCAGCTCACGCTGAAGGTAAATGGGCTGGTATGTGTGGTGAAATGGCTGGTGACCAAACAGCTGTTCCACTTCTTGTCGGAATGGGCTTGGATGAGTTCTCTATGTCAGCAACATCTGTACTTCGTACACGTAGCTTGATGAAGAAACTCGACACTGCTAAAATGCAAGAATACGCTAACCGTGCTCTTACTGAATGTTCAACAATGGAAGAAGTTCTTGAACTTTCTAAAGAATACGTTAACTTCGATTAATCAACTACAAATCCTTGTAGCTTCTGGCTATGAGGATTTTTTCTTCTATTTTGTAGAAAACTCCATCTGTAAAATTTATCAAAAATATGGTAAAATAGACAAGGGAAAAAACAAGGAGGCTACAATGCAAAATAGACCAATCATTATCGGAGTAACAGGTGGATCTGGAGGAGGAAAGACAAGCGTATCTAAAGCAATCTTGTCGCATTTTCCAAATGAAAAAATCTCTATGATTGAGCATGATTCCTACTATAAAGATCAATCTCATCTAACCTTTGAAGAGCGTATTAAGACCAACTATGACCATCCTTTTGCTTTTGATACTGATTTGATGATTGAGCAAATCAAAGAATTGTTGGCAGGTCGTCCTGTAGACATTCCTACCTATGATTATGCTGCCCACACCAGAAGTTCTAAAACTTATCGTCAAGAACCTCAAGATGTTTTTATCGTAGAAGGAATCTTGGTTTTGGAGGACAAACGACTTCGTGATTTGATGGATATCAAGATTTTCGTAGATACAGATGATGATGTTCGTATTATTCGCCGTATTAAGCGTGATATGGAAGAGCGTGGTCGTAGTCTAGATAGTGTTATTGATCAATATCTTGGTGTGGTGAAACCCATGTATCATCAATTTATTGAACCAACAAAGCGTTATGCAGATATCGTTATTCCAGAAGGAGTGACCAATACAGTAGCTATTGATTTGCTAACAACAAAGATTGAAAAGATTTTAGAAGAAGCACGTCTTGCCCAATAATAAGCAGATAAAAAGGCTGTGGGAAAGTAATGATTTTATCAAGATTGAACCTTTTTCTTATATCCGTGAATCTTTACAATCATGCTTTTAGATAGAGAAAAATATTGTTTCAAAGGATTTTTTGAGTCTTTAAGATCAACTAGATGCTAGAGCATAGTTTCGGTGCAAATAAAAGTCGAGGTCGGGATTTTCCCGACCTCTTATTTTTTGATTTTTTCAAGTCTCGGAACAATAACTAAGGTGAGTATTGCTGAGATAATCAGTTCTGCGATAGAGTTTGTTGAGATAACAGTAGCTAATAGTTTCTGGATATTTCCATCAAAAACATTTCCAAAAAGGAAGAAGATACCGCCTAGTACAAATACAGTATTAGTAAGTGAACCGAGAGCTCCCGCAAAGATAAGCCCTACCTTGTTTTTGAGGAGTTTATAGACAAAGTATGGTGTCAAACCGATTAAGATACGAGGAATAATAGCAATAGCAAGTGAAGCTAGATTCCCATTTGGTACAAAAGGAGAGAAGAGGTAGCTAGTTGGGAGAATCGTGATTGTATTGACTGTCAAGCTAATCATTCCCATCAAGAAACCTAAGATAGCCCCAATCCGTGGTCCGTAGATGATACTAGCAATGATGACTGGGATATGGACTATGGTCGGTTTAATTGGAAAGGGCAAGACATTAAAGACAATAGAGCTCAGCAGATGAATGACGATCATGCTGGCAAAAAAGATAGCAATTGGAGCAATATTAGAGCGTTTGTTCATGAAGTTTTTCCTTTATCTGTTGTAAAATAGTATCAAGATCAGCAAGAGCACCACGTCCTACATCGCCACAGGCCAGTAGGGACTCTTTTGGAGCAATAATTGTATAACCATAAGTTTCTAAAGTTTTTAGGTTTGTTTGAGTTGCTGGATGGTCATACATTTTGGTATTCATAGCAGGTGCTACTAGTTTTGGAATATAGTGTGGCAAGGCAAGAGCAGTAGCAGTAACCATATTGTCGGCAAAACCGTGCGCGACTTTCGCAATCGTATTAGCGGTCGCAGGGGCAAGGATAAACAAGTCTGTTTTTTTGCCAAGCTCGATATGATTGACTTTATCAGGATAAGGTTCCTGCATAAGATCGAGATGTACGGTATTTTGAGATAAGACTTGAAGGGTTAAAGGTTGAATAAAGGCAGTCGCAGCCTGGGTCATGAGTACAGTAACAGAATGCCCTTGTTTATTCAAGCCACTTACCAAATCAGCAGCCTTGTAAGAGGCGATAGAGCCTGTCACAGCGAGTGTAATACGAGCCATAATTTTCCTTTCTAACGATCAAGTTCTTGAATTCTCTTGGTTAACAAGTCAGCAATTTCTTGCTTGCTAGTAGAAAGCTGATAATCTTTTTCTTCTACTAGATAAGCCAGGTGCTGATTTTCATTAATCTGAGTGAGGTCATTAGCGACAATCAAGTCAGCTTGATTCTTTTCAAGACTTTCTCTAGCGATTTGAATCAGATGCTCCTTGGTAACATCGACAAGCAGTTTAAAGCCGATGAGATGAATATTGGGGTTCCATTCTTTGACAAGAGCAATAATTTTTGGATTTTTCTTGAGAAATAGGACTTGCACCTCAGCCTTAGAGGAGATCTTTGTTTCCATATTTTTCTTATGCAAAAACTCACTTAAATCTTGGCTTGCTTGGACTTGGTCAAGACCAGTCATGTAAACAGGACTATAGTCAGAGACTGCCATGGAATGAATCAAAACTTGATAATCAGGAACAATCCGTTTCATCTTTCGAAGTAAATCGGAAGTGTTTTTGATTTCAATGATGGATAAATTTGAGTGTGGTGCTGGTTTTAGTGCTTGTTGCGTAGTAATCAGACAAACCTGATGCCCAGCCTTCAGTAAAGTCTCAGTTATAACTTTACCAAGTCTACCAGTAGAGTGGTTGGTAATGGAGCGAACTCTATCAATGGCTTCGCTTGTACCACCAGATGTAACTAAAATTTTCATAGAACTATTGTACAAAAAAATGAGCAGTAAGTAAAATGAAAGCGATAAAATATTATGTGAAATCCTAACTTTAAACTATAGTTAAAACTTATAAAGGCATATAAAATTTTAAATAGTAGCCAATAAATCCTTTGAGGGCGCTATATTTACGAACGTTATAAAGCTTTATGTCTGTTAAAAATCTTGTTTTGTGTTATAATGAATTAACACATTTGAGGTAGAGGAGTTTGTTATGAAAACAGATATTGAAATTGCACAGAGTATTGATCTAAAACCAATCGTTGAGGTCGTTGATCAATTTGGGATTTCTGCAGACGATTTGGAGTTGTATGGAAAGTACAAGGCTAAACTTAGCTTTGATAAAATTCGTGAAGTTGAGGCAAATCCAGTCGGTAAATTGATCCTGGTTACAGCTATCAATCCAACACCTGCTGGTGAAGGAAAGTCAACCATTACCATCGGACTTGCTGATGCTTTGAATAAGATTGGCAAGAAAACCATGATTGCTATTCGCGAACCTTCTCTTGGTCCTGTAATGGGGATTAAAGGTGGTGCAGCTGGTGGTGGTTATGCTCAAGTACTACCAATGGAAGATATCAACCTTCACTTTACTGGTGATATGCATGCTATCACAACTGCCAACAATGCTCTTTCTGCCTTGATTGACAATCACTTGCACCAAGGAAATGAGCTAGGAATTGACCAACGTCGTATTCTTTGGAAACGTGTTGTTGACTTAAACGACCGTGCTCTTCGTCATGTAACTGTTGGACTCGGTGGTCCTCTTAATGGAATTCCTCGCGAAGATGGATTTGATATCACTGTTGCTTCAGAAATCATGGCTATCCTTTGTTTGGCAACTGATATTGAAGATTTGAAACGTCGTTTAGCCAATATCGTCATCGGCTACCGTTATGACCGCACACCAGTTTCAGTTGGTGATTTACAGGTTGAGGGTGCCTTGGCATTGATTTTGAAAGATGCTATTAAACCCAACTTGGTTCAAACAATCTATGGTACACCTGCATTCGTACACGGTGGCCCATTTGCTAATATCGCCCATGGCTGCAACTCAGTTTTGGCAACAAAAACTGCTCTACGTTTAGCAGATTACACAGTGACAGAAGCTGGCTTTGGTGCAGACCTTGGTGCAGAGAAGTTCCTGGATATCAAGACTCCAAACCTACCAACAGCTCCAAGCGCAGTAGTCATTGTCGCAACACTTCGTGCTCTTAAGATGAACGGTGGAGTAGCTAAGGATGCTCTAACAGAAGAAAACGTAGAAGCAGTTCGTGCAGGTTTTGCTAACTTGAAACGCCACGTTGAAAATATTCGTAAATTCGGTATTCCAGCGGTTGTTGCTATCAATGAATTTGTTTCTGATACAGAAGCTGAAATTGCAGCTTTGAAAGAACTATGTGCTTCAATTGATGTTCCAGTTGAATTAGCTAGCGTATGGGCTGATGGAGCTGAAGGTGGAGTAGCGCTTGCTGAAACGGTTGTCAATACTATCGCTGAAAATCCGGCAAACTACACACGTCTCTATGACAACGACCTTTCTGTTCAAGAAAAGATTGAAAAGATTGTCACTGAAATCTATCGCGGAAGCAAAGTAAACTTTGAGAAGAAAGCTAAAACCCAAATTGCACAAATCGTTCAAAATGGTTGGGATAAACTACCAATCTGTATGGCTAAGACTCAGTACAGTTTCTCAGATAATCCAAACGCACTTGGAGCACCTGAAAACTTTGAAATTACTATTCGTGAATTGGTACCAAAACTTGGTGCAGGCTTCATCGTTGCCTTAACTGGTGATGTCATGACCATGCCAGGACTTCCAAAACGACCAGCAGCTCTCAACATGGATGTTGAAAGTGATGGAACTGTTCTTGGATTATTCTAATTGAATAACAAAAAGACAAGCTCAAAATCGAGTTTGTCTTTTTGTTATTATTAATCAAAAAATCTCCTAGAAAGTAACTAGGAGATTTGTATTCTATTTCATTGTTGGGAAGAGTAATACATCACGGATAGTAGTTGTATCAGTGAGGAGCATGCAGAGACGGTCGATACCGATTCCCAAACCACCTGTTGGTGGCATACCGTATTCAAGAGCTTCGATGTAGTCGTAGTCGATGCCTGTCGCTTCATCGTCACCAAGTTCTTTGGCTTTAGCTTGGGCTTCGAAACGGCTAAGCTGATCGATTGGGTCGTTGAGCTCAGTAAAGGCATTACCGTACTCCTTAGTCATGATGAAGAGCTCGAAACGATCAGTAAAGCGTTCGTCTTCAGGATTTTTCTTAGCGAGTGGAGATACAGCTACTGGATGTCCATAGACAAAGGTTGGTTGGATCAAGGTTTCTTCAACAAACTCTTCAAAGAAGGCATTGATAATGTGACCAACTTCAGTGTAGTGTTTTTCAACTGGAACTTTCTTCTCAGCAGCGATTGCCTTAGCTTCTTCCAAGGTCATGTCTTGCCAGAAATCAACACCTGTAATTTCTTTGATAGCATCAACCATGTGTACACGTTTAAATGGTTCATTGATCTTGATCTCAGTTCCTTGATAGTTGACTGGACCATCACCTTTAACTGATTTAGCAGCGTGTTGGATAATGCCTTCAGTTAAGTCCATAATGTCTTGGAAGTCTGCATAAGCTTGGTAAACTTCGATAGAAGTGAACTCAGGGTTGTGGGTAGCATCCATTCCTTCGTTACGGAAGATGCGGCCAATCTCATAAACACGTTCCATACCACCGACGATAAGACGTTTCAAGTGAAGTTCAGTGGCGATACGAAGCACCATGTCAATGTTTTGAGCGTTGTGGTGAGTGATGAATGGACGAGCAGCAGCACCACCAGCTTCGTTATGAAGAACAGGTGTTTCCACTTCAAGAAAGCCTTTTTGGTCAAGGTAACGACGGATTTCAGAGATAATTTTTGAACGAGTAACAAAGCGTTCAAAGCTTTCACGATTAGAAATCAAGTCAAGGTAACGTTTGCGGTAGATGGTTTCAACGTCAGTCAAACCGTGGAATTTCTCTGGAAGCGGACGAAGGGCTTTGGACAAGTGAGTAATATGTGTAGCCTTGATAGAGAGTTCTCCCATATCTGTACGCATAACTTCACCTTCGACACCAAGGAAGTCTCCTAAGTCAGCCTTTTTAAAGATTTCGTAGTTTTCTTCACCGACAGCATCTTTACGAACATAGATTTGGATTTGACCTTCGCGGTCTTGAAGGTGAGCAAATCCAACCTTACCCTTACCACGTTTGGTAACAAGACGACCTGCAATAGTAGCAGTTTCGTTCAATTCATGTAGTTGTTCCTTATCGAGGTCAGCATATTTATCTTTTAATTCTTGTGAGTTAGCAGTGCGTTCAAATCGTTTACCGAATGGATCGATTCCTTGTTCGCGGAGCGCAGCCATTTTTTCACGGCGAACGATCTGCTGGTCATTTAGTTCTTCCATATGTTCTGTTGACATGGTTTCCTCCTAGTTTTTACTCAATTCTTGATACGATGAGTCTTTTTTGCGATACTCCCATTTTATCATAAAAGTCAAATAAATTCACGGATATTCTACAAAATCTAAAAAGAACTTAACAGCGATTGTTAAGTTCTTTTTAGATTTTGATAAGAAGTGTCGTTCCATTGCAAAAGGTTGAAGTTTTTAAAGTCTTCTGTTTCGACAATAGTAACACTAGCATTTGCTAGACCGCCATTTTTTCTAAGTAGTGGAGTATCATAGCCTAGAAGAGTTCGAATACTGGCTGTGAGATTGGCCCCGTGACCAACAATCATAACATGTTCAAAAGGTTTGGACTCTAATGATTTGATAAATTGAATGGTTCGTTGAGTTGTTTGATAGACAGACTCTGCTCCAAACATAGTCGAATCGAATTTTGCTAGATTGGTACGAAAAGCTTTTAATTGCTCGGGATAGATGGCTTCCAAGGTCGCAAATTTTGCACCTTCAAGTTTTCCAAGTTGCCATTCTCTTAGTGAGGGGATTTCTTCTAATGGACAGCTGTCTTTCAGTTGACTTTGGATAATTTGAGCAGAAGTTTTAGCCCGAGGAAGATCACTAGAATAAATCACATCAAATGGAGTTTCCTGGAGATACCGACCTAGTTTTTTTAAGATTTCAATAGATTCATCTAAGAGTGGAGAATCCCCACTTGCCCCTTGAAAACGTCCTTCAAGATTCCAAAGAGTTTTACCGTGGCGAACAAAGTATAGTTTCATTGATTATTGTCCTTCTATAATATCTGCAAATTCTGCTTTAACAAAGCTTGCAAGGTCTTGGGGGTTGATAATAATACTATGCCCAACTTCACCTGCCGAAACGATCATTTCTTCAAGCTCAAGTGCACTTTGATCGATAAAGATAGGGTAGTTATGTTTTTGACGAATTCCAACTGGATTATTGGCGCCATGGATATAGCCTGTTGTCTTTTCGAGGTCTTTTTGTGGAATCATGCTGACTTTCTTATTACCAGAAATCTTTGCAAGCTTCTTTTCAGAAAGGTGTTCAGTGATAGGAAGGATACCGATAAGGGGACCAGTCTTATCTCCCAGAAGGGCTAAAGTCTTGAAAATCTGGCTTTTATCGTAACCTTGAGGTAACTCACCTTCCAAAGCATTAATTTGAATTCCTTTATGATTAATCCTTGCCTTGGTTAAAATTTGTTGGACCAAGGTTTTTTTGACTTTTACTTTTTTAGCCATTATTTGTATTTATCCTCCAATTGACTCATCCAAATACCTAACCAAATACCTAGAGCGAAGAAAAAGGCAATGATGACATAAGACACAAGAGATAATCCACTATAGCTGATGCTTTCAGCATTACCAGCATTTGGAATGAGGATTAAGATTGTACTTGAAAGAACAATTCCGATGATAAAGTGGTAAACACGAGATTGATAGACACGGAGAGCGTAGTCCATAAATTTTGAAAAAATGACAAGAGTAGCAAGTGCTCCAATTCCTATTGGAAGGAAGGTTCCGAATAAATCAAAAGTCTTAAATCCAGTTAGCATTGGACTATAAAGACCAAGGATTAAAAGTAGATTAGAAGGGCTGAGTCCTGGCACTAAAATTCCAAGTGCCAGTAAGCATCCAGCAAGAGTAAAGTTAAGGAAACTAGCTGACAACGATCCGACGACAAAATTTAAGGCGTAGAGGGCAATACCTGAAAGGATAAAAGTTGCCCAAAACCAAATGAGATCAATCTTATCTCTCTCGGAATCACGGGTAGATTCTTTGACAAGACTTGGAATGGTACCGATGATGGCACCAGCAAAACTCCATAACACATATACTTGATAATTTTCGAGAAGGTACTCAATAGGATATGAGAAAAGGCCGATACCTAGGAGCATTCCAATACCGACAGGTAGGAAAAAGAGTAGATCTTCTTTTAAATTCTTAAAAGGATGGGCAAGGAAACGAATCATTCTCTCATAAATTCCCAAGATAGCGGCAAGAACACCACCAGAAATACCTGGTAGAATAAAACCTAGGGCGATTACAATTCCCTTTATAATTTTTGATAGCCATGATAACATAGAAGTCCTCCAAAATTCAGTGTATATTATAAAGATAAAACAGTGGTTTAATATTGAAAAATAAAGAAAAGCAAGCAGAAAGCAATGTCTGACTTGCTTATGGTGATAGTAATTAAGGATTTAAAAACAATTTTCTAAAGGTTTCTTCCTTGTTTTTTGTGGAAGAAATAAGGTTCAAATCCAGATGATTTTCAAAGCCTCCAAGGCTTCCATGAGAAGTATATTGGTGAAGATCATAGTTAAGATCTGTATTGGGAGCACTCTCGTAGTAACCCGAGTTGGTTCCATAGGACGGTATCCAGATTGCTGAGAAATTCTCCGTACTGATACTATGCTCCTCCATAAAGTAGACACCAACATAGATGCCAATATTTTTAGCTCCCAATGAAGCTAATTTAGCACGAAAGGCCTCAACACCCTTGTTCATGTCAGACATAGTCTTGTCTTCAACATCCAACCAATAGTAGCTAGGATTATAGGGAGAAGCAGCATTATAGAATACTTCAGCAGCTTTTTCCATTTCTTCGACATTCTTACCAGCTACATAGGCATAAACAGCGACTGGAATATTCCGTTTTTGAAATTCTGTGATGTGTTCTTTATAAGCCTTATCAACCCCATTTTTAAATGAAGCATCGTTTTCAACAGAAGCTTGAGCTCCACTATGAACCCGAACGATTGCACCTGAAATATTTTGAGCTAAGGTGTCATAATTGATCTCTGATGGTCTTTGCCAGCCAGAAACATCAATAATCGGCTTGTTGATATTATGTAAAGCTTGAGTTTCTACTTGAACTGGATTTTGCTTTGTTTTGACTGGATGGTCTTCGAACTTGGGTCTATTGATGATTAAAATACCCACAAGAGTAGCTAATACAGTAAAAATAAAAACAGGATTTATTTTCTTTCTCATACTTTTATAGTGTATCGTAAATGGTGAAAAAAATCAAAAAAAAATACTCAAAATCATCTAGAGAATGCGATGTTTTATAGCACTTGCCCTCTTTTGTGTTTGAAAGAGCAAAAATATGATATAATGAAAAGGAATTTCTATAGAAAAGAGAAAAATATGGCAAATTATGCAGTTATTTTAGCAGCGGGTAAAGGTACTCGTATGAAGTCAGATCTACCAAAAGTCATGCACAAGGTTGCAGGAATTTCTATGCTTGAGCATGTTTTTCGTAGTGTAGGGGCCATCAATCCTGAAAAAACAGTAACGGTTGTAGGACATAAGGCAGAACTTGTGGAGCAAGTTTTAGCTGGTCAAACTGATTTTGTAAGACAGTCAGAGCAATTAGGAACTGGTCATGCGGTTATGATGGCTGAGCCAATTCTTGAAGGTCTTTCTGGACAAACATTGGTCATTGCTGGAGATACACCACTCATTACTGGTGAAAGTCTAAAGAACTTGATTGATTTCCACGTTAATCACAAGAACGTAGCTACAATCCTAACTGCAGAAGCTGAAGATCCATTTGGTTATGGGCGTATTGTTCGTAACGAGAATGCTGAAGTGCTTCGCATCGTGGAGCAGAAGGACGCTACAGATTTTGAAAAACAAATCAAGGAAATCAATACAGGAACCTATGTCTTTGATAACGCTCGTCTCTTTGAAGCTCTTAAGAATATCAATACCAACAACGCTCAAGGTGAATACTATATCACAGATGTGATTGGTATTTTCCGTGAAGCAGGAGAAAAAGTTGGAGCTTATACTCTGAAAGACTTTGACGAAAGTCTTGGAGTAAATGACCGTGTTGCCCTTGCCACAGCCGAAGGTATCATGAGTCGTCGCATTAACCAAGCCCACATGGTTAATGGAGTTAGTTTTGTGAATCCTGAAGCTACTTACATTGACATTGATGTTGAAATTGCTCCAGAAGTTCAAATCGAAGCAAATGTAACCCTCAAAGGTTCTAGTAAGATTGGTGCAGAAACTGTTTTGACCAACGGAACTTATATCGTTGATAGTAGTATCGGAGCAGGAGCAGTGATTACCAATTCAATGATTGAAGAAAGCACGGTTGCTGATGGTGTTACAGTTGGACCATATGCTCATATCCGTCCAGGATCAAGGCTTGCAAAAGATGTGCACATTGGGAACTTTGTTGAAGTCAAAGGTTCTAGCATAGGGGAAAATACCAAAGCAGGACATCTAACCTATATCGGTAACTGTGAGGTTGGTAGTGATGTCAACTTCGGTGCAGGAACGATCACTGTAAATTACGATGGGCAGAACAAATACAAGACAGTGATTGGAAACAATGTCTTTGTCGGTTCTAATTCAACCATTATTGCACCAGTAGAACTTGGAGATAACTCTCTTGTTGGAGCAGGTTCAACCATTACTAAAGATGTCCCAGCTGATGCCATTGCTATTGGACGAGGTCGTCAAGTCAATAAGGATGAATATGCAACTCGCCTCCCTCATCATCCTAACAATAAATAGGAGCTAACGATGGAATTCGAAGAAAAGACTATAAGTCGTAAAGAAATCTATAAAGGACCGATCTTCCAATTGGTTCAAGACCAGGTTGAACTCCCTTCTGGCAAAGGTAGAGCACAACGTGATTTGATTTTCCACAATGGAGCAGTTTGTGTCCTTGCAGTTACTCCAGAAAATAAGATTGTCTTAGTTAAACAATATCGTAAGGCAATTGAGAAAGTTTCTTATGAAATTCCTGCAGGTAAGCTTGAAGTGGGTGAAAATGCAGATCCAGAAGCAGCAGCCCTTCGTGAATTAGAGGAAGAGGCAGCCTATACGGGCAAATTAAATCTTCTCTATGATTTTTATTCTGCGATTGGATTTTGTAACGAGCGCTTAAAACTTTACTTGGCAAGCGATTTGACAAAAGTTGAAAATCCTCGTCCTCAGGATGAAGATGAGACTTTAGAGCTACTCGAGGTCAGTCTTGACCAAGCTAAAGAACTGATCCAGTCTGGTCATATTTGTGATGCTAAGACCATTATGGCTATCCAGTACTGGGAATTACAAATAAATAGTGGAGGAGCCCATGGGTAAACCTTTATTAACAGATGAAATGATTGAACGTGCCAATCGAGGAGAGGACATCTCAGGTCCTCCCTTGCTAGATGATGAGGAAACTAAGATTTTACCGACTGCTTCTCAAAATTTTGGCTATTCACGAACCAGAGATCATGGATTTAGCCAAGATACACTGACTGTCGAAGTTGAACCCTCTATTCACAAAAGTCGTCGGATTGAAAATACTAAGAGAAATGTCTTTAATTCTAAATTGAATAAGATTCTATTTGCAGTTATTCTTCTCTTGATTTTGTTAATTTTAGCAATGAGATTTTTTTAAGGGGTCTATCATGAAAATTGGAATTATAGCAGCTATGCCAGAAGAGCTAGTTTACTTGATTCAACACTTGGACGATGCCAGCGAAGAAAAGGTTCTGGGAAATAGCTATCACACAGGAAAAGTTGGTTCTGTCGAGCTTGTACTTGTAGAGAGTGGAATCGGAAAAGTCATGTCTGCTATGAGTGTCGCTATCTTAGCAGATCACTTTCAGGTGGATGCAGTGATTAATACTGGATCTGCTGGTGCAGTGGCAACTGGGATTGCAGTAGGCGATGTAGTGATTGCAGACAAGCTTACCTATCACGATGTTGATGTGACTGCCTTTGGCTATGATTACGGTCAAATGGCTCAACAGCCTCTCTATTTTGAATCAGACAAAAAGTTTATCAATTTGATTCAAGAGAGTTTGTCTAAACTGGAACAAACTTGGCATTTAGGTTTGATTGCGACAGGAGACAGTTTTGTTGCTGGAGAAGATAAAATCAAATCGATAAAAGAGCACTTCCCTCAAGTTCTTGCTGTAGAGATGGAAGGGGCAGCTATTGCTCAAGCAGCTCACGCTTTGAACCTACCTTTCTTAGTCGTTCGTGCCATGAGTGACAATGCCAACCATGAAGCATCCGTTTCCTTTGATGAATTTATCGTAGAAGCAGGACGTCGTTCTGCCCAAGCCCTAATGACGCTTTTGCAGTCTATAAAGGATTAATAGAATAATTACTGAGAGTGGGACAGAAATCGGTAATTCGTTAGAATTCGATTTCGTCGTCCCACCTCCGCACAGTTGAGTAGGGTTGTAAAAGCTGATGAAATCAGCGTAGTAGAGCCCACTCAACCACTGCGTCTTGCTCGACAATCCAAAGACAATTGAGAGGCTAGGACTTTTGTCCCAGCCTCTTCTTATCTTGTCAACTAAAATAATCAGAAGGCTTCTGAGAAAAGTTATTTTCAAACTTTTTTGATATAATAGAAACATTGACTTGAAGAATAAGGAAGAGAAAATGAACGAATTATTAAAGGGAATGAATGACCGTCAAGCTGAGGCCGTCCAAACAACAGAAGGTCCACTACTTATCATGGCGGGGGCGGGATCTGGTAAGACTCGTGTTTTAACCCACCGTATTGCCTACTTAATTGATGAAAAGATGGTAAATCCATGGAATATCTTGGCCATTACCTTTACCAATAAGGCAGCGCGTGAAATGAAGGAGCGTGCTTATGGACTCAATCCAGCTACTCAGGATTGTTTGATCGCGACCTTCCACTCTATGTGCGTGCGTATCCTACGGCGCGATGCGGACCACATTGGCTACAATCGCAATTTCACGATTGTGGATCCTGGGGAGCAGCGGACGCTCATGAAACGCATTCTCAAGCAGTTGAACTTGGATCCAAAAAAATGGAATGAACGCACCATTTTGGGAACAATTTCCAATGCTAAGAATGATCTGATTGACGATGTGGCTTATGCTACCCAGGCAGGAGATATGTACACTCAAATTGTAGCTAAGTGTTATACGGCCTATCAGAAAGAACTTCGTCAGTCAGAGTCGGTGGACTTTGATGACTTAATCATGTTGACCTTGCGTCTCTTTGACCAAAATCCTGATGTTTTGACTTATTATCAGCAGAAGTTCCAGTACATCCACGTTGATGAGTATCAAGATACCAACCATGCCCAGTATCAATTAGTTAAACTCCTGGCTTCACGCTTTCAAAATATCTGTGTAGTTGGGGATGCAGACCAGTCTATCTATGGTTGGCGTGGTGCTGATATGCAGAATATCTTGGACTTTGAGAAGGATTATCCTCAAGCCAAGGTTGTTTTGTTGGAGGAAAATTACCGCTCAACCAAAACCATCCTCCAAGCAGCTAATGATGTCATAAAAAACAATAAAAATCGTCGTCCTAAGAATCTCTGGACTCAAAATACTGATGGGGAACAGATTGTCTACTATCGTGCTAATGATGAACAAGACGAGGCAGTCTTTGTAGCCAAAACCATTGATGAACTTGGTCGAAGCCAAAACTTCCTCCACAAGGACTTTGCAGTGCTTTACCGTACCAATGCCCAATCTCGTACGATTGAAGAGGCTCTGCTCAAGTCCAATATTCCTTATACCATGGTCGGTGGAACTAAGTTCTACAGCCGTAAAGAAATTCGTGATATCATCGCCTATCTGAATCTCATTGCCAACTTGAGTGATAATATCAGTTTTGAGCGCATTATCAATGAACCTAAACGTGGTATTGGACCAGGAACAGTAGAGAAAATCCGTGATTTTGCTAATATGCAAAACATGTCGATGCTTGATGCTTCAGCTAACATCATGTTATCAGGGAGTAAAGGTAAGGCAGCCCAGTCTATCTGGGATTTTGCCAATATGATTCTTGATTTACGGGAGCAACTGGGCCAATTAAGCATTACTGAGTTAGTAGAAGCAGTCTTGGAAAAGACAGGCTACGTGGATATTCTCAATGCCCAGGCGACTTTGGAAAGTAAGGCTCGCGTCGAAAATATCGAAGAGTTTCTTTCTGTTACAAAGAATTTCGATGATAATTCAGATAATCAGGAAGAAGAAACGGGACTGGATAAACTCAGTCGCTTCCTCAATGACTTGGCCTTGATTGCTGATACTGACTCTGGCAGTCAAGAGACATCAGAAGTAACCTTGATGACGCTCCATGCTGCCAAGGGACTGGAGTTTCCAGTTGTATTCTTGATTGGGATGGAAGAAAATGTCTTTCCACTTAGTCGCGCAGCAGAAGACATGGATGAACTAGAAGAAGAACGCCGTCTAGCCTATGTCGGTATCACGCGCGCAGAAAAAATTCTCTATTTGACTAATGCTAACTCACGCTTGCTGTTTGGTCGAACGAACTATAATCGCCCAACACGTTTTATCAATGAGATTAGTTCAGATTTATTGACCTAT
Organism: Streptococcus sp. HMSC034E03; assembly: GCF_001811505.1. Taxonomy (GTDB): domain Bacteria; phylum Bacillota; class Bacilli; order Lactobacillales; family Streptococcaceae; genus Streptococcus. The sequence continues at coordinate 23,732 of NZ_KV804969.1, forward strand.
CAAGGTTTGGCTCGTCCAGCCAATAGTAGCTTCAAAGCATCCTATAGTAGTGGTGGTGTCGCCTTTGGCCAAGGCATGAGTCTAGCTCAAGCTCTACAAGATCGTAAACGCAATGCAGCACCAAGATCCATTGAATCAAAAGGACTACCTTTTGGACAATTTGCTGCTGGATCAAAATCAATTTCAAGTGAAACCAGCTGGTCAATTGGTGATATTGCCCTTCATAAGAAGTGGGGTCAAGGAACTGTTCTAGAAGTTTCAGGAAGTGGAGCTACTCAGGAATTGAAAATCAATTTCCCAGATGTCGGCCTCAAAAAACTTTTAGCCAGTGTAGCACCGATTGAGAAGAAGTAGTAGATAGTTTCAGTTTTTGAAGTTAATGATAACAGATTCATTTGATTCCACAGAGTTTAGTGGTATATAACTATGACAAAGAAGACGAATTTAACACCTTTACAGGTTATTGAAATTGGTAAAAACTTTCATTCTAATAATAAACTTGAGGGTGAATGTGTTTTAGATCCTAACCTTTTAAGATTAGAGCACTCTTATCCATATGAGTTTGAAAAGATGGATTACAAAGGTTCAACATTATGGTTTATGTTAGTTAAGTATCTGCCAAATAATTTTTTATTCTAAGACTATACATTAGTAATTTCAGATAAGGAGGCGAAGGTAGTTTTTTATTTGGATGTAAATGGTCATCCAAGATTTTTTAAATAATAATAGTATGATAAAACTGTTAGCCACCATACCTTTTCTAAAGATAAGAACAAAAAGTTACCTCTGGTCACAATCTTGTGATATTTTACATTCTCTTAACAAAAAAGTTTTTTGCTTATACAATTAAAACAAATAGTGTATAATTGAAACTGTTTTTGAAAGGAGAAGAAAATGTCTGAAAAACAAATGAAAACTTTGGGTTGGATTGCAACCTTTATGTCTGTAATGATGTATGTCTCTTATATTCCTCAAATTATGAATAACCTTGCTGGTCAAAAAGGGAATTTTATCCAACCAGCAGTAGCTGCACTTAACTGCAGTCTTTGGGTTTACTACGGTCTCTTTAAAAAAGAACGTGATATTCCTTTGGCAGCAGCTAATGCACCAGGTATCGTTTTTGGACTTATTACCGCATTGACAGCTTTAATTTAATATAGCTAATGAACTCTTCTTCGTATTTAAGCATGAAGGAGAGTTTTTCTTTATCCGAAATTCCTAAAAAAACATGATATAATACTATTAGAAAGGTTGGTGTTTATGGCTAGAATACTTATCGTTGAGGATAATAATGAGATTCAAGAAATTTTGAGAACTCTTCTTTCTGAGGAGCATGAGGTGATTCAGGCTTTTTCTGGTACTGAAGGAATGATACGATTTGAACAAGGTGACATTGATCTAATCTTGTTAGATATTATGCTTCCAGGAAAAAATGGCGATCAGGTTTTAAAATCCATTAGACAAGATAGTTCAATTCCTGTCATCATGCTAACTGCACTAAGCGATAAAAAGCTCATCAGCCAATATCTCTTAGATGGTGCTAATGATTATATCGTAAAGCCTTTTGATTTGGATGAAGTTTTTGCCAGGGTTACGGTACAATTACGTCAAAATAGTGATAAGCAAGCAGCTGAGATCGAACATCCTGACAAGTTGATTCAACAGTTAAAAAATATTCAATTTGATGCAGATAGTTTTGAAATCAAAAATTGCCAGGAAACTATTCGCCTAGCTAAGAAAGAATGCTTAATTCTCCAAACCTTGTTGAGACATTCTAAGAAAATTTTTACGAAAGAAGAACTCTATGAATTAGTCTGGGAGGATACTTATTTACCAGGCGACAATACTCTCAACACTCATTTAAGTAATCTCCGAAAAAAATTAGGTCAACTAGATCCAGAGCAAGAGTATATTGAGACTATCTGGGGAGTTGGTGTTCGGTTAAAAGGAGATGAGCAATGATTTATATTTTACTTTCTTTGTTACTGCTGGTTATTATCCTATTGACGATAGGATTGATTCGCTATCATCTAGCACTCGTAAACTTGAGCCAACAAATTGAAGACAAGATTCATACTGGAAGTATGAAGAGAATCGGAGTGTCAACTTTCTCCAAGGATTTTTTACATCTTTACCAGCAAATTAATCATCTTTTTCAAGAAGTTGAGCAGTCACGGTTGATTATGAAGCGTGAAAAACAGACTTTAGACATGGCTATTAGCAATATTGCCCACGATATTCGGACACCTTTAACGATTGCGTCAGGTTATACTCAGCAATTGCTTAAAACAGAAAATCCTGAGTCTGAGAGTTTGAAAAAAATTTCCCATCATCTCAATCAAGTTTCAAAACGGCTAGAGGCTCTTTTGGACTATCGTCGATTAATGGAAGGAGCAGTTAAACCTGACTTATCTGAGTTAGAAGTCTCGACATTTATGACACAAAAATTACTAACCTATTATGATTCTTTTCAGACGGCAAAGATTGACCTTGATTTGCAAGTAGAACCTGGTCTCTATTTATTAACAGATCCAGATTTATTAGACCGTATGTTACAAAATCTTATTGGCAATGTTCTGAAACATGGTAAGGATGAAGCGATATTTTCTTTGAAAGAAGTGGACAATCACATCTGTTTGGAAATTGCTAATCTGGTTAAACAACCGATTCGTAAAATTGAAAATCTCAGTCAACGATTTTACTCTGAAAACCTATCCGATACAGAAGAATCCTCTGGTTTAGGTCTTTATATTACAGAAGAATTATCTCACCTACTAGGGGCAGAACTACAACTAAGTACAGATGGTGCTTGGTTTACAGTTAAGATACTCTTTTAAAACAAGTAACCTCCTCTTTTTGAACAGAGGAGGTCATTTTTATAAGCTTTTCTTTTTGAAAACAGCAAGTCCACTTATGGTAAAGAATAGAATAACAGTCACTGTAACGACAATGGTGTATAGAACAGCTTGACTATAGACAGTCATGGCATAGGCAAAATTCAAGGATAAATAGCGTAAAATCTCGATATCTGGAAAGATAAGCATCGGTGTTGAAAGCAAGATAGAACTGATTAAATAGCCTATGAAAACAGCCAAATAAGAATGAGTCACATAGAGAATGAAGGAAACAATGGAAAGCCAAGCAAGAAGACATAGGAATTGAAGACCAATTGTTAGAAGTAGATTGCCAATAAATCCTTCTGGCATCGTACCAACCCCGTTTAGGATAGTTGCTGGTACAAAAGCAATAACTAGGCTAACAAAAATTTGCATTAGAGCGATACTTGCTAATACAACAGATTTGGCAAAGAAGAATTCTGTACGAGAAACACCCACTGTCAAACTATTTTTATAGAGTTTTCCGATAAGATCAACTCCTAGAACTAAGCAAGCAAGGATAATGCAGAGGAAAACTAGGTTTGAACCTTGACTCGATGCGTTAATAAGGGCTTGAATACCATCCCAGCCTTTACTTGGAAGTTCAGTTTCTGGAGGTGTTGTATCAACTGACATTAGATGTCCTGTAGCCCCAATAGTGGCTCCCATCAACATGAGTGCAAAGAGAACAATCTCTGTAATCCAAAAGCCTTTGGAACGGAAAAGACGGTAAAAGTCTGCTTGAATTGTGTGTATCATGGTGTTCCTCCTATTTTACTAATTGTGTGAAGTATTCTTCAAGATTTTGACGAGCATAGTAAATCTCATCCACGGCAACATCTGCTAGAGTAAGTTCTTTGAGAATGCGTTTGACATCTTGTTCATGACTAAAAATATGAATCTCATTGTCTGAATTAACAACTTTAAATTCAAGATGTACTTTGTCTTTTAAGATTTGACTAGCTTTTTCTTTGTCACTTGTTTTTAGAACAATATAGTCTTCGTTAAGTGTCTCAAATTCGGCCTTACTGATTTCTCGAATGATTTTCCCTTGGTCTAAAATTCCAAAGCGATTGGCAACCAGATAGAGTTCTGACAAGATATGACTAGAGATGAGAATTGTTATTCCTAGTTCTTGATTCAGACGTTGAATCATTTGACGAAACTCTTTGATACCGATTGGGTCAAGTCCATTGATGGGTTCATCAAGGATGAGAAAGTCTGGTTTTGATAGGAGGGCAATCGCAATGCCTAAGCGTTGTTTCATACCAAGAGAGAAATCTCTAAAAACTTTTCTACCTGTATCTGTTAACCCCACATACTTTAGTGTTTCCTGAATGACTTGATCAGCATTTGGGATATGTCGAATAGTACAATAGTATCTTAGATTTTGATAGGCTGTTAAATGATTGTGAGCTACTGGGGATTCAATGACTGAACCTACTCGAGATAGGGCTTTCGTGCACTCCTTATACCCTTGACTAGAAAAGAGGGAAATAGTTCCATGGTCAGCAGATAATAATTGGGTAATGATTTTAATCAAAGTTGTTTTACCAGCCCCATTCTTTCCGATAAGTCCATAGATATCTCCTTCTTTTACTGAGAGATTAAGATCTTGTAGAATGGGTTGTTTGCCAAATTGTTTGGACAAGCCATGGATTTCGAGGACTGTTTTCATAGTTTTCTCCTTTAACCTTTAATACTCAATGAAAATCAAAGAGCAAACTAGGAAGAGAGCCGCAGGCTGTACTTGAGTACGGCAAGGCGAAGCTGACGTGGTTTGAATTTGATTTTCGAAGAGTATAAGATGTTTTATTTTTATAACTCTAGTATAAAGCATAGATATCAAAGAATCGTCAAGCATTTCTAAAGAGTTTCTAAAGTTTTTAAGTTTCTAAAAAATAAAAGCCCAGTTGGCTAGAAATACTAGTTGACTGGGCTTATTTTCTACAAAATATATTTCTCAATAGCGCGTGCAACGCCGTCTTCTTCGTTGCTGGCAGTTACATCATCAGCGAGAGATTTGACGTGGTCGCTGGCATTTCCCATGGCAATCCCAAGCCCTGCAAATTCTAACATCTCAATATCGTTATTGGCATCACCCATGGCCATGATTTCAGAAGGTTGAATATCTAAAATCTCAGTCAAGCGAGAAAGAGCTGAAGCTTTTGTTGTACCAAGCGGCATTGCTTCATAGATAACTGGTTGTGAACGAACTCCGCTAAATCTCTGACAAAGTTCATCAGCAAATTGTTGTTCAAAATCATCTGTTTGTTCTTTTGTACCTAAGAACATACCCTGGAACATGCGATATTTACCACTGGTAGCTTCCTCTAGTGAAATTTCAGTCAGGTCAGAAAAGACAAGTGTCGCATCGTATTTTACGATAGGATTTGGTTCGCCTCCGAGAACGAAGTAGTGTTCCTCGTCAAAGAGAGTCAATTGGACCTCACTCTTTTCAGCAAGTTCATTCAGGTATTCGATGTCAGATTTGCTAAGTTCCCGCCAGTCAACAAGGCTCCAGTCACTGGTTTGGTGGGTAGAACATCCATTATTGACAATAACGTATTCATTTTGCAAATCAAGACCGAGTTTCTTGTAGTAGGGAAGAACTCCAAAGAGGGGACGACCAGTACAGAGAACCAGTTTGACACCTTTTTCGATAGCCTTATGGATAGCATCAATATGAGCTTGAGGGATTTCTTTGGCTTCGTTGAGTAGAGTTCCATCCATATCAAGAGCGAGTAGTTTAATCATAGTAATTCCTTTTCACGTGTTTTGTCTATATTATAACATATTTTGGTGAAAATAAGGATTACTATGTCAATTTAGGACGTTTGGATGACAATTCAAGATTTGAAGAAGATAATTGGCTAATATATGCTATACTAAACTTGCAATGCAGTTGAGATTATAGAGATAATGAAGAAAAAGCAGAGGATTTATCATGAAAAAAAGAGTAGTACAGATTTTACTAGCCTTGTTAGTAATTATTTATAGGAAGACATGGTTTTGGTGGATTTTTAATCATTTTACAGCTAGATTTGTAGTTGCTAGTCGAGAGTATTTTTTGATTCTTGCTTTTTTAGAGCTCATCGTTACTTTTATAGCTATTCTTTATTTACTAGTATTCGAAGGTAGAAGAATTCTTGAGTTGAAGTGGAAACGGAGATATCCAGTTTATTTGCTTCTTGCTTATGGTGCCAATTATCTTTTAGATATTGCATTGTCCTTTTTAACCCCAGCAACGTCCAATCAAATCGCTTTAAATGAATTGACTGAGATGACAGGGCGACAAGAGTTACCTTATCTTTTACTTATTGTTTGTCTGCTAGGACCAATTACAGAAGAATTGGTATATCGAGGAGTTCTGATGAATACATTTCTGAAAGATTCACCATGGTATGGAGATGTTTTGCTATCAGCCTGTGTCTTTGGCTATGTGCATGTCAGTTCAGGTTTAACACCACTCGCCTTTTTCACCTATGCAAGTGGAGGAGCAATTTGTGCATTCCTCTACCGAAAAACTCATTCTCTCTATTATCCCATTTTGCTTCATATCATGATCAACATTACAGCATTTTTGGAATTATGGATGCTCGTATTTTCTGCTAGGTAAATATTAAAAAGTCGGATTTTATTCCGACTTTTTTAATACGGGACAGGTTAAAATAAGGGCTTTATATCAATCTGTTTTGACCTAAAAAATGTTATAATAAAAGGTAATGAAAAAACAAACGAGGCAGAGATGAAACTACTTTATACCGATATTCGGACTTCTTTGACAGAAATCCTAACTAAGGAGGCTCAAGGACTGGTTGCCCAAGGCAAACGAGTCTTTTATATCGCCCCTAACTCTCTTTCTTTTGAAAAGGAACGTGCCGTGCTGGAGTGCTTGAGTCAGCAGGCTTCTTTTGCTATCATAGTCACGCGCTTCACTCAAATGGCTCGTTATCTGGTTTTAAATGATATTCCTGAGAGAACAAGTCTCGATGATATTGGTCTTGGTATGGCTTTCTATAAATGTCTATCTGAGATAGATGGTAAGGATTTACGTGTTTATGGGGCTATTAAACAAGATCCGCAATTCATCCAGCAACTTATTGAGATTTATCATGAAATTTCAACTGCAAAGATGAGTTTTTTGGACTTGGAAAGTTTGACAGATGCTGATAAACGATCTGATTTACTCTTAATTTTTGAAAAGGTAACAGCGTATTTAAATCAAGGTCAAGTTTCACAGGGGAGTCCATTATCCTATCTGATTGATGCTATCGAAGAAAACAAGGTAAGTAGTGATTTTAGTCAGATTGCCCTAGTCATTGATGGTTTTACCCGATTTTCTGCAGAAGAAGAACACCTAGTGGATCTACTTTATCGTAAGGGTGTTGAAATTGTTATCGGGGCTTATGCGACTAAAAAAGCTTATACAAGTCCGTTTACTGAAGGGGATCTCTATCAAGCCAGTGTTGAGTTTTTGAGACATTTGGCCTTTAAATATCAGACTAAGGCAGAAAATACTTGTCAAGAACATGAGAAACTTGATGCCTTTGCCAAAGCCTCAAAACTTCTCGAAAGTGCTTATGATTATTCTGAAATTAGTTTAGATGTGAATGACGAAGATAGAAAGGACTTGCAAATCTGGTCTTGTCTGACACAAAAAGAAGAGTTGGAGTTAGTTGCTCGTAGTATTCGTCAGAAATTGTACCAAGAGCCAAAACTTAGCTACAAAAATTTTCGAATCCTACTTGGTGACGTAGAGTCCTATAAACTATCCTTGCAGACAATTTTTAATCAATATCAGATTCCTTTTTATCTGGGCAAGAGTGATTCCATGGCTCATCATCCTCTAACTCAATTCGTAGAATCCATCGGGCGTTTGAAACGATACAATTTCCGTCAAGAAGATTTGATTAATCTCTTACGCACTGGCTTGTATACTGACCTTAACCAAGGGGAAATTGATAGCTTTGAACAATATATTCGTTATCTAGGTATTGATGGTCTTTCTAGTTTTAAACAAGAATTCACAAAAAATCATCATGGGAAATTTGATCTAGAAAAATTAAATGAACTTCGACTTCGTATCATTAGCTCTTTAGAAAAATTACTTACCAGTCGCAAGCAAAAAGCTGAAAATATTCTTGCAAAATGGAATAACTTTTTGAAGGAAGCTCATTTGACCAAGCAGTTACAAACCTTATCTGCAACGATGGAAGTAGCAGAGCAAGAAAGGCAAGAGGAGGTCTGGAAAGCATTTTGCCACGTAATGGAGCAGTTCGCAACCGTATTTGACGGTTCTCAGGTTACTTTAGATGATTTCATGGCACTTCTTCATTCAGGTATGTCCTTGTCCAATTATCGTACAATCCCAGCAACAGTCGATACTGTCCTGGTGCAGAGTTATGATTTGATTGCACCCTTGACATCTGATTACATCTATGCACTTGGATTAACTCAAGATCACTTGCCAAAAATTGCTCAAAACACCAGTTTGTTGAGCGATGAAGAAAGAGAAGTACTAAACCAGGCAACTCAAGAAGGTTCACAATTACTGATTGCAAGTCAAGAGAACCTCAAGAAGAATCGCTATACCATGCTTTCTTTGGTCAATTCTGCCAAGAAGCAATTGGTATTATCAGCACCAAGTTTACTCAATGAAAACGAGAGTAAAGAGTCAATTTATCTGAAAGAATTGCAGGATTTTGATTTTACCAAGATAGAAAAGAAAATCGATCGAAGAAACCTATCAAAGGATGATATTGGTTCTTATCACAGTCTTTTGTCTAGTCTTGTTGCTTATCACCAGCAAGGTGAGTCGGAGACAAGTGAGCAGGACTTGACCTTTATTAAGATTCTAGCTCGTGTTATGGGGAGAAAATTAGAAGATCAAGGTCTTGATAATCCTGTCCTACCGACAAGTCCAAAAAGTAAGACCTTAGCTACTGAAACTTTGGAAGCCTTGTATCCTCAAGAGCAAGATTTTTATCTATCAACTTCTGGATTAACAGAGTTTTATCGTAATGAATACAGCTATTACCTTCGTTATGTCTTAGGCTTGCAGGAAGAATTGCGACTGCGACCTGATGCACGAAGTCATGGCAATTTCTTGCATCGGATCTTTGAACGTGTATTGAAACTTCCGAGTGATGAATCCTTTGATCATCGTTTAGAACAAGCAATCTCTGAAACCAGTCAAGAACGTGAGTTTCAAGCGATTTATCAAGAAAGTTTAGAAGCCCAATTAACCAAGGAAGTTCTTTTGGATGTAGCGCGTGCAACTGGCCACATTCTTCGTCATAATACTGAAATTGAAACCATTCAGGAAGAAGCCGTTTTTGGTGGCAAGGAACAAGCCTTTATTCAGCTAGATAATGGTCGTAATGTCTATATTCGTGGTAAGGTTGACCGCATTGACCGTCTAAAATCAGATGGAGCTATAGGTATTGTAGATTATAAGTCTTCTTTGACTCAGTTTAAGTTTCCTCTCTTCTATAACGGCCTTAATTCACAATTACCAACCTATCTAGCTGCTCTTAAGAAAGAAGGAAATACCGATTTCTTTGGTGCTATGTATTTAGAGATGGCTGAGCCAGTTCAGTCCTTACAATCTGTTAAAACTCTTTCAAAGGCTTTAGCAGAAACGAATAAGACTATGAAATACCAAGGCCTCTTTCTTGAAAAAGAGATAAAAAACCTTGGAGAGTTTTACAATAAAAATAAAACTTATCAGTTGTCAGATGAGGAATTCCAGTTATTGTTAGACTATAATGCCCTTCTCTACAAAAAAGCGGCAGAGAAGATTTTATCTGGTGAATTTGCGATCAACCCTTATACAGAAAACGGTAGAAGCATTGCACCCTATGTTCAACAATATCAAGCTATTACAGGTTTCGAAGCCAATTATCATTTAGGTCAAGCGAGATTTTTAGAGAAAGTTGCCAAGAGCAATGCCAAGGAAGCTTGGTTTAATAAAATCAGAGAGGAGTTGGAGCGATGAAATTTTTATCTCAAGAAGAGATTACAGCCTTGCAAGTAGCAGAAGCTCAGTCTAACAAGAAACCTAAGAAAACAGCTGAACAAATTCAAGCTATTTATAGCTCTGGTCAAAATATTCTGGTCTCAGCTTCAGCTGGTTCAGGGAAAACCTTTGTCATGGCTGAACGAATTCTTGACCAACTAGCACGTGGTGTTGAGATTCGCCAACTCTTTATCTCAACCTTTACAGTCAAGGCAGCAACCGAGTTAAAAGAACGCTTGGAAAAGAAAATTAGCCAACAAATTCAAGAAACGCAAGATCTTGAACTAAAAAAACACCTCGGCAGACAATTAGCTGATTTACCCAACGCCGCGATTGGAACCATGGACTCTTTTACCCAGAAATTCCTGACCAAGCATGGTTATCTCCTTGACCTCTCTCCAAATTTTCGTATTCTTCAGAATGAAAGTGAGCAACTTCTCTTAAAAAATGAGGTTTTTCGACAAGTTTTTGAACATCACTACCAAGGCAAGGATAAAGATAATTTTAGTCGATTGGTCAAGAACTTTGCAGGTAGAAGCAAAGACGCGCGTGGACTGCGTAAACAGGTCTATATGATTTATGACTTTTTGCAGTCCACTAGCAATCCTCAGGCTTGGCTAGAGGAATCTTTCCTAAAAGGTTTTGAAAAGGCTGATTTTACAGTTGCTAAAGAAAACCTTGTAGACGATATAAAGGAGAAGCTCTGGGATTTAGAAAGCTTTTTCCGTTACCATTTGGATAATGATGCCAAGGAATTTGGTAAAGCAGCTTATTTAGAATCTGTCCAACAAGTTCTTGATGAAATCGGAGCTTTAACCAACGAATCAACTTTTAATCAATACCAAGAAGTTTTAGACCAAGTTGTTAGTATTTCGAAGGATAAGGGAGGTCGTGCTCTTACAAATGCCAGTCGTAAGGCCAAACTGCAAGACTTGAAAGAAACCTACAACCAAGAGAGAAAAGCAAAATTTGAAAAATTGATTGCGCTCAATGATCAAATCACTTTACTAAAATTCCAAGAAGATTATCATCAAGAGTCCTGGGACTTGGCAAAGACATTCCAAGTGTTCATGAGGGATTTTGTTGATGCCTATCGACAACGAAAACGCGAAGAAAATGCTTTCGAATTTGCTGATATTAGCCACTATACCATTGAGATTTTGGAAAACTTCCCACAGGTTCGTCAAGAGTATCAGGAACGCTTCCATGAAGTCATGGTTGATGAGTACCAAGATACCAACCATATCCAGGAAAGAATGTTGGAACTCCTCTCAAACGGCCATAATCGTTTTATGGTAGGAGATATTAAGCAGTCTATTTATCGTTTTAGACAGGCAGATCCCCAAATCTTCAACGAAAAATTTCATAGATTTGCTCAAGATGACAAAGAAGGTCAATTAATTCTACTTAAAGAAAATTTTCGGAGCAGTTCAGAAGTTCTAGATGCTACGAATGATGTCTTTAAACATCTCATGGACGAGGAAGTAGGAGAGATATCTTATGACGGTATGCATCAACTTGTTTTTGGGAATACTGATATTCAAGCAAATCCTGAAAACAAGGCAGAAGTTCTCTTATATGATAAGGATGATAGCGATTCTGATGACGACGAAGAACTCACAAGCAATAAACTGACTGGTGAGATGCGCATGGTGCTTAAGGAGATACTGCATCTCCACAATGATAAAGGTGTCTCTTTCAAGGATATTGCTCTCTTAACTGCTAGCAGAAGTCGCAATGATCAGGTTTTACTTGCCTTGTCTGAATATGGTATTCCAGTTAAGACAGATGGCGCACAATCAAACTATTTGCAATCCCTAGAAGTCCAGGTGATGTTGGATACTCTTCGTGTCATCCACAACCCTCTTCAAGACTTTGCTTTGGTTGCTCTAATGAAGTCTCCAATGTTTAGCTTTGATGAGGATGAATTAGCTCGTCTAGCTCTCCAAAAATCCGAGGATAAGGTTCAAGAAAACTTTTATGAGAAACTAGTCAATGCTCAGAAGAAAATTGGTCTTCAAAAGGATTTAATCAAAGCTGAATTACAAAAGAAACTAAACTTCTTCATGGAAACTGTCCAGTCTTGGCGTTTGTATTCTAAAACGCACTCACTTTATGGTCTCATTTGGAAAATCTATAGCGACCGTTTTTACTATGACTATGTCGGTGCTTTGCCAAATGGTCAAGCTAGACAGGCAAATCTCTATGCCCTTGCTTTAAGAGCAGATCAGTTTGAAAAGAGTAATTTCAAGGGATTATCTCGCTTTATTCGAATGATAGATCAGGTCTTGGAAGCCCAACATGATCTTGCCAATGTGGCTGTAGCACCACCTAAGGATGCTGTAGAACTTATGAGTATTCATAAAAGTAAGGGCCTTGAGTTTCCTTATGTCTTTATCCTCAACATTGATCAGCAATTCAACAAGCAAGATTCTATGTCTGAGGTCATCCTAAGTCGAAGAAATGGCCTTGGTCTCAAGTATGTTGCTAGAGTTGCTACAGATGCCAAAGAGGAATACGTTCCATCTACGATTAAATTATCTATCCCTAGCTTGACCTATACGCAAAACGAAGAAGAACTTCAGTTAGCAAGTTATTCTGAACTCATGCGTTTACTTTATGTAGCCATGACACGTGCTGAGAAAAAATTATATTTAGTTGGAAAAGGATCTCGTGAAAAATTAGAAGCAAAAGAATATCCGACAAATGGGCAAGGTCTTTTGACTCGAGAAACTAGATTAGACGCTACTAATTTCCAAGATTGGATTTGGGCCATTTATCAAGCATTTTCTAAGGAGGATTTGCATTTCACTGTGCGCTTTGAAGGTGAAGAAGACCTAACCAAAGAAGCTATCGGAGAATTGGAAAATAAAAGCCAGCTCCAAGACCAATCCCAAGCAGATAATCGCCAGTCAGAAACCATCAAAAATGCGTTGGAAATGCTAAAAGAAGTGGAAGTATATAACGAAATCCACCGTGCAGCAATCAATCTTAAAAGTGTACAAACCCCAAGTCAGCTTAAAAAATTCTATGAGCCTGTCATGGATATGGAAGGAGTCGTAGTTGCTGGTCAAAGTCAACTAAAAGAAAGTACGGTTCAATTCAAGCTTCCTGATTTCTCTAAAACTAAGAAAGTTACTGGTGCTGAGATTGGTAGTGCTACCCATGAACTCATGCAGAGAATTAATCTAGCTAAGAAACCCACTTTAGAGACTTTAACAGAGGCCTTGGAGCAAGTTCAAGTAAGCTCGGATGTCAAATCCAAAATCAATCTAGGAAAAATTTTATCCTTCTTTGATACAACTCTTGGTCAAGAGATTCTTGCAAACCAAGATAAACTTTATCGAGAACAACCTTTTTCAATGTTAAAACGAGACGATAAGAGTCAGGAAGATTTTGTTGTCCGTGGAATCTTAGATGGTTATCTTGTCTATGAAGATAAGATTATTCTCTTTGACTACAAGACAGATCGATACGATGATGCTAGTCAACTGATTGAGCGTTATCGTGGTCAACTAGATCTTTATGCAGAGGCTCTATCTCGCTCTTATCAGATAGAAACCGTTGAAAAATATTTGATTCTACTTGGTAAAGACCAAGTAGAAGTCGTTAAACTCTAAAAAGAAAGGAGACATCATGTCCATTCCTGTTAGAAAAACCTTATATGATGCAGTTTTAGAGGCATCTAAAGCCGATACTTGGGAACAAGCTACCAAAGAATGGAGTGAAGTTTCCTTGATTTTTAATGGAATCGGTCGAAGCAATTGTGTCTGCGGTAATGCTATTAAGTATGCTTATGAACTATTTAACGGAGTTACTGGCAAACGTCTCTTTCCCATTGGGAGTGACTGTGTGCGTCATTTCCAAAGAATTAGCCTAGATCAACAGCTAGAAGAGGAAGAAAAACTTCTCAGAAAGCTTGAAAATCTAACCAGAAAGGCCCAGAAAAAAGAAGCCATTCGAGTTAATAAAACAGATTTTGATGAGCGACTGATCAACTGGCTATGGAAAAAGGGAGCTTTTAAGTCAAATCGAGGTAATCAATTCTCACCAGAAAAGGATTATCACCTCTTTTTGGAGGTATTTCAAGGTGGAAGTTGGACTAAGGCAGAGCCTTTGAAGAAAGCTCGTATGGAAGAAGTCCTTGAGAAATTTATCAAACCCTTTCTACTTGGAAAATCTGACGATCAACTCTACCTAGTTAAACTAGGAAAAGAAAAAATTGACTATGAGCAAGAACTTCGCATCAAAGCTGAAAAGGAACGAAAGAAGCGAGACAAGATTGCAAAACAATATGCGGATAACCTGGTTCTAGCAATGGGACCAGCTGAACGTGCCTATCAAGATTACTTTGGACTGAGCGAAACGCTGACTCTAGAAGAACGCCAGTGGGAAAAGATTCTCTTCGGTAAAAATCGGACAGAACGTTCTATAAAATCAAAACAGTACCAAAGAGAACTCGAAAAGGATCAACGCATTGCTAGTCAAGATCCCCTTGAAAGAAAACAAAAGCAAGTATGGTTGTTAAACTCTTATTTTCAAGATATTCCAGAAGAAAAAGCTCGCTTTTCTCGGCTTTTAACCATGTATCGAAAAACTGGAGAAATCCCATTTTCAAGAGAATACCTATCTAATAATCTATTTGATTTTTTCTACAAAATGAAGGCTTTTGAGTTTGAAATAGCACCCGACAAAGTAAGTGATTTTTTAAAGGAGTCTTTAAATGCAGAGAACCTATCGTCCGCTCAAAAATCTTGGATAGAAGGCATTTTAACCAACTGCATCAAACCTTTTTTAGAAAGAATGATAGTATAACGAGGAAAGCTATCGTTAAAAACGTCCTGAAAAGAGAGACTCATTATTGTTAAAATTATGTCTCAAAGTAATTTCACATAATTTATTTTATGTATAAATCTCAAAATATTTGTATCAACATTAAAAAAATAGAAAGAAACTATGTCAAAAGAAATCGATATCGAATATTATCACCAACTAGCCATACAAAAACAAAAAGAGCATCGTAAATTTTTAGGAAATTTAAAAAAGAAAGCTCCTAAAAATTTAGATAAAATTGCGCTTGAAATCCATCAAGAAGTTTTTACTGAAATTGATTGTACAGCCTGTGCTAACTGCTGCAAGAGTCTTGGTCCAGACTTTAAAGAAGCAGATATCACACGTATTGCCAAGTATTTTAAAATGAAATTGCCAGCCTTTGAAGCTGAGTTTTTGCAAGTAGATGAAGATGGAGATAAGGTTTTCAAATCTATGCCCTGTCCATTTTTAGGAGGCGATAATCTCTGTTCCATCTACGACGTTCGTCCCAAAGCCTGTCGTGAATTTCCACATACTGACCGTAAGAAGATTTACCAAATCAATAATCTTACTATTAAAAATACTCTAACCTGCCCCGCAGCCTATCTCTTTGTTGAAAAGTTAAGAGAGAAAATAGACTAAGTACTCTCATTGTATGATAAGAATCATCCTCAAATACAGTCGCTATTTGAGGATTTTTGTATATTTATTTTTATCTGAAAATTCAAACTAAATATCTTATTGAGTGATAAGTCCTTTTTTAAGCTTAAAGTTTTTTAAACTTTTTCTTAAAGAAAACTGATATAAGGTATCTTTAAGCGATTTTCTGTATAGTTATACCATCATCAAAGAAAGAGGTATCGATATGAACTACATAGTCATTCCAGCTTATCAACCAGATAATAACCTTATCAAACTCATCGAAAAAATTCACGAAAAGAGTGATTTTCATATCTTAGTCATAGACGACGGCAGTTCATCAGAGTGCCAAAAAATCTTTGATAAAGCAAAACAATTTGCTACTGTCATTCGTCACCAAGTGAACCAAGGTAAAGGGCAGGCTCTAAAAACAGCCTTTACTTATATCCAAGAACAAAACATTTATGGTACGGTTGTCACAGCAGATGCGGATGGACAGCACAAGGTATGGGATATTTTCCGCACGGCTAATAAAGCTTCCGAAAATCCAAACAAGCTAATCTTGGGTGTACGTGCCTTTTCTGGAAAAGTTCCCCTTCGTAGCCGTTTTGGTAACAGCTTAACCAAAGCTCTCTTTAAACTTCAAACAGGAGTAGGAGTAACAGATACGCAGACAGGTCTTCGTGCTTTTACGACAAACTTGATTCCTTTTATGTTAAAAATAGAAGGCCAACGTTATGAATATGAAATGAATATGTTGCTCGAAGCAACGAAAGAATACGAGATTCTAGAAGTGCCTATTGAAACTGTCTATATCAATGATAATGAGGCTTCACACTTCCGCCCAATCCAAGACGGGCTCATGATTTATAAAAATATCTTTAAATTTGCCTTATCATCTCTCAGTAGCTTTGTTGTAGACTATGTCGTTTACGCCCTAGCAATCTTGATTTTGCCGACAGTTCCGACGAGTCTACGAATTTTTCTAGCAAACGGAGTAGCTCGTGTAACTAGCTCAATTTTTAACTATTCTACAAATAAAAAACTAGTATTTAAAAATGACGATAGCCTTGTAAAAACAGGGATGGGGTACTTTGGTCTAGCAGTCGGACTCTTTGTCTTAGACACGCTACTGATTCGTCTCTTCTTTACAGTCTTCGGAATCAACCTTCTGATTGCCAAAGTTATCGTCGGCATCCTTCTCTTCGCTGTCTCTTGGACAGTGCAGAAGAAATTCATCTTTAAGGAAAGGACATCAACTGTATTATGAAATTTTTAAAGAAACGCTATGCTTACGCCTCAGTTCTTGGCCTACTCTTGACAGGATCCTTTAGTTACTCAATGCTAAAGACCTTTGTCCTCGCTGAGACAATATCAACAGTCGCTACAACTAGCACAAGTTCCAATGCTGCAGCAGCAAGTCAAGCTGCTAAGACAGCTACTGTCACTGACTCTAGTTATAAAGATGACAATATTTCCGTCAATTTGTCTGAAACGACGGTCAATAATACACAAGTCTACGTTGCTGATATTACTCTGAGCTCATCAGATTATCTGAAAACTGCCTTTGCTCAAAATGCCTATGGAACTAACGTAACTGCTAAAACCTCTGTAACCGCAGCTGACAACAATGCCATTTTAGCGGTAAACGGGGACTACTATGGTGCTAACTCAACAGGTTATGTTATCCGTAATGGAGTAGTTTATCGTGATACTGTTCGTGAAGATTCTAGTAATGGCGACCTAGCTATTTATAAAGACGGCTCTTTCAAGGTTATTTACGAAGATCAGATCTCAGCTGAGCAACTAGTTAATGACGGTGTCGTCAATCTCTTGGCTTTTGGACCAGCCTTGGTCGAAAATGGTGAAATTGCAGTTGATACCAATACAGAAGTAGGACAGGCCATGGCATCAAATCCTCGTTCAGCGATTGGTATGATCGATGAAAATCACTATATCATCGTTGTTTCAGACGGACGTACATCAGAAAGTGAAGGACTCTCTCTTTATCAGCTAGCTGAGGTCATGAAATCTTATGGTGCAAAGACTGCCTACAATCTTGATGGTGGTGGATCATCTACACTTTACTTCAACGGTCAGGTTATCAATAAACCAACGACTGGTGGAAACAAAATTTCAGAAAGGGCGGTGAGTGACATTGTCTACATCGGTTACTAATCTTGGCAAAAAACGGTTAAAAAAAACAGTCATTTCTTATACACTAATCACTATTTTCTTCTTTGCATTTTCTAGAATTTATGAAGCTTTTAGTTTTGGAGAAACTTCTGTTCATATGCACTATTTATTTGCAGCACCTCTTGTAGGGGGAATTCTACTAGCAATCTTTCTCAAGGTTCTCCCTCATTTCTCTCGTATTAGTCTAAATCTATGGAATTCGGCAGTAGCGATTATTACAGCGGGTACACTTTTCCGAGGAATTGTCAATCTTTCAGGACGCTCTACAACCTTGGATACACCCTACTGGTATGTTGGGATTGGTTTTGCAATACTAGCAATCATTACTATCTTCATCAATCCAAACCTTTGGAAGAGTACTAGCAAAGTAACTAAAACGAAACGCAAAGAAGTCTATGGGCAGGCATAATGTTATAAAAAAGTAGTCGTTCAGCTTATGTTCGACTACTTTTTATCGCCTTTTATTTCTAAAATATTGTAGAAATATTACAAGTTTCTTTCTAATTTTAAATAATACTTTCGTATTTAAAATAATATTGTATAATAAAATGGATAATTAGCGTTTTTAATACAATATTTAAGAAAAACAAATCCCAAACTTGGTATTTATTAGGAGAAAAGAATGAAAAAAGTATTGCTAGCAAGTACGGTTGCACTCTCTATGGCATGTGTTGCGAAAACGACTGTATACGCAGAGGAATCTCAAGCTACCAATAAAGTTCAAACTTCTGAAAAGGCTACAGGAAGCCAAGCAGGAAATGACAATCTGAACCAACCTCAAAACAAGTCAGAAACAGTGGATTCTAAAGCTTCCCAAAAGCAAGAAACTACTATCTCCAAGGAGCAGTCTTCGACAGAAGTGGTTAACAAAGAAGGTTGGAAAAAAGAAAATAACCAATGGCGTTATTATGAGAATAATCAACCAGTTTCGAATTGGAAAAAAATAGCTGGTATTTGGTACTATTTCAATCAAGAAGGCATCATGCTTAGTAACACTTTCTTTAATGATTATATTTTGAATAATAGCGGTGCCTTAGCAGAATCTTCTTGGGTGAAAATTGACGACCAATGGTATTATGCCACTGAAGACGGGAAAGTTACTCGTAATACTTGGAAAAAGATAGCTGGGGTTTGGTATCGATTTGATGATAAAGGTATCATGTTAAGTCAGACCATTTACAACGATTATCTTATCAAGAGTAATGGTGCTATGGCAGAAAATGCTTGGGTAAAAATTGGTGATAAATGGTACTATGCCAATGAAGATGGGAAAATTACTCGTAATACTTGGAAAAAGATAGCTGGGGTTTGGTATCGATTTGGTGAATCAGGCACAATGTTAAGCAATGCTATTTATAATGATTATCTTCTTAAAAGTAGTGGTGCTATGGCGGAAAATGCCTGGGTGAAAATCGAAGATAAGTGGTATTATGCTACAGTATCCGGAAAAATTATTCGCGACAAGTGGGAGAAAATCAGCAGTTCATGGTACTATTTTAATAAAGATGGAGTCATGTTAAGTAACCATTGGAAAGATAACTACTATCTCAAGGATAGTGGAACCATGGCTGAAAATGAATGGGTATTTGATAAGAAATACGATAGCTGGTTCTACCTCAAGTCGGATGGTAGCTACGCTCAAAACCAATGGGTAGGCTCTTACTATCTAAAATCTGGTGGCTATATGGCTAAGAATGAATGGATTTTTGATAAGGACTATGATGCTTGGTATTACCTCAAAGAAGATGGAAGTTATGTTACTGGTGGTTTTAATATCAAAAATAAAGAGTACTTCTTCCAGAGTGATGGAAAGTGGATTCAAAGTCCAAAATATTTTAAGGTTAAACCAATCACAGCCTATATTTATAGCGAATCAGGAGATATTTTGAGTTATGTCAATCAGGGAAGTATTGTGAACTATGATAGCTCTAAAACCAAGGGTAATCGCCTAGCTGTTTCAATTTCAGGATTATCTGGTTATATGAATCAAAGCGATTTGACTTTAGTTGATGAAGGAAGCGAATTTATTCCTCATTATACTACTGACGGAAGATTCCTATATCATGAACTTTCTCCATACGCAAGTATCCGTGTAGCCCCTCATAGTTCGGCTATGACCATTGGTAAAAAGTATTATTCAGCTGATGGTATTAACTTTGACAACTTTACAGTTGAAAATCCTTTCTTATTTAGAGATTTAAGCAAACCAACTAATTATACAGCAGCAGAGTTGGATAAAATTTTCTCTATCATGAATATTCAAGGAAGTCGCTTAGCTGGAAAGGGAGCAATCTTTAAAGAAGCAGAAGAACGATATAAAATCAATGCCCTCTATCTGATTGCCCATAGTGCTTTAGAAAGTTCGTGGGGACGAAGTCAGATTGCCAAGGATAAGAATAACTTCTTTGGTATCGCTGCCTATGACACATCGCCATATGACTCAGCTAAAAGCTTTGACAATGTCGATAAGGGTATCTTAGGTGCAGCTAAATGGATTCGTGAGAATTATTATAACGAAGGTAAAACTTACCTTGGAAATAAAGCGTCAGGGATGAATGTTCTTTATGCATCAGATCCATACTGGGGAGAAAAAATCGCAAGTATCATGATGAGAATCAACAGTCAGCTTGGTGAAAAAGATTAAAAATCATTACAATCGATAACGACTGCAAAGTGGTTATCGATTTTGCATATCAAGAGAAAATCGAGGAATTTCTTTTATGAAATTGAATTTTGAACATATACAATAAATCTAAACCACTTAGGGATTAATGCATACGCTTATAGCTACTCAGTTATAACAGACTTACTTGCTATTGTCCAAGCGAATAATCTGACCATATTAGGTGGAGATGTGTTTTGCTACAAAAATGCTCAATTGACACATACTTATGACAATTGGCATTATGAGAAACAAGATCCAACTAGCGATTGTAGCAAATCCATTCCTCAAACAGAAAAGTATATAAAGCATTATGTAAAAAATCATGGTGAACACTATTATTTTTCAATCGTTTTAGAGGAAGGAATAAAAAAACCAATAGACTGAATAGAGAGTCAAATAGGAGAAATCATGATATAATAAAGGTTAGTGATTTATTTTTAGAAAAAAAGCTATCTATTGCTTACTCGAGAAAATAAAAAAATAGATAAAATCCAAACTGAGAAAGGAATTTTACATTATGGCAACTATTCAATGGTTTCCTGGGCATATGTCTAAAGCGCGTCGTCAGGTCCAGGAAAATTTAAAATTTGTTGATTTTGTGACAGTTTTAGTTGATGCACGTTTACCCTTGTCAAGTCAAAATCCGATGCTGACTAAAATCATCGGAGATAAACCAAGACTATTGATTTTGAACAAGGCAGATCTTGCAGACCCAGTATTAACAAAAGAATGGCGTCAGCATTTTGAATCACAAGGCATTCAAACACTGGCAATCAATTCTAAAGAGCAAATTACAGTTAAAGTCGTTACAGATGCCGCCAAGAAACTCATGGCAGATAAAATCGCTCGTCAAAAGGAACGTGGGATTCAAATCGAAACCTTACGTACCATGATAATCGGGATTCCAAACGCTGGTAAATCAACCCTGATGAACCGTTTGGCAGGTAAGAAAATTGCTGTAGTTGGTAACAAGCCAGGTGTGACAAAAGGCCAACAATGGCTCAAAACAAATAAGGATTTGGAAATATTGGATACTCCAGGGATTCTCTGGCCAAAATTTGAAGATGAAACTGTCGCCCTTAAACTTGCTCTTACCGGAGCGATCAAGGATCAATTGCTTCCAATGGATGAAGTGACGATCTTCGGGCTTAATTACTTTAAAACACATTACCCTGATAAGCTTCAAGAACGTTTTAAACAAATGAATCTGGACGATGAAGCTCCTGAAATTATCATGGACATGACTCGTATCCTTGGTTTCCGTGATGATTATGATCGCTTTTACAATCTCTTCGTCAAAGAAGTTCGTGATGGAAAACTAGGTAACTATACATTAGATACATTGGAAGACCTCAATGGCAACGATTAAAGAAATAAAAGAAGAATTAGCAAAGATAACTGAACTTGAAAGTCCCTTGTTTAAGGAATTCGAAAAAGATTCTCGTTCAGGTGTCCAAAAAGAAATTCAAAAGCGGAAAAAAGCCCTTCAAGCTGAAATTGATGAAAATCTGCGCTTAGAAGGCATGTTAGCTTACGAAAAAGAGCTTTATGCACAAGGGATTAGCTTAATTGCAGGTGTAGATGAAGTTGGACGTGGTCCTTTAGCTGGACCTGTTGTTGCTGCAGCAGTCATTCTTCCCCAAAATTGTAAGATTAAAGGCTTAAATGACAGTAAGAAGATTCCTAAGAAAAAACACGAGGAGATTTTTCAGGCTGTCAAAGATAATGCCCTAGCAATCGGTATTGGGATTATGGACAATCAAGTCATTGATCAAGTCAATATCTACGAAGCGACGAAACTAGCCATGAAAGAAGCTATTTATCAGCTTGAGCCTCAACCAGAGCACCTCTTGATTGATGCTATGAAGTTGGACTTGCCGATTTCTCAGACATCCATCATCAAAGGAGATGCCAACTCCTTATCTATTGCAGCAGCATCGATTATAGCTAAAGTTACCAGAGATAAGATCATGGCTAACTATGACCAAGAATTTCCAGGCTATGATTTTGCTCAAAATGCTGGCTATGGAACTGCTAAGCATCTAGAAGGAATTGAAAAGCACGGTGTCACACCTATTCATCGCACCAGTTTTGAACCGATTAAAACGATCGTTCCAGAAACTAGTAAAAGATAATTAAAGGAGAGAATTATGGAGGAACAGAAGGAAATACTTAGTTCCAAGAAAGAATTTGCCTTCGCGTCCAGTACGATCTTAGCTCAAGTAGGGCGAGGTATTATTGTTGGATTAGTCGTAGGACTTATTGTAGGATCATTTCGATTTTTGATCGAAAAAGGCTTTCATATCGTTCAAGGATTTTATCAAGACCAAGAGAATCTGATACGGAATCTATTGATCATTTTATTGTTTTATATCCTCATTTGCTTACTTAGCGCCAAATTAACACGTTCAGAAAAAGATATCAAAGGTTCTGGTATTCCTCAAGTTGAAGCGGAGTTAAAAGGTCTCATGTCTCTCAATTGGTGGAGTATCCTCTGGAAGAAATACATTCTAGGTATTTTGGCCATTGCGAGTGGGCTTATGCTCGGTCGTGAAGGTCCCAGTATTCAGCTAGGTGCCGCTGGAGGAAAAGGAATTGCTAAATGGCTCAAGTCTAGCCCTGTTGAGGAGCGTTCTTTGATTGCTAGTGGAGCTGCTGCTGGACTTGCTGCAGCCTTTAATGCACCGATTGCGGGGTTATTATTTGTAGTAGAAGAAGTCTATCACCATTTTTCACGATTCTTTTGGGTTTCTACCTTGGCTGCTAGTCTAGTAGCAAACTTTGTTTCCCTTCTCATCTTTGGCTTAACACCTGTACTTGATATGCCGGACAATATCCCTCTCATGAACTTGAGCCAATATTGGATTTATCTGGTTATGGGGATTTTTCTTGGAGTTTCTGGATATCTATATGAGCAAGCCGTTCTTAACGTTGGAAAAGTATATGATTGGATTGGTCAAAAGATTCATCTGGATAAGGCCTATTATCCTATTCTAGCCTTTCTTCTTATCATTCCAGTAGGAATTTTCCTGCCACAGATACTTGGTGGAGGCAATCAGGTTGTCTTATCCTTAACAGAACAGGATTTTAGCTTCCAAATTCTCTTAATTTACTTCATCATTCGCTTTATCTGGAGTATGATCAGTTATGGTAGTGGACTGCCAGGTGGTATTTTCTTGCCAATTTTAGCTTTAGGATCCTTACTTGGTGCCCTGGTAGGTGTTATTTGTGTCAATCTTGGCCTCGTTACACAGCAGCAATTCCCTATCTTTGTGATTCTTGGAATGAGCGGGTATTTTGGGGCTATCTCAAAAGCACCTTTGACAGCTATGATTCTTGTAACTGAGATGGTCGGTGATATCCGAAATCTCATGCCTTTAGGTATGGTGACCCTAGTTGCCTATATTGTTATGGATCTGCTCAAAGGGGCGCCTGTCTATGAAGCCATGCTGGAGAAAATGTTACCAGAAACCGCAAGTGACGATGGTGAAGTTACTCTTATTGAAATCCCAGTTTCTGATAAGATAGCTGGTAAGCAAGTACATGAACTCAATTTACCACACAATGTGCTCATCACAACCCAGGTACATAATGGTAAGAGTAAGACAGTTAATGGATCTACAAGGATGTATCTAGGTGATATGATTCATCTCGTAATTCCAAAAAGTGAAATTGGAAAAGTGAAAGATTTGTTGTTGTAGGAAAACGAGTTTACATAATTTATGTTATGTCTCGCATATAGTTGGTCTAAAATTAGTAATTAAAATGATAGACCGAGTCATATGAATCAAAACTCGATTCCTAAATAATGGTATCGAGTTTTTATAATTTATTCTAATAAACTTAAACTGTAGAAGCTTTAGAAATTTTTGAAGTCAATAAATTAATGATCAATAATTCACTTAGCGAATCTAGACGTTTTTTAGTATTGTATAGCTTATTTGAACATTCCTAAATATTCTCTATAACATCTTTCCGAAAAACTATAATTTTCTTGAAAAATATAACTAGCTATGCTATACTACTAGTATAGAATATTTGGAGAAAAACATGAAACGCGAGATCTTATTAGAACGGATTGATAAACTCAAACAAGTTATGCCCTGGTACGTTCTGGAATACTACCAATCAAAATTGGCCGTTCCCTACAGTTTTACGACATTGTACGAATACTTAAAGGAATACGATCGATTTTTCACCTGGGTTTTGGAATCTGGTATATCGGATGCTGATACTATGGCAAATATTCCTTTGGATGTTCTGGAGAACATGACCAAGAAAGACATGGAATCTTTTATTCTTTACTTACGTGAACGTCCTTTGCTTAATGCTAATACAACTAAAAATGGTGTCTCCCAAACAACCATTAACCGTACTTTATCAGCTCTTTCTAGTCTTTATAAGTATTTAACTGAGGAAGTTGAAAACGAGCAAGGGGAACCTTATTTCTATCGTAATGTCATGAAGAAGGTTGCTACCAAGAAAAAGAAAGAAACCTTGGCTGCACGGGCTGAGAATATCAAGCAAAAACTCTTTTTAGGTGATGAAACAGAAGGTTTTCTGACTTATATCGACCAAGAGTACCCACAACAACTCTCAAATCGTGCTCTATCATCGTTTAAAAAAAATAAGGAACGTGATTTGGCCATTATCGCCCTTCTCTTGGCATCTGGTGTCCGTTTATCTGAAGCTGTTAACCTAGACCTTCGTGACCTCAATCTTAAGATGATGGTCATTGACGTCACTCGAAAAGGTGGGAAACGCGATTCGGTAAATGTAGCCGCCTTTGCTAAGCCTTATCTGGAGCAATATCTTGCTATTCGAGACAAACGTTATAAGACAGAAAGGACTGATACAGCTCTCTTTCTGACCTTGTATCGAGGTGTTCCAAACCGTATCGATACTTCTAGTGTTGAAAAGATGGTGGCCAAGTATTCGGAAGACTTTAAAGTCCGCGTAACTCCCCACAAACTACGCCATACGCTTGCAACACGTCTATATGATGCAACCAAATCACAAGTTTTGGTAAGTCATCAACTTGGACATGCAAGCACACAAGTAACTGACTTGTATACACATATCGTTAATGATGAGCAGAAAAATGCCTTGGATAGTTTATAAGATACATAATATAAATTATGTACATAATTCTTGCAAAAAAGAAGCTGGGAAAAACCAACTTCTTTTTTTATTCAACAACAGCTTCAGCAATTTCTTCTGCAGTTATTCCTGCGAAGTAACGGCCTAAGTTAATGGTTTCTAGGGCTTTAAGAACGTCTTCGCGTTCGTATTTGACACCACGAAGGACATCTTCTACAGCTGCTACATCTTCGATACCGAAGAAGTCACCATAAATCTTAATGTCTTGAATTTTTGACTCAATAACATTCGCAAAGATTTCAACTTTACCGCTTGGGAATTTAGTTCCACGACGGACATTGTATTCAGGTGATTTCCCATAGTTCCAGTCCCAAGTTCCAAACTTAGTTTCTTTGATACGATTGATTTCAGCCAATTCTTTCTCAGAAAAAACGTATTCAGTCATCTCAGGGTATTCTTTTTTCATGTATTCCAAGAGTAAATCACGGAATTCTTCAACAGTGATCTTTTCTGGCAACTCATCGATAATATTAGTTACTCGAGCACGGACTGATTTAACCCCTTTTGATTCAAACTTATCTTTAGACACTTTAAGTGCGTTAGCTAGGACTGACAAATCCACGTCAAAGAGAAGACAACCATGGTGCATGATACGTCCGTTGATATAGGCTTGCGCATTTCCACAGAATTTCTTACCATCGATTTCCAAGTCATTACGACCTGTAAATTCAGCTTTAACACCAAGTTCAGCCAAGGTATTGATTACCGGAGTAGAGAAGCTCTTGAAGTCAAAGGCCTTGTTTTCATCTTCTTTTGAAATGATGGTATAGTTAAGGTTGTTCAAATCATGGTAAACAGCTCCACCACCACTGATCCGACGGACTACTTCAATACCGTTATCGCGTACATAATCACGATTGATTTCTTCGATAGTGTTCTGGTGACGACCGACAATGATAGATGGTTTATTAATCCAAAGAAGGAAGATTTGATCCTCATCCAAAAGGTGTTTAAAGGCATATTCTTCCAAGGCGATATTAAAAGCAGTGTCGTTTGAATGATTGATAATGTATTTCATAAGATACCTTCTAATACGATAGAGACTGGAAAATAATTCCAGTCTAGTCTATCTATTTTTATTTTTTCTTAGGTGAATGGATAGCCATTCCAAGAACATCAGCAAATGCTTCGTACATAACTTCAGAGTATGTTGGGTGACCGTGGATTGTCTTAAGCATTTCTTCTACAGTGATTTCCATTTCGATGATGCTTGACGCTTCATTGATCAATTCTGCAGCTGCAGGACCAATGATGTGGACTCCGAGGATTTCACCATATTTCTTATCGGCAATGACTTTAACAAATCCTTGAGCAGCATCTGATGCAATTGCACGTCCGTTTGCGGCAAAGTTGAATTTACCGATTTGGACATCGTATTTCTCACGAGCTTGTTCTTCAGTCAAACCAACTGCTGCTACTTCTGGAAGTGTATAGATAGCTGCAGGAGTCAAGTTCAATTTGGCAACAGCGTGGTTTCCTTTAAGGGCATTTTCAGCAGCAACTTCACCCATACGGAAGGCAGCATGTGCCAACATCTTAGTACCGTTGATATCACCTGGTGCATAAATACCAGGAACAGAAGTTTCCATGTACTCGTTAACCTTGATACGACCACGGTCTAACTCAAACTCAACTTCTCCGATTCCTTCAAGGTCTGGAACACGACCGATTGAAAGAAGTGCTTTATTTGCGATGATATCATCTTTGCCTTCAACTTTGATACGGAGTTTGCCATCTTCTTCAATGATTTCTTGAAGTTTAGTACCTGTCAAGATAGTCATACCTTTGCGTTCAAGAATCAAGCGAAGGTTCTTAGATACTTCCGCATCCATTGCTGGAACAATACGATCCATCATTTCGATAACAGTAACTTTTGAACCAAATGTCATGAAGGCTTGGCCAAGCTCGATACCGACAACTCCACCACCAATGATAACGAGACTTTCTGGTACTTCGTTCATTTCAAGGATGTCATCACTAGTCATCACAAGAGATGATTCCATACCAGGAACGTTAATTTTGCTTACTTTTGAACCACCAGCAAGGATAATCTTCTTAGTTTCAAGCAATTCAGAACCATTTACCAAGACATTCTTATCTTTAGTAATAGTACCGATACCTTTATGAACATCAACTCCATAGCTACGAAGAAGTCCTGCAACACCACCTACAAGGGTATTGACAACTTTAGATTTTGTTTCTAAAAGTTTCTCCATATCAACTGTGAAATTAGGATTTTCAATTACGATACCACGATTTGCTGCATGACCGATATTCTCGATAATTTCGGCGTTGTGAAGGTAAGTCTTAGTTGGGATACATCCACGGTTCAAACAAGTTCCACCAAGTTCAGATTTCTCAACAAGAGCAACCTTACCACCTAATTGAGCTGCTTTAATGGCAGAAACATAACCAGCAGGTCCACCACCAATAACAACGATATCATAAGCATCATCGCTCTTACCATCATCGTTCGAAGCACTTGCTGCAGGTGCTGGGCTAGCTTCTGGTGCAGATCCTCCAGCTGTTGGGATATTTTCCCCTTCTTCACCAAGATAACCGATAACTTCAGTAACAGGAACAGTCTCGCCGTCCCCTTTCAGGATAGCGATCAAGTAACCGTCTTCTTCTGCTTCCAATTCCATGCTGACTTTGTCAGTCATGATTTCCAAAAGGATTTCTCCTTCTTTTACAAATTCTCCGACTTTTTTATTCCATTGGACGATTTGTCCTTCTGTCATATCCACGCCGGCTTTTGGCATAATTACTTCTAAGGCCATATCTTACTTCCTTTATCTATATTTCTAAAAATAAATTCTCTAAACCAACATTGAGATTGGGTTTTCAATTAAAGCTTTCAAGTCTTTCATAAACTTAGCACCAGCCATACCATCTACGACACGGTGGTCAATTGTTAAACCAAGACTCATAATTGGACGAATCACGATTTCACCATTTACTACAACAGGTTTCTCAATTGTTGAGCTAACCCCAAGGATTGCTGAGTTAGGTTGATTGATGATTGGACCGAATGATTGAACACCAAACATCCCCAAGTTACTGATGGTGAAGGTTGAGTTTTGCAATTCGCTAGGAGCCAGTTTACCATCCAAAGTACGTCCGATAACATCTTTGAAGGCAACTACCAACTCAGACAAGCTCATTTTTTCAGCATTATAAACAACTGGCGTCATCAAACCATTATCCATTCCAACAGCCATCGCAAGGTTGACATAGTTGTGAGTGATAATTGTCTTACCATCTTCAGTTAATGACGCATTGATGTATGGGTGTTTCATAAGAGTCTTAACAACCGCAAGTGAAAGCAAGTCTGTAACAGTAATTTTCTTGCCAGTTGCTTCCATGATTGGATCAAGAACTTTCTTACGAAGTGCAAGCATTTCAGACATATCAACATCGTAGTTAAGCGTAAAGGTTGGGGCAGTCAAGTATGACTCAACCATACGTTGAGCAATAACCTTACGCATAGGAGTCATAGGAATGCGTTCGATTTCTCCATAAGGAGTTACGTTATCTGGAACTTCTTCTACTTTCTCGATTTGAGCAGGTGACTTGATTGTTTCGTTTTCAATATTTTCAGGAAGGAAGGCTAAAACATCCTTCTTCATAATCTTACCACGGTGACCAGTTCCTTGGATTTCCTGCCAAGCAATATTATGCTCTAGTGCAATTCGTTTTGCGAGTGGTGAAATGCGAACCACATTAGTGTCTTTAAATGTTTCCACGTCTTCTTTGTGGACACGACCGTTTGCGCCTGAGCCAGAAATATCGTAGAGATTAATTCCTAAATCATCCGCTAATTTTCTAGCTGCAGGAGTCGCTCTTAGCTTATCATCAGCCATGACCTCTCCTATTCTATACTAAGATATTAAGGACGAAGAGGGCAATGAAAAAATAGGAGATTGACGATGTGTTCGATGAACACAAGGAAATCTATCTTTTTTTCACAGACCTCCGTCCGAATTCAATTACATGATACTAAGGGCGTAAAAGTCACAGTGAAAATAGGAAATCTGACAAAGAAAGTTTATCTTTTTCACACAGACTTTAGCCCGAGTTCAACTCTACAAGTAACTTGGATACAAAACGTATCTCAAATAAGTTTTGTTTACATAATTTATATTATGTGTGTTGTGTATTATTGTTTGTTATAAGTTTTACGGATTGCATCTTTGATGCTTTCAACTGTCGGAATCATTGCATTTTCAAGATTTTGTGCATAAGGCATTGGTACATCTTCACCAGCACAACGGCGAATAGGTGCATCCAAGTAATCAAATGCTTCTGATTCAGAAATGATAGCTGAGATTTCTCCGATAAATCCACTTGTCTTATGAGCGTCATTGACAAGAACCACTTTTCCAGTTTTCTTAACTGAGTTAATGATGATGTCTTTATCAAGTGGAACCAAGGTACGTGGGTCTACTACTTCTACAGAGATACCTTCTTCAGCTAACTCTTCAGCTGCTTGCATAACACGACGAAGCATTTTTCCGTAAGTTACAACAGTGACATCAGTACCTTCGCGTTTGATTTCTCCGACACCAAGTGGAATGGTGTAGTCAGGATCAACAGGCACTTCACCTTTTTGGTTGAATTCTGATTTGTATTCAAGAATGATAACAGGGTTGTTATCACGAATAGAAGACTTAAGAAGTCCTTTCATATCAGCTGGTGTACCTGGAGCTACTACTTTCAATCCTGGGATATGCGTAAACCATGTTTCTAATGATTGTGAGTGTTGTGCTGCAGAACCTACACCATTACCAGCTGCACAGCGGATTGTCATTGGTACTTGACCTTTTCCACCAAACATATAACGAGTTTTAGCGGCTTGGTTAACGATAGCATCCATGGCAATTACAGAAAAGTCCATAAAAGTCATATCTACGATTGGACGAAGTCCAGTCATTGCAGCACCAGCAGCTGCACCAGAAATTGCAGCTTCAGAAATCGGACAGTCACGAACACGTTCTGGACCAAATTCTTCAAGCATACCTACTGAAGTACCGAAGTCTCCACCGAAAACTCCGACATCTTCACCCATCAAAAGCACATTTTCATCACGACGCATTTCCTCAGACATTGCAAGGATAATGGTATCGCGGAAAGACATTAATTTAGTTTCCATATTTTCTCTACTTCTCCTTAGTCTGCGTAAATATCTTCGAATGCTGATTCTAGTGGAGGGAATGGGCTTTCTTCTGCAAACTTAACAGATGCTTCCACTGCTTCCTTGACTTGAGCCTGAATTTCTTCAAGTTCTTCTGCACTTGCAATCTTGTTCTCAACAAGGTACTTGCGAAGATTTTCGATTGGATCTTTTTCTTTCCACTCATCGACTTCTTCACGTGTACGATATTTACCAGGGTCTGATGATGAGTGACCAAGCCAACGATAGGTTACACTTTCGATCAAGACAGAACCTTTACCAGAACGAACATGGTCAACTGCTTTTTTAAATCCTTCGTAGACATCGATAACATTGTTACCGTCTTCGATAAACATTCCAGGAATACCGTAAGCAGCACTACGCTCATGGATATGCTTGACATTAGTCATTTTCTTAATATCGGCAGAGATTCCATAACCGTTATTGATACAGTAGAAAATTACCGGAAGATTCCAAATTGAAGCCATATTAACAGCTTCGTGGAATACACCTTCATTAGTCGCTCCATCACCAAAGAAGCAGACAACGATTTTACCAGTGTTTTTCATTTGTTGAGTAAGGGCAGCCCCTACTGCGATTCCCATACCACCACCAACAATACCGTTGGCACCAAGGTTACCTGCATCAAGGTCGGCGATGTGCATAGATCCACCTTTACCTTTACAAGTTCCCGTATATTTACCAAGGATCTCAGCCATCATACCATTGAGGTCGATTCCTTTAGCAATGGCTTGTCCGTGACCACGGTGGTTCGATGTTATGAGGTCGTCTTCGTTTAGAGCTAACATAGCCCCAACGTTTGCAGCTTCCTCACCAACAGAAAAGTGCGTCATACCTGGCACTTTACCTTTTTTTACTAATTGAGCAATTTTTAAATCCATACGACGAATTTCTTCCATCTTACGGAACATCTCAAGCAAAAGATTTTTATCTAAAGTTGACATAATCTTGCCTTTCTAAGTTTAATTTCTTATAGTTCTATTCTAACTGATAGGTTAACTAGAGTCAAAGATTATGCTTGATATTTTTTCACAATATAAAAAAAGAAAAGTCAATGAAATCAAGACTTTTCTTTACATAAAATAACTATTTCACAAACAGTTTTTCCAGTTTTTTTCATCAAATTATTTGATTGTTTTCATAATAACTTGTAAACGCCACTGATAAAGTATACCACTAATCACCAGACTAACAATTAAACCAATCCAATAAGAATAGGCGCCTAATCCTGTCCAGTGATCTAAGACTAATCCCAGTGGAATGGCTACACCCCAGTATCCGAGAAGTCCAAGATAGAAGGGAACAACCGTATCCTTGTAGCCACGTAAAATTCCTTGCAGAGGTGCTGCGAAGGTATCAGCTAATTGGAAAAACAAGCTATAGGTCATAAAAGAAGCTGTCAATTGAATGAAATCGGGATCTTGACCATAGAGACTAGCAACATTTTCACGATAAATATAAAGAAAACTTAGTGTCAAAATCGCGAAAATCATAGCTGTTAAACGTCCAATAAGTATGTATTGCTTAGCATCGTTTAAGCGTCTAGCCCCTACTTCGTAGGAAACAACAATAGCCATGGCTGTTGAGATGCTCATAGGAAAGGCGTACATGAGAGTCGAAAAGTTCATGGCAGACTGATGACTTGCTATTATTAAAGATGAAAACTTTGCCATAATCAAGCCGACTACTGAAAAAATGGCTACTTCCGCAAAGACGGTTCCTCCGATTGGTAACCCAAGACGGATAGCTTCTTTGATTTTTTCTATTCGCAAGGGCATTGGTACTTCTAGATGATATTCCTTAAGCTTTTTATGCTTTAACAAGACAAGGATAGAAATCAATAACAAAACCCAGTAGGCAAGTGAGGTACCAAGACCTGCACCTGCACCTCCAAGTTCAGGTACTCCAAATGCTCCATAAATCAATACATAGTTGAAAGCACTATTAAAAGGAAGCAAGAGAAGCATGAGATACATAGATAATTTTGTTAATCCGAGTGTATCAAGTAGAGAACGTATCACACTGAAAAGTAAGAGCGGGATAATACCGATAGCTAGTAGCCACAAATAACGGATTGCTACACTTGCTACAGCTGTCTCTAATCCCATATAGCCCAAAATAACTGGTACTAAAAAGAAGACCAGTACAAAAAGAAGAAGGGATAAGGCTAAAGATAGATAAATAAATTGATAAAAATCTGAAGCAACCTCCTTCTTCTGTCCTTGGCCCAAATGGTGTCCGATAATAGGTACTAAGGCTGATACAATCCCTGTCAGAAAGGTGAAAAAAGGATTCCATAAGCTTGTAGCTATGGAAACTCCTGCCAGATCCAGTGTATTATACTGACCCGTCATTGTTGTATCAACAAAGGAGGCCGAATAATTAGCAAATTGGTAAATCAATATCGGAAAGAATATTTTTAAAAATAAGATAATTTTATCTTTGAGATGTTGAGTTGAGTACATACCTTCTCTTTCTACTACTTTTCATCCAAGCCAAAAAGCTTTAAGCCGTATTTTTTCAAGCTTAATGGTGGATTACTAGCTTTTGATGTCGTGTGCCAACAATTACAAGTGTCGCAAAAATAGCTCCTAACCAAGCCTCCATTATCATAGTCTACGGCGTGGTCGGCTTTTTCCTTGGTTTCATATTGAAGTTTAGTACGGTTGGCAGCAGGACAAAACACACCGTGACAAGCCTTTCGTTTTCTATCTCTAAGTTTACGAAAATAATTCATCCTCAAGCTCCTACTCTGCTTGATAAACGATTTGGCCCTTACAGATGGTGTATTTGACCTGCCCTTTTAACTCTTCACCGATAAATGGTGAGTTAGACGCTTTAGAAGCAAAATGTGATCCTACGATACGGTTTTCCTTATCATCAAAAATGGTAATGTCTGCAGGTCCATTTTCAGACAAATAACCTGCTTCAAAGTTATACAGTTTAGCTGGATTAACCGTCATTTTTTCAAGCAATTCCATCAAGGTCAAATGACCAGCTTCAACCAAGTAGGTTAAACCAAGTGACAAAGAAGTTTCTAAACCTGTCATACCTGATGGAGCTTTGGTAATATCTTCGACATTCTTTTCATCAGCATGGTGAGGCGCGTGGTCAGTCGCAATCACGGAAATGACTCCTGATTTCAGACCTTCGATAACAGCACGGCGATCAGACTCAAGGCGAAGAGGTGGATTCATCTTAGCGTTACTTCCTTTAGTCAAAAGAAGAGCTTCAGTCTTAGAAAAATGTTGCGGTGCTACTTCTGCTGTTACGTTTGCTCCCAAATCTTGAGCGAACTCCACAACCTTAACACTTTCTTCTTTAGATAAATGCTGAATATGGACATGAGCTTTTGTTGCATAGGCAATCATAACGTCACGTGCAATCATAGCATACTCAGCTACTCCTGTTGCTCCACAGATATGGAAGTGTTCTTTAGCGATATTTTCGTTAAAACCAAGCGTACCATTCAGTCCAGGATCTTCCTCGTGTAAGCTGATAAAGGTGTTGAGTTTTTTAGCCTCTTCCATGGCTTCCTTGACCACTTTACTGCTTTCAAGCGGAATACCATCATCTGAAAAACCAACGGCTCCAGCTTCTAAAAGCGCCTTAAAGTCAGTCAAGTCTCGGCCATTAAAGTTCTTGGTAATCGTTGCTACAGACTTAACATTAATTTTTTCCTTTGCCGCAGATTGAAGAACTTCCTGTAAAGTCTCAACATCGGAGATGGTTGGATTGGTATTAGCCATCATGACAACTGTCGTAAAACCACCAGCTGCTGCTGCTAGTGCACCTGTATGAATGTCTTCTTTATGAGTTTGACCAGGTTCACGGAAATGAACATGGATATCCACCAAACCGGGTGCAACTACAAGACCAGTTGCATCAATGACCTCTGCATCTTTTTCACTAATTTGTGGTGCAATTTTGACAATTTTACCGTCTTCAACCAATACATCACACACATGATCCAAACCAGACTTAGGATCCATTACTCGACCATTTTTAATTAGTAACATCTGCTTTCTCCTTTATTCGTAGAAATCCACTTGGGTATCCAATAACTTATCGCCATCATAAACAAACTTGGCTGAAAAGAATGGTTTATCTTCTAAAAGCCACTCTACGAAGGTATGGTCTCCTTCCCAGGTTGGTTTGCTTAAAACCTCATCATAAGGAACCCATTCTAAGGTCCCTTCATTACAATCAATCAACTCACCTTCAAACTCAGTTACTTTAAATACATAGGTGTACCAGTCAAGGTCTGGTGTAAATTCTGGAAAGGTGATGACTCCTTTTAGAATTGGTTTGGCTTTCAGACCTGTTTCTTCTAAAATTTCACGAGCAGCACATTCTTGTGGAGTTTCCCCCCGTTCTAACTTTCCACCTACACCGATCCATTTCCCTTCATGGACATCATTAGGCTTTTTATTGCGATGAAGCATGAGTAGCTCTTTCCCGTTATCAATGTAGCAAATTGTCGCTAACTGAGGCATATTCTCTCCTTATCTAAGCCAATCAATTGGCTCTTGTCCACTTTCTTTTAAGAATGCATTGGCCTTAGAAAAAGGCTTGGAACCCCAAAATCCTCTGTAAACTGAAAGAGGACTTGGGTGGGCTGATTCGATAATCAAGTGCTGAGGATTTGTAACCAAGGACTTCTTCTTACGTGCATAAGCACCCCAAAGTACAAAAACTACGGGTCTATCAATATTATTGACAACCTTGAACACAGCATCTGTAAAAGGTTCCCATATTTGACCAGCATGACCGTTGGCCTGTCCTGCCGGAACTGTAAGACAGGCATTTAACAAAAGAACCCCTTGCTCAGCCCAAGTAGTCAAATCATGAGAATTCTTAACTCCAATATCATCTGCAAGTTCTTTCAAGATATTTTGCAAAGAAGGAGGTGCTGGGATATTATCTGGAACAGAAAAACTCAAACCTTGAGCCTGACCAGGACCATGATAAGGATCTTGGCCTAGAATCACCACCTTAACCTCTTCCAGAGGAGTTGTTATAAGAGCCTGAAAAACCTTTTCTTTAGGAGGATATACAATTCCTTGAGCATAAACCTGCTCCATAAAGTGATTGATTTTTCCAAAATAACCTTCAGGTAATTGCTCTTTAATCAAAGCGTGCCAAGATGAGTGTTGCATAGCCAACTCCTTCGTTAATACTGCCTCTATTATAGCAAAAAGTGGCTATCTAAACCACTTTTAAAAGTATCTATTGAGATTTGAGAAGTTTTATAGAGAATTTATACTAAAGAGCCTTTATTCAACACCTTTTCTCGTATTAGAAAGGATAAATTCTTTGTCGATTTCATCAATAATCAATTCTGTTCGAGTATTAAGTTTTTCATCAAATCTTTTATTCAATTCCTTTACAACGCTTATCTTAAACTCATCACTTGATTTTTGTTTATAGTAATCAAATCCTCCAGAAGCCGCACTACAGCAACTCCCCCAATCTGAAAGATAGCCGATAATTTCAAAAACACTATCATTGTATTTTTCAAATTTTTTAGTTGCAGAACTTTTTAGATAGCCTGAAATACAATTTACAAAAGAGTAGTAATACTTAGAGTCACGAAATGAATTGAATTCTACACTATGAAAACTTGGATCGAGAATTCGTGCTGATCGCACATCTTTCATGGTCGGTTTTGTGGGCATTTTAATATCAGTCTGCAGATAAGCATAATAGGTTTCCTTATCAAAGAAAGCTCCATCTACCGCTATCAAAGCACCGTACATGCCATCTTCATACTGAAACACCATCACAGCGCCGTTCCTATATTTGCTTTTTACAGGAACAGGCGGAGCAATTCTCTTTTTGGGCTTTTCTTTTTTTACACTTATCTTTTCTAAAAACTTTTCTAGATTTTCACTTCTTTGTTCTAAAAATTCACTATCTGCACCCAATTCTTGGGCAAGTTCTAAATCCTCTTTGTTGAGAATGATTTCTTTAATTTCAAGCAAGAATTCATCATCTAATTGCCCAACTTCCCATAAACAGTGTGCTAAGGCGAACAAGACATCATACATATCGTCATCGTATAAATCCGACGTCAAGTCATTTTTAATTGTATTTGCATCTTCTCCTTGATTGTATCTCTCGAAGAATTCTTCTTTAATATCTAAGGAGGTGTCATTTCCAAAAATCGTTGCATCCCATGTTCCCATAATTTTATGCTCCTTTTATTTAATTTTATTTTGGAATCTTTAAAGTTTCCCCAAACAATTCAGCATATCTTTATAAGAATGAACCTCGTATGTTGGATGCAGTTGTGTTGTATTTTCTAAATGTTGAGGATTGTACCAGACAGTATCAATTCCTGCATTTTGCCCCCCCTGAATATCAGCCGACAAAGAATCACCGATCATAAGGGTCTGATTTTTATCAAAATTAGGGATACTAGCTCCAATTTTTTCATAAAATTCAGCATCTGGTTTTTGGGTATGGAGCTGTTCTGATATGAAAATTTCCTTGAAATATGGTGCGATACCAGATTGCTTCAAACGACCTGTCTGAATATAGGTGATTCCATTTGTCGCAGCATAGAGCTCATAGCCCTGACTTATCAATTTTCTTAATAAATCTTCGACACCTGAGAAAGTCTGACCTTGTTTAGATAGGAAAAGCTGATAGCGCTCTGCTAAGTAGGAACCATCTTTTTCAATGCCAAAGTGAGCAAACAGTTTTGCAAAACGTGTATTGATCAATTCTGATTTTGTAATCTTTTTCTGTTCCAAATCCTTCCAAAGTGATTTGTTCATAGGTACATAATAATCTTTGTAAGCTTGGATATCCTCTACTCCTTCTTCTTCTAAGAGTTGAGTCAGAGCTATATCCTCGGCAGCATCAAAATCGAGTAGTGTGTGATCGAGGTCGAAGAGTAGAAATTTGTATTTCAATCTATAAAATCCTTTCTGTATTTGGAAGATAAAGAAATTGAACTCCTAAACCTTAGAGCTAACTAGCCAAAAAGCTAGGACAAAGCATAAGAATCTCTTTAATCTTTCCTACTTGAAAAGCTCCTTTAACAGAAAAGGAGCTATCTTTTATTTTATTGGTGTACAGCTTGGGCTGCTGTGATAAGAGTAAGTTTGAAGACGTCGTCTGAATTACATCCACGTGAAAGGTCATTAACTGGTTTGTTCAAACCTTGCAATACTGGACCAACCGCTGCAAAGCCACCGAGACGTTCTGCCATCTTGTAACCAATATTCCCTGCTTCAATACCTGGGAAGATAAAGACGTTTGCTTGTCCAGCAACCTTACTTCCTGGTGCTTTAAGAGCAGCTGTTTCTGGAACGAAGGCAGCATCGAATTGCAATTCCCCATCAATTTCAAGGTCAGGACGAAGATCATGAGCAATCTTAGTTGCTTCAACTACTTTATCTACGCTTTCACCAAAACCAGAACCTTTAGTTGAATAGCTTAGCATTGCAATTTTTGGTTCGATACCGAACATCTTAGCTGTGATAGCAGAGTTAATCGCAATTTCTGCCAAAGCTTCAGCATCAGGATTGATATTGATGGCACAGTCACCAAATAGGTAACGCTCAGTGCCACGAACCATAAGGAAGGCACCTGAAGTACGACTAACATTTGGACGTGTTTTAATGATTTGAAGGGCTGGACGAACAGTTGCCGCAGTAGAGTGAATAGCTCCCGAAACCATTCCATCGACCAAGCCCATGTATACCAACATAACACCAAAATAGTTCACGTCTTTAACTAAGATTTCGCGAGCTTCTTCTTCAGTCATTTTTCCTTTACGACGTTCTACAAGTGATGCTACCATGTCTTCAAATTGAGGATAATGTGTAGGATCGATCACTTCATAACCATCCATGATTCCTTCGATTTCAAGATAGATTTTAATTTTATCAGGATTTCCAAGTAGGACAGGAATAACTTCTGTTTCTTTTACGATGCGTTTTGTTGCTTGAAGAATACGTGGTTCTTCACCTTCAGGCAAAACAATACGTGCATTTTTACCAACTAGGTTGGCTTTTAAATTTTCAAAAACTTCCATGAGTTTTTACTCCTTTTAAGATAAATTATTATTTGATAACTGAGTTATAAGATTCTTAAAATCATCCGGCAGTGGACTTTCCATCTCCAACTGCTCTTCAAGAAAAGGATGATAAAACGATAAGTAATGGCAATGCAGAGCTTGACGCTCTATGCCATGTTCAAGACTACCACCATAGAGGTCATCACCAAGCAAAGGGAAACCGATATGGGAGAAATGGACACGAATCTGGTGTGTCCTTCCTGTATGCAGTCGAATATCAACTAGATAAATATTGCCATAAGACTCCACTATACGATAGGAAGTATGGGCATACTTACCACCTTTTGCAACTCGTCTAGTAATGATTGAATCTTCGTCACGGGCAATCGGTGCAATAATCTCACCTTGAGGTTCCAGAAAACCATCTCCTTTAACCAGAGCAAAATAGCGCTTTTCAATGGCTTTCTTTTGCAACTGTTTGTCTAGTCTAGCATGAGCATAACCATGTTTCGCAAAAAGCATCAAACCCGAAGTATCTCGATCTAGTCTGGTTACAATGTGAACCTGCTGATTTTCATAGTTCTGTTTCACATAGTAGCCCTTGATAAAGTTAGCTATGGTATTAGAATGATTGACGCTCGGAATTGATGCCACACCAAAGGGTTTGTTTAAAATCAAGAAATGATCATCCTCAAACAGAATATCCAGTGGATAATCAATGGCTTCCAGTGTCTCGAAACCTTCCTCAGGAGGAATGTCGATGACAACCACATCTCCTATATCCAAGAGATAGGTTGCATTTTGTGGATGACCGTTTACGCGAATATCTCCACCTCGAAACTTGATTTTGGCTAGCAAACCTTTAGAGACTTCATGCTTTTTTAAAAAGGTCTTTACCTTGACGTGTTCGTCAGCAATGAACTCAAATCTCATTCATCCACCTCACCAATAAAGGCATCCTTGACACGATTCCAAAAACTGGTATGACTTGGAGTTGCGACAAAGTGGATCTTGTGGTGATCAATCTGGTACTCTATTCGCTCAATATTACGGAAGGAATAAACACTATTGTCAACTGATATCGTATGATAGTCATTGCGAGTCGGTATCAACTCGATCTTATCCTTCTTAGGTACAATGATTGACGAACCGAGGGTTCGGTAAACACGATTGTTCAAACTGGCAATCTCCGTTAATTGTAGAGCTTCGATAGTGTGATGCAATACAGCCCCACCGAGAGATTTATTATAGGCGGTACTTCCAGTTGGTGTCGAGACAGTCAAACCATCTCCCCGAAAGCGTTCAAACGGTACATGATTGATGACAACATCCGCTACCATGGTTCTGTCAGTTCTCCGAATGCTTGCTTCGTTCAAGGCACGGAAAATTTTCACTTCACCATTTTCCAGAAAAATCTTTACATTTAAAAGCGGGTATGATACTCGAGCTCCACTGTCTAAGAGCAAATTAGTAACCAGTTGATCTAGTTCGAAATCACGATAGTCCGTATAAAATCCCAGGTGTCCCGTATGAACTCCCACAAAGCGAACCTTATCCAGCTGGTCTTCATACTTGTGAAAGGCAGACAAGAGCATGCCATCTCCACCAATGGAAATCACAATATCTGGATTTTTGTCGTTTAATATAAAGTTATTTTTCCTGAGTCGATCTTTTAACTCATATAGGACTCTTTGACTTTGAGGCTTGCGGTTAGCGATTAGATCAATTCGTTTACCTGTATTCTTCATCGGTATCGTCACTGTTTCCTACCCCGTCATTTAACTTTCTATGTAAGGGATCAAAGAGAGCTTGTGCTTCTTGAATATCATCACGAATTTTGCTCATTTCTTCGTCTAACTGGTGAGAAATCCTCGCTGTAATGGCAAGTCTTTCCTTGATTTCCTCTGGGAAATCTCCCTGATATTTATAGTTGAGCGAATGTTCGATTGTTGCCCAAAAATTCATAGCCAAAGTTCGAATCTGAATCTCAACTAAAATCGTTTTAGCACCCTTAATCGTGTCAACAGTGTACTCGATAATCAAGTGATACGAACGATAGCCAGAAGCCTTACGATGCTTAATATAGTCTCGTTCTTGGACGACTCTCATATCCTGTCTTTTATGAAGGATAGAGACAACTTCTTGCACGTCATCTACAAACTGAACCATAACACGCAAACCTGCAATATCTTGCAAGTCTTGCTCAAGTGTATCATAGCCGATTCCACGACGCACCATTTTTTCCTTTATACTTTCAATCGGTTTAACGCGACCAGTTACAAACTCGATTGGAGAATGTTTATTTTGCTTACGGTATTGTTTGCGAATACCACGAAGTTTAATCTTCAACTCTCCAACAGCCTGAATGTAAGGATCTAAAAACTCTTCCCATTCTGTAATCATATATTTTTTGTGTCCAATTCTCTATACACTTTAGATTTATCTAGTCTTTGATTTTATAGAAAAAATCATATACAATAAATACAATGCTTATTATACCATATAATCGCTTTCATAGATAAGGAAAAGGTTAAAAAAATGAAACATTTGGAAATTGAAATGAAAACTCTTTTAACCGAGGAAGAGTACCACCAATTACAGGCAAATTTTTCGGAAATTTTACCGATAACACAGAAAAACTATTACCTAGACACGCCAGATTTTTATCTCCGTCAGAATAAAATCGCCATGCGCATTCGTACTTTTGAGGATAGTGCTGAATTGACTATTAAAATCCCACAAACCATAGGAAATATGGAATATAATCAAGCTTTAAGCTTAGAAGAAACCACCAAATGCCTTGAATCAGGAAAACTCCCTCAAGGAATGATTCTTGATGAACTCCTCTCCCGCGGTATTTTACCAAGAGATTGGACTGTTTTAGGTTGTTTGACGACCATTCGTTACGAAAAGGAAACTTCTATAGGTCTTATGGCACTTGATCAAAGCCATTACTTCGATATTGTTGACTACGAACTGGAGTTAGAAGTGGAAAATGGCGACCAAGGAAAGCTTGATTTTAAGGACTTTTTAGAGGCAAATGGCATCGATTATCAAAAAGCACCCTCAAAATTAGTTCGTTTTATAGAAAATATGAAAAAATACTGAAATAATCTTCTTTTTTTGATAGAATAGAAGGGATAAAAAATAATAGAATCTGTGTCGCAAATACTTTCTTCAAATAAGCTTTTCTCAGACTAAGAGACAAGGATTTTTAAGAAAAATAGTTTACTACACAGCTTCACATAGTTTATAGAGGACGGTTTATCAATGTCAGATACAAAAAACATGAAGCTTTTCGCTCTCAATTCCAATCAGGAAATTGCTCAAAAAATTGCTGATGCAGCTGGTGTACCACTTGGGAAGTTGTCTTCCCGTCAATTTTCAGACGGTGAAATCCAAGTCAACATCGAAGAAAGTGTCCGTGGTTATGACGTCTATATCATCCAATCAACCAGCTACCCTGTCAACAATCACTTGATGGAACTCTTGATTATGGTTGATGCCTGTGTTCGCGCTAGTGCAAATACGATTAACGTTGTCCTTCCTTACTTTGGCTACGCGCGTCAAGACCGTATCGCTTCTTCTCGCGAACCACTTACTGCCAAGCTTGTTGCAAATATGTTGGTCAAAGCTGGAGTTAGTCGCGTATTGACTCTAGACCTCCATGCCGTTCAGGTTCAAGGTTTCTTTGACATTCCAGTTGATAACCTCTACACAATTCCACTTTTTGCAAAACACTATTGTGATAAAGGACTCGTTGGTTCAGATGTGGTTGTCGTTAGCCCTAAGAACTCTGGTGTAAAACGTGCTCGTAGCCTTGCTGAATATCTTGATG
This sequence comes from Streptococcus sp. HMSC034E03, assembly GCF_001811505.1. Lineage (GTDB taxonomy): Bacteria > Bacillota > Bacilli > Lactobacillales > Streptococcaceae > Streptococcus. The sequence goes on from NZ_KV804969.1 coordinate 66,162, forward strand.
CTCCAATTGCGATTATCGACTATGCGCAAGATGATTCTGAACGCAACCAAGGCTATATCATTGGTGATGTTGAAGGTAAAAAAGCAATCTTAATCGATGATATTCTTAACACTGGACGTACTTTCTCTGAAGCATCTAAAATCGTGGAACGCGAAGGCGCAACTGAAATCTATGCTGTTTCAAGTCACGGACTTTTTGTTGAAGGTGCTGCAGAATTGTTAGATGCAGCAAATATCAAGGAAATCTTGGTAACAGACTCTGTTGCAACTAAAGGGAAAACACCTAAAAACGTACAATACATCACTGCTAGCGAATTGATTGGTGATGCTATGGTTCGTATTCACGAAAGAAAACCAGTTAGTCCACTATTTAAATAGAAATCAGGTGAGCTTTTGATTTATTTGGATAATGCTGCTACGACTCCTATGTCAGCAGTTGCTATCTCAGCAATGACTCAAGTCATGCAGGAAACTTATGGCAACCCTTCTAGTATTCATGGACATGGGCGCCAAGCAGGTAAACTATTACGAGAAGCTCGTCAAGAACTAGCAAGTTTACTAGGAACAAAGCCACAACATATATTCTTTACCACTGGTGGTACTGAAAGCAATAATACTGCTATCATCGGCTACTGCCTTCGCCATCAAAATCGTGGAAAGCACATTATCACTACTGCGATTGAGCACCATGCTGTTCTAGAACCCATCAAATACTTGGTTGAAAATTTCGGTTTTGAAGTGACTATTTTACAGCCTGAAAATCAAGAAATTACTGCAGACCAGGTCAAAAATGCACTGCGTGAAGATACCATTCTTGTTTCTACTATGTTTGCAAACAATGAAACTGGTACACTTTTACCTATTGCTGAAATTGGGGAAGTTCTAAAAAATCATCCAGCCGTCTATCATGTCGATGCGGTTCAGGCAGTTGGTAAATTAGAGATTCTTCCCGAAAAATTGGGAATTGATTTTCTTAGCGCTTCTGCACACAAATTTTATGGTCCAAAAGGAGTTGGTTTTCTCTATGCTGCATCTACAGATTTTGACTCCTACCTTCATGGTGGCGATCAAGAGCAGAAAAAAAGAGCAGGAACAGAAAATCTTCCTGCCATTGTGGGAATGGTAGCAGCTCTAAAGGATGATCTTGAAAACCAAGCACAAAACTTTGAAAAGGTTCAAAAACTAAAAGAAACATTCTTAAAGGAAATGGCTGACACAGACTATTACCTCAATCAAGGAAATGACCAGCTACCTTATGTCCTTAATATTGGATTCCCAGGTCAACGTAATGATCTACTACTCCTTCGTCTAGATCTTGAAGGTATTTCTATTTCAACTGGCTCTGCTTGTACTGCAGGTGTCGTTCAAGTTAGTCATGTTCTTCAGGCTTTCTACGGTGAAGACTCTCCTCGCTTACACGAATCCGTTCGCGTCAGCATTTCACCTCAAAATACAGAGCAAGAAATAATCACTCTCGCACAAACTCTAAAAGAAATCATTGGAGGTTAACTCAATGGCATTCGAAAAAACCATTAGTCTTAAAAATTGCCGTTATAATTACACACTTAGCCCAACCGTCAAAAAGTTCACTCTAAAAGATAACACTTTTTTTGAAACTAAGGTTGGTAACTATGAACTAACACGTCTTCTTGAAAAAGTTCCAAATAGTGGGGAAGGTTTCCAACTTAAGATTATCATCAACAAAGACTTAACAGGTGCAAAAATCAACATCACTGATAAATTTGGTCTACGTTTAGTCGATATCTTTAAGTCAGAAGAAACTCATATCCACCAAGAGAAATTTTACTTCTTGATGGATAGTCTTGTTGAACGTGATGTCTTTACTAAAAGCGAAAGATAGAAGGCAATTATGTTTCGATTAACTTACAAAGACACCTATCAAGTCGATCGCGTTTTAGAATACGAAGATTATGAAGCACTCATGCTATCACTTTCAGGCTATGTGACTCTTCCAGATACTACTGTCATTACTTCTCTGACCTATAATGGAAATGAAATCTATCAGGGGCTTCTGGGAAATCTCTATCGTTTTCTATCTCACTATGATTTTACGAAGATAAGCTAAGATTTTTCTTAGTTTTTTCTTGTTTTTGTTGATTTTTTCACAATCTTTCTATAAAATAGTATTTAGAAAGGTTGTGATTTTGTGAAAGAAAAACAGTCTGCTATTCCAAAAGCAACAGCAAAGAGACTTTCTCTTTATTATCGTATCTTTAAAAGATTTCATGCAGAAAAAATTGAAAGAGCCAACTCAAAACAAATTGCCGAAGCCATTGGTATTGATTCTGCTACCGTTAGACGAGATTTTTCCTACTTTGGTGAACTTGGTCGCCGTGGATTTGGCTACGATGTCAAAAAACTAATGACTTTTTTTGCTGATCTTCTAAATGATAATTCTATTACAAATGTTATGTTGGTGGGTATTGGTAATATGGGGCATGCACTCCTTCACTACCGTTTCCACGAACGAAACAAAATGAAAATCATTATGGCTTTTGATTTGGATGATCATCCTGAGGTTGGGACAAAAACTCCCGATGGAATCCCAATTTATGGAATTTCCCAAATCAAGGAGAAAATAAAAAATGCAGATGTTAAAACTGCAATCTTAACTGTTCCGAGTGTCAAATCACAAGAAGTAGCTAATCTTCTTGTTGAAGCAGGTATTAAAGGAATTTTAAGCTTTTCACCCGTTCATCTCCAACTACCAAAAGATGTGGTAGCTCAGTATGTGGATTTAACTAGTGAATTGCAAACTCTCCTCTATTTCATGAGAAAAGAGGATTAGAAAGCGTAAGCATTTATGAAAAAACCAGTTATTGGGATTACAGGAAACGAAAAAGCTCATCCTGATGATGAGCTGATGATGAGCTATGCTGCGAAGGGCTTTGTTGAAGGAGTCAAGGAAGCTGGGGGAATTCCCATTATCCTACCAATTGGTGATCAAGAAATGGCCAGTTACTACATTAGCTTGATTGATAAACTCATTTTAACTGGTGGACAAAATGTCGATCCAAAGTTCTATGGTGAATCTAAAACGATCGATAGCGATGACTACCACCTTCAACGCGATTTTTTTGAGTTGGCACTCATTGAAGAAGCAATCAAACAAAAGAAACCAATTTTTTCTGTTTGTCGAGGCACCCAGCTCTTTAATGTGGCTATGGGAGGAACTCTTTATCAAGATATTGAAGACCATTGGCAGGATACTTCAGCCGAGTATACAACTCAACGTTTAGTCACCGAGCCTGATACTATTCTTCGAGAAATCTATGGAGAAATCTCTCATATCAACTCTTTCCACCATCAGAGTATTAAGGACCTAGCTCCAAATCTCAAGGTTGTAGCTCATGATCCTAAAGATGGAATTATCGAGGCTGTTACAACAACGGATGGTTTCCCTTACCTCGGTGTTCAATGGCATCCTGAATTTCTCTTTGAAAATCGCCCCAAAGATAAAACACTTTTCGACTATGTCGTCAATGAATTGTAAAACCTGTATCATATACAGGTTTTTTACACCAGATCCGTCTTCTCACGGTAACTAAAATAATCGGAGTGTGAGACGATAAGATGATCCAATAAGACCAACCCCATTAATTCACAGGCTTCTTTGACAAGCTTCGTAACATGGTCATCATTTCTACTTGGCATGACAGCACCAGAAGGGTGATTGTGAACCAGTATCACAGATGTTGCCATATGCTTTAAAGCATAGTGGAGAATTTCCCGTGGTTCAGCAATACTTCTAGTAGCTGAGCCGATAAAAATGGTTTGCTGATGAATGATTTGATTTTGAGTATTAAGATAGAGCGCCACCAGGTGCTCTTGTTTTTTATCTCCCAGTTCAGCTTGCATCTTTTTAGCCAACCTTTGACTACTGAGAATACTCTCTGCCTCCATGGTTTCTTGCTTATGAATACGATGGCCCAGTTCAATCATGGCTTGCAACTCAATAGCTTTCACTCTACCAATACCTGATAATCCCTGTAGTTCTTGTAGGGTCATTTTTTTCAAATCAGTTAAGCAACTTAATTGATTCAATACTTTTTGAGCGATTTCAAAAACAGTCGATTGACGAGTTCCTGTTCTGAGTAAAATAGCTAGTAATTCCTGATTGCTCAGAGCTCCCACTCCTTCTGTCACCAGCCGTTCTCTTGGCAAGAGTGAATCTTCTTGAAATGAAATACTATACATAAAAATCCTCCTCACTTTATTATTCGTGAGAAGGATCTTAAACCAGATAAATTTTATATATTTTTAAATATTTTCAAGAGCAAGACGCAAATCTTCAATCAAATCATCAACATTTTCAAGACCAATTGATAGACGAATTTGATTTTTAGTTACCCCTGCTGCTTCTAAATCTGAGTCAGACAACTGGGCATGAGTTGTAGTTGCTGGATGAACGACCAATGATTTTGCATCTGCCACATTGGCTAGGTTTGAAAAGATTTCCAAGTTGTCAATCACCTTACGTGCTTCTGCTTCTCCACCTTTAACATGGAAGGTAAAGATTGAACCAACACCTTTTGGTAAATATTTCTCTGCTAAGGTATGGTAAGGGCTATCAGCTAATTTTGGATAATTAACTTTTTCAACCTTTGGATGGTTCACAAGGAAATCAACGATTTTCTCAGCGTTTTGAACATGGCGTTCTACACGGAGAGAAAGTGTTTCAAGGCCTTGCAAGAGCAAGAATGAGTTAAATGGTGAAAGGGCAGCTCCCATATCGCGAAGCAGTTGAACACGAGCAGCAACGATAAAAGCTGCAGCACCAACATCACGAGTATAGCTGATATTGTGGTAGCTTGGATCTTCTTCGACTAATTGAGGGAATTTCCCTGAAGCAGTCCAGTCAAACTTCCCACTATCAACGATAACACCACCGATTGTTGTACCATGACCACCGATAAACTTAGTAGCCGAGTGGACTGCGATATCTACACCGTGAGAAAAGACATTGATCAGATATGGTGTTGCAAAGGTATTGTCTGCAACCAAAGGAATCTGATGTTTATGAGCAATTTCAGCAATTTTTTCGATATCAGGAATGTTGATGACTGGATTTCCCAAGGTTTCAATCAAAACAAGTTTGGTATTGTCTTTAATCGCTGCTTCTACCTCTTCTAGATTATCGATATCAACAAAAGTTGTGGTGATTCCGTAACGAGGAAGGGTTTCTTTCAATAGGTTAAAAGTACCACCGTAGATAGTTGAAGCTGCAACAACATGGTCACCTGCGTGAGCAAGTCCAAGAATAGTATAAGTAAGAGCTGCCATCCCAGATGCTGTGGCAAGAGCACCAACACCACCTTCAAGAGCTGCAATACGCTCTTCAAAGGATGAAGTTGTTGGGTTAGTAATACGAGTATAGATATTCCCAGCTTTCTGAAGTGCAAAAAGTTCTGCTCCTTCTTGTGTATCTTCAAATACAAAAGATGTTGTTTGGTAAATGGGTACAGCACGAGATTTGGTAGTAGCATCTACAACTTGTCCTGCATGCAATTGTAGGGTTTCAAATTTAAATTCACGAGTCATCATCAGACCTCCAAAGATTTCATTAGGTTCATTGTATCACCTATTTCACTAGGTTACAAATACAACTTTGTTATATCTTGGCATAAGCAATAGCTATGGCTATGCCTGATTGAGAAAAATAGCAATCTTTCATTAAAATTGTAGAACTTTTTTCAGATAGTTTAAAATGCTTGTTTTCACTTCTCCTATACTTTATACTAGATATAAAGGAGAATACTATGTCAGAAAATAAACATGAAATAGATACAAACTTTGCTGGTCGTTTAAATATCCTACGTGCTGGAGTTCTTGGAGCCAATGACGGGATTATTTCCATCGCAGGTGTTGTTATCGGGGTTGCCAGTGCAACCAGCAATATCTGGATTATCTTTCTCTCAGGATTAGCCGCAATTCTTGCTGGTGCCTTCTCAATGGCTGGTGGCGAGTATGTATCCGTATCTACTCAAAAAGACACAGAGGAAGCCGCTGTAGCCCGCGAACAATTACTTTTGGATAAGGATCTCGAAGCTGCAAAAAAATCCCTCTATGCTGCTTATCTTCAAAATGGTGAGTGTGAAACTTCAGCTCAACTTTTAGTCAATAAAGCTTTTCTAAAAAATCCTCTCAAGGCTTTGGTTGAGGAAAAATACGGAATCGAGTACGAAGAATTTACTAATCCTTGGCATGCTGCAACATCTAGCTTCATCGCTTTTGTTCTTGGTAGTTTACCACCAATGCTTTCGGTTACAATCTTTCCAAGTGACTACCGAATCCCTGCTACTGTTGTTATTGTAGCAATTTCTCTATTAGTTACCGGCTACACCAGTGCTAAACTTGGAAAAGCACCAACCAAAACAGCTATGATTCGTAACCTTTGTATTGGTCTTTTAACCATGGGAGTGACCTATCTATTTGGACAATTGTTTAGTATTTAAAAAAGATACCGCGCGGTATCTTTTTTGCTATCAAAATATAAACAGTTAATAAAAATCACCAAAACCAACCTTCGTCATCATTGATAGGCTGGGCATCTTTGATCTTGCGTGGGCCTGTTCCATACATTTCAGCTTCGATATCTTCTTTTGTTGGTAGGATCGAAGCGAGGATAATGTAGATAATAATCCCGAGTCCAAAGTTTGCGATTGTAAAGATTGCAAAAAGGAAACGAACTAGGGTTACATCAAGATTCCACTTATCAGATAGACCTGCAAGAACACCTGATATCATGCGATTTCTTCTCATTTTATAAAATTTTGTATTCATAATTTATTCCTCTTTCGGTTTTCTTAATATTAGTATAGCACTAAGCTAAACTGTCTACATCAGTCCTTAGGCCGATTTAACAAGAGGAGCTTTCCACGACAGAGACCACAACGATAGCGTTTGGTATCGATTTTTCGCTTTCTTTGATAGATTTGGTGACAAGTCTGACAAGTATAGACTAAGCTTGGCTTTTGATTGGCACTTGATAAGGGAGGAACAAAGCGGAGACCATCGACCTCTTTAGAAGTTGCTTAAAGGCTAAATCCTTATGCTGATAGCCCTTGCCTTCAAAGTAAAGATGATAATGGCAGAGCTCATGACGAACAATTTTACGAAAAACCTCTAAACCAAGTTCTTGATATACTTTGGGATTGAAATCCAAATGACCATCCTTAGGAAAAAATCGTCCACCTGTCGACCGTAGACGAGTATTCCATTGAGCTTGGTGTTTGAAAGGTTTTCCAAAGTCTTCTATAGAAACCTGTTTAACGTAATCAGTTAGATTCATTAGGTGCAAGAAGCGACAGATTCACTTTTTCGCGGTCAGCATCGATTTTTTTCACCCAAACGGTTACCAAATCACCGACCGATACTACCTGACTCGGATGCTTGATGAATTTCTTGCTCATGTGAGAGATATGAATCAGGCCATCCTCATGGATACCGATATCAACAAAGGCACCGAAGTCAACGACGTTGCGCACAACTCCTTCAAGCTTTTGCCCAACTTGTAAGTCTTTGATATCCAAGACATCCTGGCGAAGAACTGGAGCGTCAAAAGAATCACGGAAATCACGACCTGGTTTGAGAAGGTCTGCGATAATATCTTTAAGTGTTTCTTGACCGAGGTCTAGCTCTTGAGCCATTTCCTTGATTGAAACAGATTTGAGTTTGGCTTGCGCTTCTTCATTTAGGTCTTTAATGTCCAAACGTTTGAAGAGTTCCTTAACAGCAACATAGTTTTCTGGGTGAACACCAGTATTGTCAAGGATATTGCTACTTTCAGGGATACGGAGGAATCCTGCAGACTGTTCAAACGCTTTAGCACCTAAACGGGGAACTTTCTTGATTTGAGCTCGTGAGGTGATTTTTCCTTCTTCTTCACGATACTTAACAATATTTTCAGAGATTGTTTTGTTAAGCCCAGCTACATGCGAAAGTAAGGCTGGACTAGCTGTATTGACATTGACACCGACTTGGTTAACTACTGTATCAACAACAAAGTCTAGACTTTCAGATAGTTTCTTTTGACTAACATCGTGCTGATATTGACCGACACCGATGGATTTGGGATCAATTTTAACCAACTCAGCAAGTGGGTCTTGCAAGCGACGTGCAATAGAAATAGCAGAACGTTTCTCAACGGTTAAGTCAGGGAACTCTTGACGAGCAAGTTCACTAGCTGAGTAGACAGATGCACCGCTCTCATTGACAATGACATAGCTAATTTCTGGAAAATCCTTGAGCACTTCGGCGACAAAAGCTTCACTCTCACGACTGGCAGTTCCATTTCCGATAGCGATGATTTCAACACCGTATTGGCCAATCAAATCAGCCAAATCACGCTTGGCTTCTTCAATCTGACGAGCTGAAGCTGGTTTGACTGGATAAATGACTTGCGTTGTCAGCATCTTACCAGTCGCATCAACGACCGCAAGTTTGGCACCTGTACGAAAGGCAGGGTCAAATCCAAGAACCACGCGCCCTTTAAGAGGTCCTACCAGAAGAAGATTACGCAGATTGTCAGAAAATAGTTGAATAGCTCCTTCTTCTGCCTTCTCTGTTAACTCTGTACGGATACGACGCTCGATAGCTGGCAGTACCTTCTTCTTAACAGATTGCTGAATAACTTCTTCAATATAGGCATTTTTAACCTTAAAACGAGAAGCAAAGAAGGCTTGGATACGATCAACTGCATGCTCAAAACCAATCTTCAAGATGCCTAACTTCTCACCACGATTAAGGGCAAGAGTACGATATCCCTGCATGTTAGCAACCGTCTCTGAGAAATCGTAATAAATCTGAAAGACTTGCTTTTCATCAAGACTCTCGTCTTTGACTTGGGATGTAATCTTAGAATGTCTAAGGACCTCTTGATAAGTCATTGAACGTAAGTTGACATCCTCAGAGAGAGCTTCGACCAAAATATCAACTGCACCCGCTAAAGCATCTTGTGGAGTCTCAAAACCTTCACAGACAAATGTTTCTGCTTCTTTTTCTAGGTCAGAAACATTCTGTAGGATTAGACGAGCAAGTGGGAAGAGTCCCGCCTCACGCGCAATCGTTGCCTTGGTGCGACGTTTTTCCTTATAGGGAAGATAGAGCTCTTCAACGTCTGCGAGTTTTTCAGCAGCTAAGATGGCTTCTTCTAACTCTTTGGTCAACTTACCTTGCTCTTTGATTTTTGCCAAAACAGCTTCCTTACGGTCATTGAGGTTGGTAAGACTTTTATCAAGGTCGATAATAGCTTTGATAGCTACTTCATCTAAACTACCAGTCATGTCTTTCCGATAACGAGCGATAAAGGGAATGGTTGCTCCTTCTGCTGTCAAAGACAAGACCGTATCAATTTGCTTTAAGGTTACACCCAAATCTTGGGAAATTTTTTCATATTTTTTATCCATGAGACTATTATACCATAAGGAAGAAAGCTTGTTTTCATTAATGTCACAGTTAGCTTGGTATTTGTTGAAGATAAAAATTCATTGGTCTTAACAATTTAAAATTAAACCTTTTGGCTGAAATAATAGTATAATAGAGGAAACAATAAGAATTGAGGTATGCCCAATGGCTGTTAAATTTACAAAAACTGATGACTTAGATAAGATGTTCGAAGAGTTCGCTAAACTACCTGATTTAAAGCAAGTGACATTTCCAGATGACAAAGAAAAGAAAGAAAAGGCAGAAAAGAAAAAATAGATGGATTTCTTTCAAAGCCTACCTTCTAGTATTTTACAAGCTGGTGCTATTTTTCTATCAATCATCATTGAAGCCCTACCCTTCGTTTTGATTGGTAGTATTATCTCTGGTGCTATTGAAGTCTATGTGACTCCTGAAAAAGTATATAGATTTCTCCCTAAAAATCGTTTGGGGAGGATCTTTTTTGGTACATTTATAGGGTTTCTCTTCCCCTCTTGTGAGTGTGGAATTGTTCCGATCATCAACCGTTTCTTGGAGAAGAAGGTTCCAAGCTATACAGCTGTTCCATTTCTAGTAACAGCTCCTATCATCAATCCCATCGTACTTTTTGCAACTTATTCAGCCTTTGGTAATTCATTTAAAATGGTCTTACTCCGCGCTTTAGGTTCGATTCTTGTTGCTACTATATTGGGTATCTTACTTGGATTTTTCTGGGAAGGATCGATTCAAAAGGAAAATAGGCTGGCTTGTCATGAACATGATTTTTCTCACTTGACCAAAGGTCAGAAACTTCTTCAGGTCTTTATCCAAGCTATTGATGAATTCTTTGATATGGGACGTTATTTGGTCTTTGGCTGTCTTTTTGCAAGTATAGTCCAAGTATATGTGCCAACCCGGATCCTGACTTCTATCAGCGCAACACCACTACTTGCTATTGTTCTCTTGATGGTCTTGTCCTTCCTTCTATCACTCTGTAGTGAAGCGGATGCCTTTATTGGCTCTTCGCTGCTCTCTAGTTTCGGATTTGCGCCAGTTCTTGCCTTTCTAGTTATTGGACCAATGCTTGATGTCAAAAACCTACTCATGATGAAGAATTATCTTAAAACTCGCTTTATTTGGCAGTTCATGACCATTGTGACTCTTGTTGTTCTTGTCTATTCTTATCTAGTCGGGGTGATGATATGATACGATTTCTTATTTTGATTAGTTATTTTTTCTTAACCCTTTATCTACACCTATCTGGTAAGCTCAATCAATATCTAAACCTCCACTACTCTTATCTGGCTTATATAACAATGGTGTTGTCTTTCTTGCTAGCCATCGTTCAAGCCTATATTTGCTTCAAGCGTTTGAAAGAACATAGTCACTTACATAGTTTTGCAGCCAAGCTTGCTAGTTTTGTCCTCTTAAGTTTACCTTTGTTAGTTGGATTTGCCTTTCCAACTGTTGCACTAGACTCACAAACTGTATCTGCAAAAGGCTATTATTTCCCTTTGTCGGAAGGAACTGACAAGGCAATCCAAGCAAGTGAAGGAACGAGCAGTCAGTATCTTAAACCAGATACGAGTAGGTTTTATTCACACACAACTTATGTAGACACTGTTCGTAAGAGTGCTGATAAATACTTAGCTCAATCAAGCATTGTCATCAAGGATGAGAATTACTTGGAAGTCATGGAAGTTATCTATGATTTTCCAAATGAATTTGAAGGCAAGGAAATCGAGTTCACAGGCTTTGTCTACAATGATCCGAATCACGCTAATAGTCAATTTATCTTTCGCTTTGGTATTATGCACTGTATCGCTGATTCAGGAGTTTTTGGCCTTTTGACCACTGGAAATACCAATCATTACGAAAATAACACTTGGGTGAGAGTAAAAGGGAAGATTAACAATCACTATCACAAGGAACTCAACCAAATCCTTCCAACCCTTGAAGTTCAATCTTTCATTAAAGTTGACAAACCAGAGAACCCTTATGTTTATAAAGAATTTTAAAAAAGTAGCCTGAGTGGGCTACTTTTTCTTGTTTAGTAAGTCTTTAACTTCTTGAGCTCCAACCTGATCGCCTGCTTTTTCAAAAAGATCGATAGCTTGTAAAAAATTCTCTTGCGATTTTTCAGATTTTTCTACAGAATAAATCTCTCCCAAACCTCTATAAGCGCAGGCCTGAGCAATAAGATCATCTGTTTGTAAAGCTTGCTTTAAGGACTGCTCCATATACATGATCGATTTTACGATTTCCCCAATCTTAAATCGTAAATAACCTTGCTCATAATTATTGACAGAAGATTTGAGTGCATCCTCTGAAAAAGAATCTTCAATAACTTCTCGCTCTTTTTCTATATAGCTAAGAGCCGTTTGATAGTCATTCATTTCACGATAAACCATGGCTAACTGGTGATAGCCGATATGTTCGTTTTCTTTATCCTGACTTGAAATTGCCACATCTAGATAGTTTTGATAAATCAGCAAAGCTTCTTTGTAATCTTTTTCAAAGAGCTTAATATACCCCATTAAATTGAGAAGGCCATAATCCTTGCATGTTTCCAAAGAGAAATTTTCTGAGACTAATTTCTTGGCCTCTTCAATCTTCCCCTCAAACAATAATTCCCAGGCTTGATTCATACTTATAATCCTCCAGCTTATGTTGTATAGAAATCAATTGACAAATCACTATCAGACTCGTATTTTTTCCATGCTAGGCTAAAGCCATAATAGTCTTCAAATTCTGGATGCCAGTCATAATAGAGTGGGATACGGCTAAATTTTCTTGCAACTACTTCATCTTCAAATTCTGGGGACTCTCCTGCAGTAATTCCAAATTGAAGGCCATTCAGTTCCCAGGTGTTTCCCCAAACATTTTCGTCTGATAGAACGTCAATCCAACGAGAGGCGTCAATATCAAAATCTGCACATAATTCAAGTTCTAACAATTTTCTGTAGTTTACCTTGGCAGGCTTTATATAAAAGGCTCCATCAACCTGATACTTTTTATCTTGTACTTGAATTTGTGTGATTTTCATCGGAATTGGAACTCTATTTAACTCCAACCAAAAATAGCCTAGAGGAGTTTTGATTGCATGGTAAATTTGTTTAGACTCTATTTTTACTTTTTTCGAGCAAGCATTTAAAATTCTTCCATGCTCAAGTATATTTTTACAAACTATTTTTGAAGTCTCAGGATCAAAAATAGAATACCTACGGATAACCCTTTTTAACTTTTCAACGGGAAAAGTGATATCCTTTGGTAGGGCATGATACTTCTGGACAACTAAAGCAGTTTTTTCAGTATTTTCCTTCCCGGTTGGAACAATCACACCATGCCCGACATGAATAGTTGGGTCGTCACAGATATAAGTATAACCATTTCCACCTTCTTGAAACTCAACGACAACGATATTTAACTCCTGATCAGGATCGAAAAGTGGTTCAGCTTTTGCACTGGTCTGGCGCTCATAAAAAGTGAAACAATCTTTATTATCCTCTTCACCAAAGACCATAAAACTACCACAATTTGGGCATTTCCACATATAGAAGGAAGCCTCCGAAATGTCTTCATAGGAAATTCTATCATGTTCATCAGTATTGTTAAAAATATCCTCAAGCAACTCATCCGAATAAACCGAATAAGCATTTGGATCAGGAGCTTGGTGGTCATTCATTGCTTGACCACATCTACATGTCCATTTTCCCATATCTAACCTCAGTCACAACTTAATTCTTCAAGGAAAAATTGATTAAGAGCTTCCCAGTCTTTCTTCTCCTCGGTAACACTTTGGATGTAATCATCTAGTTCTTGGATATTTTTGGTGATGTAGTCCTGGATGGGCTTAATGGGCTCAATTTCCATACCTTCAGGTCCATTTATCTTGATATCAAGTAATCTAGACACATGCGCTTTCATTTCATCAGGAAGCAATTCTTTCAATAAATCATCAAACAAAATCGGTGGAACAGAATGATATTTTTCTATCCAACGACAAGCTAAAATGGGACGCAGAGCATAGAAGTACTTTTTAGGTTTGACCTTGTCTCCTGAAAGATACTTATTCATTTGAGTTCTAGCAGTATTCAAGTAATGGTGGAGCATCTTTTTCTCGGAAAAATACTGACTAACAAGCGGACGGATACGGTCAATAAAGCCTTCGTCTTGCTGGTAAACGATTGGCGACTGTAACCACTCAAAGAGGGTTGGATTTGACTTATAAAGCAACTTTAAAGCCTTGTCCAAATCCCAACCACTCACATCCCATGTATCGTCAATTGGTAGTTCGATGACATCTCGATGATCGTTCAAGCTTAGATAAAAATCTTGCTTGTGCTTGTATACGAAACGCACATCAAAATCACTATCCGGAGACTCAAAGCCCCAAGCGCGACTACCAGACTCAATTGCCCACAAAACAGTAACATCATAATCACGCTCAATTTCTGCTAGTTTTTCAGGTACCAGAATATTCATTTCTTCTTGTGTTTGCATGGTGGTTCTCTTTCTTATTAATTTCTTATACCCCATTTTATCAGAATCCTAGGACATTATCAAAAATTATTATAGTATCTACAGAAAAAAAGCCTACGATAGGCTTTCTCTTATCTGACAATATCTTTATACATATCTGGTCTTCTATCTCTAAACAGACCCCAGTTTAAGCGTTCACTTGCTCCCTTGTCGAGGTCATATGTAGTTAACAAGATCGCTTCGCCTTGTCGTTCTGCTTGGGTCAAGATAGCACCTGTTTCATCGGTCATAAAGGATGAACCGTAGAAATTAAGACTTGAACTTTGTCCACCATTTTCCTCGCAAGGAGAGACTTCTTCCAAACCATAACGATTAGCAGCAATAACTGGGACAATATTTGCTGCTGAGTGTCCTTGCATGGTACGTTGCCAATGACCACAACTATCTGTATCCAAAATAGGCTCTGAACCAATGGCTGTTGGATAAAAGAGCAATTCCGCTCCATTTAAGGCAAGGCAACGAGCTGTTTCTGGGAACCACTGGTCCCAACAGATGCCAATACCAATTTTGGCATAGCGTGTATCCCAGACCTTGAAACCGGTGTTTCCAGGAGTAAAGAAGAATTTTTCTTGATAATAATGGTCATCAGGAATGTGAGTCTTCCGATAAACACCAAGCACTTCTCCATCAGCATCTATGACTGCAATAGAATTGTACAAGACATTGCCATCTTTTTCGTAGAAACTGATTGGTAAAACAACCTTTAATTCCTTGGCAATCACTTTGAAATGCTGAATAGCCGTATTTTCTGTCACCGACTGGGCATACTGGTAGTAGTCATATTGACGTTCCTGACAAAAATAGGGACGTTCAAACAACTCAGGCAAGAGAATAATTTGCGCACCTTGCTCAGCAGCTTGACGGACTAAACGTTCAGCTGTTTGGATATTGGTTTCCACATCCTTAGCGCATTGCATCTGAATGGCTGCAACCGTTACATTTCTCATCTTTTTCTCCTATTCTGGAATTTGTTGGGTAATGCAGTGGATATTTCCACCACCTAAAAGAATATCTCTAGCTGGGATTCCTACGACTTCACGGTCTGGGAAACACTGGCTCAGAATATCCAAGGCCACTTGATCGTTTACATCCTGAAATTGTGGCACCAAAACAGATTTATTGGCGATATAAAAATTCACATAGGAAGCAGCTAAACGTTCACCAGCATAGCGTTCTTCTTCACCTTCTTCATATGAATAGCCCGGCAAATCTTCTTCCGTCACTACTTGATGAAGCGCTGGGATTGGGAGTTTATGAATGGTAAAGGAACGCCCCTTTTCATCTGTTTCCGTCTCTAAAAGAGCTAGATCCGCCGCAGACATGGCATACTGAGGATCATCGTGGTCGTCCGTCCAAGCTAAGACAATCTCCGCTGGGCCAACAAAAGCTGCAACATTGTCGACGTGTTCGTTGGTTTCGTCTTGATAAATACCGTAAGGAAGCCAGATGACTTTTTCAGCTCCAAGACTCTCTAGTAAGGTATTTTCAATCTCTTCTTTAGTCATATGAGGATTGCGCCCCGGACTGAGAAGGCAACTTGCTGTGACAAGTATTGTTCCTTGACCGTCACTGTGTATGGCTCCACCTTCTAGTACAAATGGTTTTGCGTCGTAAACAGGTACCTCTAAGACTTCTGCAAAACGACTGGCCACTTGGTCATCTGCTTCATAGTCTTGATAGAGTCCATCCACTGCACCACCCCAGGCATTGAAAGACCAGTCTACCGCTAACTTTCCCCTTTTATCATTAAGGAGAATGGTCGGACCTGTATCTCGCGCCCAGGCATCATTTGTTGGAATATCTAGATAAACGACCTGGTCTCCAAGATAAGATTGGGCTTCAGATAGATAGTCCTCCTCCACCAAAAGATAGACTGTTTCCCCTTGGGCAATGGTTTTGATAATCTGGCTAAAAGCATTTTTAGCTGCCTTTCCTTGAAAAGGCCAAGACCCTGGTCGAGTAGGCCATATCATGAGAGTTCCATGATGGGGTTCATACTCTGCTGGCATACGATAACCTAATTTTTTTGGACTGTCCATCATGATAATCTCTCCTTAAAGTCTTGGTAACCAAAGGCCTTGACTAAACTGCATTCACCCTCTTTATCCATGAGATAGAGACTTGGCAAACCAATTCCGTTAAAGGTATTATTTTTGACAAAGGAGTAGATTGCCATGTCTTCAAAATAGAGGCGATCGCCGATTTCAATCGGTTTTTCAAAGCTATAGTCACCAATGATATCCCCTGTCAGACAAGTATTTGAAGAGAGTCTATAAGTATAAGGTTTTTCTTGCGCTTCAAAACCATCTCTCAATGGTGGACGATAGGGCATTTCAAGGACATCTGGCATATGACAGCTTGCTGAGGCGTCTAGCACCAAGGTTTCAAACCCATTTTCAACGATGTCTAAGACTTCAGTAACTAAATAACCAGCATTAAGAGCTATCGCTTCTCCTGGTTCGATATAGACATCAAGATTATAGGTTTCTTGAATTCGCTTAATCTCAGAAATCAGTAAATCCACATCGTAGTCATCTCTTGTAATGTGATGTCCACCGCCCATATTGAGCCATTTAACGTGATGCAAGTACTGTCCAAACTGCTCTTCTACAGCTTTCAAGGTTGTCGCTAAATCATCAGCCACTTGCTCACAAAGAGTATGAAAATGAAGCCCGTCCACCAAGTCTAGCAAATCACTAGGTATCTTATCTGAAGTCACTCCGAAACGAGAGCCAGGTGCACAAGGGTCATAGAGCGCGTGATCTCCTTGTGTTGAACATTGAGGATTGAGGCGTAGACCTACACTGATCCCAGCTTCACGACAAGGTTGACCATATTTTCGTAATTGTCTCTCTGAGTTAAAGACAATATGATCAGATATTTGAAGCAACTCTTTCATGTCAGCTTCCTTGAAAGCAGGCGCAAATACATGGACTTCCCCCGGAAATTCTTCCCTAGCCAGCTTCGCTTCATAGAGTCCACTAGCCGTCGTACCTGACAGATACTGGCTAATCAAAGGATAGGTTTTATAGAGAGAATAAGCCTTTTGAGCTAGCAACACCTTACAGCCTGCCTTTTCTTGAACCTCTTGTAGAATGCGGCAATTCTCTTCTAATTTTCCTAAGTCAATGATATAAGAAGGTGTTGGTACTTGTTCTAACTTCATTAGTCCACCATTTGTGGATTTTCAACCACAACCCATGGCAAACTATATTTGTTCAAAGCTTCCATGAATGGATCTGGATCCAACTCTTCAAGATTATAAACTCCTGGTTGTTTCCAAGTACCATCCATCACTAATTTTGTTCCAATCATGGCAGGAACACCTGTTGTGTAAGAAATTGCCTGTGAACCAACTTCTGCGTAGCACTCCTGATGGTCGCAAACATTGTAAATATAGATGGTCTTTTCGACACCATCTTTGACACCTGTAAAGATACAACCGATATTGGTTTTCCCAACTGTGCGTGGACCAAGGCTTGCAGGATCTGGAAGCAAGGCTTTCAAGAATTGGATCGGTACGATTTCTTGTCCGTTAAAGTTAATGGCATCTGTACGAAGGAGCCCAACGTTTTCCAAGCATTTCATATGCGTTAGATAAGATTGACCAAAAGTCATAAAGAAACGGATACGTTTAACTCCTGGGATGTTTTTTGCCAATGATTCAATTTCTTCATGGTGAAGAAGATACATGTCTTTTTGACCAACTTGAGGGAAATCATACTCACGTTTGATAGACATAGCTTCGACTTCTACCCATTTTCCATTTTCCCAGTATGAACCTGGTGCAGAAACCTCACGTAGATTGATTTCTGGGTTAAAGTTTGTCGCAAATGGATAACCGTGGTCACCACCATTACAGTCTAAAATGTCGATATAGTGGATTTCATCAAAATAGTGTTTAAGGGCGTATGCTGAAAAGACGCTGGTTACCCCTGGGTCAAAACCAGAACCAAGAAGAGCTGTCAATCCTGCTTCTTTGAATTTTTCTTGATAAGCCCATTGCCATGAGTAGTCAAAATAAGCCGTAAATCCAAGCTCTTTGCAGCGTTTCTCATAAATAGCACGCCATTCAGGATCTTCTGTATCTTCAGCCTCATAGTTGGCAGTGTCGATATAGTGGGCACCTGTCGCCAAACAAGCGTCCATAATAGTCAAGTCTTGATAAGGAAGTGCTACATTCAAAACGGCTTCTGGCTTGTAGCTTTCAATTAAGGCAATTACTTCTTCTACCTTATCAGCATCAAGAGCAGCTGTTTCAATTATAGTACTTGTCTTGCCCTCTAATTTAGCTTTCAAGTCATCACATTTTGACTTGGTACGGCTAGCAATCATAATCTCTGTAAAGGTTTCGCTATCTTGGCAAATCTTTGAAATAGCAACTTGGGCAACGCCCCCACATCCGATAACTAATAAACGACTCATTTTTTTCTTTCCTCTTCTTCTAAAATGTCTTCTACATACTTAGGCAACATAAAGGCACCCACATGTAAGTTTGCAGTATAGTATTCTGTGAATAGCTGGCGCTTTTTCCAGCCTTCCTTGTCAAAATCTTTGACAGGGTGATATTTTTTCGATGCAAATCCAAATAACCAATAGCCAGCAGGACTGGTAGGGATATGTGCCTGATAAACTCGACTGATTGGAAAGGCTTGATTAACCTTACGGTGCATGCTTCGACAAGCTGACTCATCTTCGTCAAAGAAGGGACTACCATGCTGATAAATCATGATTCCATCCTCTTTCAAGGCTCTGTAACTATTGCCGTAAAATTCCTTGGTAAAGAGCCCTTCCGTATGGCCAAAGGGATCTGTCGCATCATTGATAATGATATCGTAATCATCTTCGCAGTTCCGTAAAAAGCGAAGCCCATTTTGGTAGTAGATGGTAACACGAGGATCATCTAGACCAGCAGCAAATTCTGGGAAGTATTCTTGACAAACCTCAACCAGCATCTCATCTGGTTCTACAATATCAATTTGTTCCAATTCTGGATAGAGAGTTAATACTTGGGCAACACCACCGTCACCACCCCCAATAACCAAGACTTTCTTTGGATTGGGATGGACAGCCATAGGAACGTGAACTGTCATTTCGTTGTAGACAAAGTCATCTGCATCTGAGAACAAGACGTGCCCATTTAAAATCAGTATTTTCCCAAAAGCTGGTGTATCTAATACTTCTATATCCTGCCATTCACTTTTTCCAGCGTAGAGTTGTTTGGCAGTTCTCAAGGACAATTTCACATCTGGAGTATGAACTTCAGAAAACCATAAATCCATCTAGTTCTCCTTTCTTTCAATGACGTTGATATGATTGACATCTGGATCTTCTGTTCCTTGGAGGGAACAACCACGTTCTTTGGCGAATTTTATATAATCAACAATCTCTCGTGTAATCCGTTCACCTGGCGCCAGGATTGGAATTCCTGGAGGATAGCACATGACAAATTCGCCACAGACTTGACCAATGGACTCGTCCAAGGTTAAACTTCTTCTATCTGCATAGAAGGCTTCCTGAGGAGACAGCACCAACTCAGGTTGGATGTATTCTCCAGCAATCAAGTCCTTCCCATCTCGCGAGTATAGTCTCTTGATATCAGCCAAAGCACCTACCAAGCGTTCAATGTCTTGGATACGGTCACCAATCGAAATGTAGGCTAAGATATTGCCGATATCACCAAACTCAATCTGAATGTCATATTCATCCCGTAAGAGATCATAAACTTCAATACCTGTTAGCCCAATTCCCTGAGTGTAAACTGACAGCTTGGTCACATCAAAATCACAGACCGACACACCGTCTACTAGCTCTTTTGAGTAGGCATAGTAGCCACCGATGGCATTGATTTCACGACGAGCATACTCAGATAGCTCAATGACCTTCTCAAATGACTCTTTACCACGAAGGGCCAGATTGCGGCGTGAAATATCCAAACTAGACATTAACAAATAGGAAGCTGAGGTTGATTGAGTAAGGTTGATGATCTGACGAACGTACTCAGGATTCATCTGATCGCCAACTAAAAGAAGCGAACTTTGAGTCAAGCTACCACCAGACTTATGCATGGATACAGCTGACATATCTGCTCCTGCGTCCATAGCAGATAGAGGAAGTTTATCTGTAAAGTGGAGATGAGCACCGTGGGCCTCGTCTACTAAGACTTTCATTCCTGCAGCATGGGCCATCTCTGTTAGCCCCTTAAGATCTGAACAAATACCATAATAGGTTGGATTGTTAATTAGGATAGCCTTAGCATCTGGATGGTCCTTAATAGCTTGCGCCACACGATCATTTTCAAGCCCCAAAGCAATACCGATTTTAGGATCCACACTCATCTCGATATAGATGGGGATAGCACCACACAAAACAAGGGCGTTGATAGCTGATTTATGTACGTTACGCGGAAGAATAATCTTATCTCCAGCTTTACAAGTGGAGAGAATCATGGTTTGAACAGATGAAGTTGTCCCCCCAATCATTAGGAAGGCATGAGCAGCTCCAAAAGCTTCCGCTGCTAGTTCCTCTGCTTCTCTGATAATCGAAATGGGATGCCCTAGATTATCCAAAGGCTTCATAGAATTGACATCAATTCCTACACATTTCTCACCCAGAAGTTCAACCAACTCTGGATTCCCACGGCCACGTTTGTGACCAGGTACATCAAAAGGTACAATTCTTTTCTTTCGTAACTTGACCAGTCCCTCATAAATAGGAGCTTGGTTTTGATTTAACATTATAGAGACATACTCCTTTACCATAGTTTTACACCTTAACAATGCAAGGTGCTAAAGGATACTTATGAAAAAAGAGCAGGTTGGCACCTGCTCTACAATCTACTGACGTGTTTATGTTTGTTTCTTTTGAGTATGTCTGTTCCTGATGTTTCCTAACTCTCTAGTAGCAAATATTACGTACTTTATTGATCGTTTCACAAGATGACGTGTGCTTTCACCACACTAACAAATCTATACGAATTAGGACAAGTGCCCTAACATCAACTTATAAAAGTAGGCTTTTAACCCTATCAATAATGTGGCTTTCCAACCACGCTTCGGCATTCAACCCTGCCTGTCCGTAGGCATTTTTTACTCGGGTTTATATTTGCTAGAAAACATCATCTCATTTTCTAAGCTTCATTACTATATCATGTTTTCACTATCTTGTAAAGTATTTTTAGAACCTTTTTTAAACAATTTAACATTTTGTTCGTGAAATTGCTTTAGTTTCAAAATAGAAATCGTTTTAAAATAAGTTCAAAAAGATTAAAAAGGAACTAAAATACTCAGTTCCTCAAGTAGTTATAAGTACAGTCAACTATTCAAAATCCTATCTACTCATCTCGTGCTACTTGAATAGCTAGCTCAAAATCAGTCATCAAATAATTTTCATCTAGTCGGATAAGACTATAATATTCATTCCAAAATAGAGAGTCACTGTTACTTGACCACTGTAATCCATACCACAATTGAGTGACATCACTTGTATGTGATGGGGGGATTGACCATAGATGCTTTTTAAAAGTTTCTTGAACAAGTGGAACATCCAGTCGACTAGTCAAGTCGAGTTCATCCAATTTCAAAATTATAGAATGTTCTTTAGCTGCTTCAATGCTATCCTTGTTAAATCGAACCTGAATAACCTTAGAATCTTCTAGAACCACGTCCTTATCTTCTGCCCCGTAAAAGGAAATACTCCCAAGAACTATGCCATCTTTTGCAAAGAGATAGGGAGCGTAGGGAACAGCATTGCTATCAAGTCTGAAGCCTTTTTCGATAGTAACTGATTTATCGCCTGGATACTTTTGGAAACTTCCATCTGTCAGGAGCTCTTCGTAGTCGCTAGCACCATCGCTCTGTCTTACATAGATGTCAAAACCAGCATCCATCAGATCACTTGCTTTGGTTTCTGCTAAAGTGATTTTACTTTCATTAATTTGCAAAATTGGTGCTTGAGGTGGCAAACCAATCGTGAGATTAAACATGACTCCTACTAGAAAGACCATCAAGGTTATAAGGAGGGCAAGTAAAGACTTTCCAGTCCTTTTTCTTGCATTGAAAAGAGCCATTATAGCTGGGAGGAGGATCATTTTGGCTAAAATAGAATTCCCAACACCACCTCTATTTAAGGTCTGAAAAGCAAAGACGCCTGCGATTGCAATCAGGGACAGGTAGACCAAAATCTCGCCTAGACCCAGTTTTTCTGTTCGAGTTTGTTGATTTACAGGGGTTTCGTACAATGACTGCCCATTCTCTCTCCTCTTTTTTAGAAAGAGATAAAAGCCCAGACCGAGTAGCAGATTAAAGATTGCAAAAACTATTAAAGTACCTATTATCGCCGTTCTAGCCATGGCTCTCTACTCCTTTATGTTCTCTCACAAATCTAATCTTTCTCTTTAGTACCCAATTCCCAATCAATAAAACCAGCAAGAAGAAGGGGCCACCTTCTATCAGCACAATGGGCAAAGCCAGTAGAGCAATCATCAAAAAACTAGCTTTCTTTTGACGCCAACTACCGCCCCATTCTCCGTTTATCAGCTGACCCAAATAGTCGATGTAGTCAGTATACATCATAAACAAAGGATTTTGGAAATCACTGAGCCTTAGGTAAATGAATAAAGCAGAATTTAGCAAAACATAAAGAATTCCAAGGACTAGAATAATCTTTTGACTAGTTCGAGTAGCCTCGAGAAGGATTTTTTCTTTGTTCTCTGGCTTTATTTCCTTGATACTTGGATTCTTACAAGAGAGTTTTTCAAATTTATAGACCAGAAATCGGTAGAGATAATACTTTTTTATATCACGCTTCATAAAAACCTCAATCTAGGAAGAACACTCAATTATAAATCATGGTCTAAACCTCTAATTTCAAGGAATTTCCTTCCAAATAGATGGCTTTTGACTCAGTGATTTTGATTTTTTGATCTTCTGAAAAGCCAATGGTTTCACCGTCCTTTAAGGTGACATCACTGCCCAAAATATACTGAAGAATAGACAAGAGAAAAAAATATAAGTCATCGCTATTCATAGGGGAGTCGATAATTTCAATCTCAGTTTTTCCAAACTCTTTCAAACCATAAGTGTAAATGCTGGTCTTATCTTTCTGATTGATAATCCCCATATAGATCCAGAGTTGAAGGGGAAGCATTTCTTCTTTCAAAAGGTCAGCCAGGTCTAGATAAAGATCTTTGGGCAAAAGCAAGGTGGTAGAACCCTGATAAATACCAATAGCTGATTGACTAGTTTTTAGGATAGAGGCATTGACTTTAGTTAATAAGGAATAAGTTTCTACTGGCGAAAGATTGTCAGACAGGATAGAAACAATAGCGTGTTTTGTGTGCTCCTGTGTTTCCTTCTCAACATCCTGCCAGAGGTAAGAATAAGCATACAATTCTTCAAATTCTTGACTTGGGATAGGAAGATCCATCAATGCCAAAGCAACGAAAGCACCATCAATCACAAAGGTTGCACTAGAATCATCACCAGAAACTTCAGAAATTTCAAGCCCCCAGTGAGATTTCAATTCCTGAAAAACCTGGTCTAAAGAATAAGCCTGCTTGCCTTTGAAGAGGGGCATGGACAAGGTAAGGCTCTTTTTCTTCTCTGACTTTTCTTTCTTACTAGCAAATAGATTTTTCAAAAATTTCATAGGACTTCTCCTTTTCTCATATCAGTTGGAAAGTAAAGCTATCTTGGTCAAAGTGAGTCGAGATACCAAGTTTCTTCATCCTCAAAACCGTAAAATTTCTGGTCAAGCAACCAATTTCCATCCACCAATCTAAGAACAAACTGATGCTTCATTTCTAAAGCTTCTTGATAATGGGTGATAATTCTTGCTTCTTCAGCTTTTGTCATGATAAAATCTACAGAAAAATCATTCGTTTGAACATAGTTATACTCACTTGGGGAAGCATAAGAATTTCGAGGTCCTCTTTCCAAGTATTTTTGAGTCACTCGTCCAGTTAGAAGTTGCATTTGTCTCTGAAAATAGTCATCCAGAAGTTCATTCCACTTGGGATGAACTTGATTTGCTGGGATGCCAAGGCCTTCTTTTTCCTTATCCAGTGCTCTGTTACGCTCAAAAATTTCCTCTTCTAACAAGGTTAAACTTTTGAGTAAATCAAGCAATGGTGTGATGATTATTTCTGCCAGAGTTTGATATCTTTCAGGGGTATTTTTATAGTTCACTCTCATAATTACTCTCTTAACTCTCCTGGATTAATTGCTTTAATTCTAAGTCTGAAAGTTTTCCTTCCATGTAAAGTTTCCTAAGTAAATCCTTATATACGGTAATTTCATAATAGTCAGTCACAAACTCATGAAATCTCTCAAAGCTATCAAAGAGGTAAGATAGCAACCATTCTCCGCCATCCTGGTCTTGGTAAGTCTGTTGATGCGCTTGACCGTCATACCAGATAAGGAAGGTTGTTTCATCTTTTTGGTCTTCTGAATAAAGTGAGACATACTTTTCATCCAGTCCTTTATAAAAACTATCGATGATATCTTGATTCCACTCGTCAGCAGCAAACTGGCTTAAACTACTTTCATGATCAAAGCCTTTTATAAGGATCATTTTATCAGTCAAAATCACATCTAAAGAATCACCAGAGCCATTATCAATAAGGTAGCGGAGTCCATAGTCTTCCTCAGTCTTAATCACGAGTCTGAGCCAATCCTCACTCGGATCTGTCAGATACTCATCAATAACCAGCAAGGCATCTAAACGAGTCTTTATCTTGTCCCAATCAATCTTTCTCATCTCTAAAAACCTCCGTCTTATCCTTGCGATTTATCAAGATCACAAGCCCTATAGCGAGCTGTTAGATAGCCTGAAAGGCTAATCTGAGGGATATTCCACTCATTAGGCAAATAAATCGAACAATCTACCTGATCACCTAGAGGGGAACTTGCTGAAAAGACATATCTTCTCAAATCCTCATTATTAGAATTTCTTTCAACTAGACTCAATCTGCTAGTATTGAACCAGTCTTTAAACAGTAACCAGATTTGCTCGGCATCTTCGTTTAATAGGGAGACTTTCAAGTTGTAGCTGATTCCGACCCTACATCTTTTTTTGAATCCTGACTCATCAGCCTTACAAACTTTTATCGATCCCTTATCATACTGCCAGTTATCACTATCTAATAGGGGAAATTGAGCAGATAGATTGTCTTTAAATCCCTGCATAGTATCTAATAAATCTTTGGAGGCGGCTTCGAATACTTCTAGTCCTTCCATAGTCTTCTCTTTAATTTTCATAGCTAATCACATTTCGATTTAATCTGCATCAACCCAGATCTGGTATTTTTGGCAATGTAGACATCTAAACAAATAACCACAGATAGGCCCGTCTTTGACCAAGTAGTCTTCTACCTCTTGATATTCTTCACGCGCTTCATAGTCTGAAAAGACTTGCTCAGCGATTCCCATGGCCTTTAATTCTCGAGTGCCAACTGTACCCAAGTAAGCACAATAATCTTGGCAACAAGAAAGCCAATATTCTCCCTGCCAACTAGAGTAGCCTGGGGTCTGACAAAAAAGCAGCTGATTCTTTTCTGGATCCAATTCACCCTGCCACTCGGCATCTTGGATAAATTCTGCATCGAATTTTTTGGCTGCATGACCGTTTGCAATGCAAGTTGGGCAGAGATGTTCTATCTCTTCGATACAATAAGGTATAAGGGTATAATAAACATTGCTTTCTTTCCCACAAGATGGACAAATCTTGGCTTCTCCTTCAACAAATGAACCTGTAGCTAAGGGATCTGGATGATAGAGAAAATGGGGTAAGTCTTTTAACAAGTCCTGCCTTTGCTTCTTCTCTTCTTTTCTTAGAGGACGAGGAAGGGCAAAACGATCGCCATGACTCTGACTCATTTCTTGTAAACGGCTCAGTTTCTTTATCTGTTTTCGATCAGGTTTGTCTAAGATTTCAGTAAATAAGCTATAGGCACTAGTGTAGAGACCCAATTGTTCATAGAGGTCAACTAAGACTTTCTTCGCTTCTAAATCATCAGACTTAGCTAATTCATCAGCCAAATCATAAAGTGCCGCAACACTTGAAGGCTTTCCATCTTGATCCAGGTATTGCTTTTTTAATGTAATGTATTTTTCTAGAAATGGATTCATGGGACTACCTTTCTAATGGATGACATAAAATCTTAACAAATGGTAACTAGGACATTCCCCTTGTGATTTAAGATTTCCTTGTAAAAGTCTTTCATTTTGACAAAGCAGGTTAAAATGTCATCCTTAATTTCTTCCTCTTCCTCAAGATAATCCCAAATATCAGGATACAAATCCGCTTTCTTACAGGCTTCCATACTAAAGTCAGTCATAGCCCTGTCCATGTCAAAACTTTCTAAAGCTTCTACAATCTCGGCTATCTTAGTTTTTTCAGTATAGGCGATATATTCAGATACATCCTCTAGAGGAGTCACCCCTAAAACAGCTTCTCTCAAGGGATTGTCGTCCAAAAATTCTGAACTACTAAATCCTGTCAAGACAAAGACCAAGACATCCCACATTTTGTCAATATCTAGTAAAATATCATGACTATCAGCGGAATCCTCAGCAAAGTCTAACAAGTCATCTTCCTGGTTAGAAAGAGCTTTTATTTGTTCTAATTCATCGTCTGGTAAATATTGATAATTAGCAATCATTCCCATGATTTTCCTCCTTTGAATCAGTTAGTATCATACGGATATTTCTAGCTCTGTTTCCCAAGAAAGTGCTATAATGGAGCTAAGAAAATTGTTCTCTAGCAATTGAAAAACGGGGGAAGTAGTCATGTTCACTAGTATTGTTTTGGGTTTTTATGCTCTTTTCTTTCTATCCTTGTCCTTTACTATCTATCTCTATATTAGACTTGTAGTTGCGGTTAAAAAAGGCAAAGACATTCCCAAATGGATTTATAAACTTGGCCATGCTGTTCAAGGAAGAATTCACATTGACTATGAAGAAATCACTGATGCCAATGCCCTTAAAGAGATTCATTGGTTCTTGCTGATCTATCTAATAGTCAATCTACTCCTATTGGCTGGCTTCTACTATCATGGCAATAGCTTTCCTCAAGCCATTTATGAATGTTTGAAAAAACAATTTTTCATCGTACTTGTTAGTATGGTTTTAAAAAGTATTGGTAAATTTGTTGTACTGGCTATAAGAAAAAACTTTCATAACAGTCATGTCTATGCATCAACCAACGCTTTTATCGGGACAGCTTTTTTAACGAGTTATGTTTTTATGTTTTGCATGATGATGAGTGGGCTTCCAGCTCAACCTGTTCCAGTCACCATTCAAGATACCACTGTCATTATCGGGGAGACCAAGGCTTCCGAGCTTTTGGAGCATGGGTTCACCTTCGAAGATAAAAGTGCAGATAGTCCAATCACCAATCCCAAAAACGACCACTTCTACTACGGACAGCTTCTCGAAGTCAAGCGGGATGATAAGCCCTATGGCTTTATGAGCCTCACTCCCACAAGCAAAGATACTGATCAACTCAAAAACTGCGTCGTCACCTACTACAGAACGCCCAAGGATACTCGTCAGTTGCAGGAAATTTCTATCAATCATGTCAAGCTAGCCAATCTCAAGCTTCAAGATTTTCAAACACGAAAATTAATCGATATATTTGAAGTCAATCCTGCTGATTATAATGTCTCTGATACCGATGCCAACTTCATTCTGACTATTCAAACAGCAGATTACGACCTCTGGAAAAGGTATCGGATTGAATCCAAGTTCAATTCAGATGGTTCGATTGATAGCTATGGAGTCAGAGCCCAACACAGTATGTGGGAATAATTGACCATTTCCCCCTTTATCACATAAGCATTAAACTGGAAAAATATCGTCGACAAGTTTATAGGTTTCGATGAATCGAAGGCCATAGGAACCTTTATCTCTAGTGATTTCTTGATAAATATCTTCTAAATTTTGGGCAGGTGCTAGCATCCAAAGACTAAATGGGCTGAGTTTCACCTGTCCAATTTTTTCAATATTATCTAATAATTGCCCTAAATCTTTGTGATTGAACCAGCAATCTGTAACCAGAGCAAACTTGGTATTGTCCATCTTACAGGAGATTTGACTGGTCAAAAAATCATCGATGGTGGGCTTTTTGGTTTGTAAGAGGCGCGTGCAAGCTAGATGATACTCAAGCTTTCTAGGACTCTGCTCAACCATAGATACAAAGACAAGACCATATTCATCTTCGAACTTAACAGCAAGGATATCTCCTTCTTCAAAGTAAGGTTTGCGTTTATACTCTTCGAAAATCAAATTCAAACCACGTCAGCTTCGCCTTGCCGTACTTAAGTACAGTCTACAGTTAGCTTCCTTGTTTGCTCTTTGATTTTCATTGAGTATTAGCTTTTGCTTTAGGAACCTTTAGAGGTCTAGGATTTTCAGTTTGCAACTGAACTGCAAGTTTTTCCAAGACTTTTTGCCTTTGCTTCAAAGCCTTTGGATCTATTTCCATCCAAAATGGATCAGGACCTTTTTTGATAAGCTCTAAGGTTTTATCTCTGATGTCGCCTGTCAGATGACCAATCTTCCACAGTGAATAGGCAAGAGCAGTCCAATAAATTTCTGTAAAAAAGTCTGTTTGGCAGTAATCATTCTCCGCATCAAGGATATCCTTGATAATATTGGCTATATGATCACCATCTCTATAGCGACCAACCACATCATTGTAAATGTCATAACCTTGATCACTGTCAATGATTTTAACGCCATCAATAGCCATTCTCAACTCCTAATACTCAATCGACATCTTATTGCTAAATCTCAAAACTTATTTAATCTTATGCTTGTTCATTTTTTCTTGGAAAATATCTGTAAGAATTTGTCGCAATTCTTGAGCTTCCTTTTCAGGAAGTTGGCCTTCTTGTTCAGCAACGGCATACAACTCTGGATATTCGAGCGAGATTCTCTTAACAGTACGTGTAATGGCATGTTTTCTAACAAAAAACGGAATCCGTTTAATCATATCCTGAGGAATTAAGGCGATAATTTTATCGGCAGTTTCCTTATCGGTCAGCTTAGAGAAAGTTAGTCCCTTTTTAATCATTTCTTGTTCTTTTTCTGTAAAATCTTTAATATCCATTGTGTCTCCTTATGACTATTTTATTTACTACTATTATACTATTTTTTTAATTGGTCGAATGAAAAATCTCTATAAATCACTTCTTTGCCAAGAACGGAATCTGTTGTAACAGGTAGTTTTTGCAGCAAATCTTGGATATCAATATTAGTGGGAAGAGGATTAAATTCTCCCAGACTATTTTCTTGAAGATGTGCTGCAAAGATAAACTCCCCCTTTTCCCAATCCATAGCACAATCATTGATAACATCTACTGGCGACAGGTCCAGCAGTTCTTGCTCTTGCGCTATAAACGTTTCGTAGATCAACTCAAAAATAGCTTCCTTATCAATTTTTACAACTCTTAATGTATGTTCATCCATGCTTGCTGTCCTCTAATCATATCAATTTAGCTATCATTCGATTGGTAACTTCTTATCCCACTCTTTAGGCAAATCATCCTTTTAGAGTTGGACCCATTTATCATTGTCCATAATAAATGGTTTAGCTAGACCTTCACCTGTATAGTTTTCATATTTTGTATCTAGATATTTGTAACAATCTTCCTTGGTTGCAAATTTGATAGCTTGATAAGGCTCCTCAAAGGTTATCTTTTCGACAAAGAGATAACCGTCCTCGCTTGGCACAAGTATGCCGACATGACCGATAAAGAGGGATTGACCATCCAAGTCATCATGAACTACAACAGATAGCATTCTTGCATTTTCATTAAACTTGAATTGAGAAAAGAACTGTTCCATCTTTGCAGCATGTACCTTGACATCAGTTGTTGCTTCAGTTTTAACTCTTGAGAATAAAATATCAAAAGCATCCTTGTCTTCTGCACCAAAGACTTTTCCCTTATCAATAGCATCATTATCGACAAACAAGAGGGAATCATCTTTCTCTAACTTAGGAATTTCGATTGAATTTTTCAATAAACAATAACTGTTAATCCGACAGTTGGTACCTACAAAATCACCTTTTTTCGGTGTCCAAAGATTGCTAATCTTTTCTACGTCATACTCGGTTTTGGTGAATGTAGAAAAATCTCCAGTTAAGCCTACTGAACCAACAGTATTGTTATAATCATTGACAAGATTGAAAAATGCATCCACACTGTCTTTATCCAAATGCGCAGCCAAGGCTTTTCTGACTTCTTCTTCACTGGGCTTACTGTTCATATTGCTATAAGTAGCTTTCCAGGAAACCTGATTTGATTGTGATTGACTGACTGAGTTTTCCGTAGTAGCTTCGCTTTTCTTTTGTGCTTGACTACAAGCCACGAAGGTAAAAAGAAGTGTTGAGCAAAGACCAAGAGTTGCTAATTTTTTAAATTTCATAGGCTTTCCTTTGTTTAAAAAATTGTTGTTAAGTGTGAAAATCATTATTCTTTCGGCTGTGAATATACTTGAATATGCTGCCCTAGTACCTTAATTTCCACTGGTAGATTATCAGATTTATCTCCATCAACATCCGTTTCCAACTCAACATCTGAAGAGATTTTTATATGACGAGCTTTTATATAATCGATGTGATCATTTTCTACGACGTCCCCTTTTAATAAGTCAGGGATAACTGACAATTTAGTAAGAATTGATGCATCCTTAAGAATCAGAACGTTTGCATATCCGTCCTTATCTTCATCAAAAATCTTCTTATCAGCAAAATAATTGGTTAGGAGAACTAAAACGTGACTTGCTTCTCCAATATAGTTTCCATTTTCTGTTTCAACTTGAATGTTAAATGCTTGATCTGTCACGACAGACTTCATGGTATTAATCGCATAGGCTAGCATACCAAATTTTGTTTTATCCTCTATCCCAACGTTATGGATGGCTTCTGGTAGTGAACCAATACTAAAGATATAACCAAAATAATTTCCATTTGATTTTCCGATATCAATCTTATTCGTAGAATTAAAATCAAGCTCGTCAATGGCACCATCAATATCTTGATTGATTTCTAATAGTTTGGTGATAAGATTTCCAGTTCCTCCTGGGATAATCGCAAGTTTAGGAATGTAGTCTTTTTCCGCGATACCTGAGATTACTTCATTGACTGTTCCATCTCCACCGAATACGAGAACTGCCTCATAATGCTCCCTGGAAGCTTCTGTGGCGAAGTTGGTTGCGTCTTGCGCTTTTTGTGTAATTCTGGTATCGACTTGCTCGAAGTATTTTTTAGCCTTATTTTCTAACTTTTCCTTATAATCTAAAGCCTTTTCTCCACCAGAGGTTGGATTGATAATCAACATTATTTTTTGCATTCATTTTCTCCTCAATATCTATTTGCATCTTTAGGCTATCAATATATCTTTTTTTGATACACTTTATTATATAATGAAATTTCTAAAAATAAAATTTGAAAGTACTGAACTAAAATAGATACAATCCTGAACTGTCTAAGAATTTTTCTTTCAAAATTCGAAAAATAAATTTGTGGAAAAAATTTTATCAAGTTACAAACTGAAGAAATCATCTCATTCACTCTTTCTTCATATACGACTGTTTTTATTTTACTTTAAAACAAAAACTATGCTTCTATTATTTTTTTAGCCACAAATGTTGTAAAAAACTAATATCTTTATAGGGTTTTAAATCACATACTGCAAGTTCAATCTTTGTCATTTCTTCTAACCAGTTTTCTTTGCTCTTAAATTCATTTGGTTGTAGACTGTAAAATGTTCGAATCCCCAAATAGTTTTCTAATTTAAGACCAGACAAAGCTAATATTTCCTCAATTGTATAAGTAGAACCACTTGCAAAAGATAGGCTCTCAAAATTTTCACCATTGAGTAAGCTAAATGCTTGATTGATATCATTAGCAAAAACAACACTTTGTAGAACTTTTCCAACTTGATTATGCTTGATAATTGAAATCAAGCCATCATCTTTTAAAATTCTTTTGAACTCCAGAAGATAGTCTTTTCGGTCATTAGGATCTATATATTCTAAAACATTATGGCAAAGGACAAGATCAAAGGATTTATCCGTAAAACGAGCGAGTTGGTCAATACTTCCCCACAATTTTTCATAGGATGTGGAAGAGTTGGCATAGAGCATTTCCTCATTAGGTTCAACAGAAATAACTTGATTCTTGCAAGAAAGAAATTCACTGACCAAGCCAAATCCAGATCCAAAATCAAGAATTTTCTTACCTTCCAGATGAGCAAGTTGGGCAAAGGTTATTTCATATTGTATCTTTCCCCAAGGTTGTTTTAACATATTTCTATAATGTTCAAGATCAGATCTTTTGCTTGTCATGTGTTACCTCATTAAAACTGGTATTTTTCTTTACAATCATTTCTTTTAATAATTTACAGTAAACTGCCGAATTTTCAGTGATTTTGCAACAGTGATCATATCCTTGCCAAATGTGAAATGTGGCATGAGGATACTTTTTGGGGATAACTTTTTTAGCAGCTATCAAGTCGAATTCTTTTGAACCATAAAAGAAAACACAATTTTTTTGTTCCTCTGGCGTGAGGTTAGGCAAAGCCACAAATGCACAATCATGGGAAATATGTTTGATGCTTTCTTCACCCATAGCAATGAAAGAATCCACCATCATCTCTCCTTTTTCTCCATAAAGTGCAACCATCTTACGAACAGCAAGATCTCTATTTCTCAGAGCTTTTCTATGCTTTATTAATAATAAATACCTAGTAAAGACATCAAGCAAGGGCGCATTTGTCCATAAACTAACCCCTTCAAAAACAAGTTTCCCAAACCTGATATCCTTATAATTCAATAATTGCAGTAATACAACACCACCCAAGGATGCGCCAAAGGCTAAACACAAGTCTTTTATATGATGAGCCTTTAGATAATCATAAATCATCTGGCTTTCCTTAAGAGCTGACTCGTAAGTATCCGAAGCTGATTGCCCATGCGCGGACAAAGCCGGAATAATATATCTAAACTCTTGCCCCATCTGATCTGCAATGAGGGACTTCATCCCTTTAGCAGAAGATAACATAGGGTGGATTAACAATATCGTCTCTTTCTGATTAGAATTAAGATCAAGAATGTTCATTATCTATCACCAGATTTCTTTCCTTTTTAGCCCTTATCCTTAAAGAACTTATACCATCCATTTATGATTTATTCAGATAAATGCAACAATTATAATACCTTCACTTGAACCCCTTGCATGTCGAACGTTTCTTTGACATGTTCAAAATTACTGCTTATGATAGTCGCTTGCTTCAGATTTGGAAACTGTTGCAGTTCTTTAAGACTAACTTCATTTAGATCGAAACCATCATCTTCTCCATCCCACTGAGGAATCAAATTCAGATAAATTTCATTTCCGCCATCCATATAGATTTCTTGGACTTGTTCGGCATATTTTTTGGGTATCGGAAGATTTATCGTATAATCAAGTGCTGGCTGAATAATCTCCATACTTTCTGTATCGATTTCCAGTTCACTAAATTCATCCGCAAAATCATAGATGTCAAAGTAGGGTTTCAGTACTCGTAAATCGTACATCAAAACTTGGATAATAGTTAGTTTAAAATTTATATTGTCAAAGTGTAGCAGTTCTTCGTCAGTTTCTTTTAACTTGTAGCTTTCCCGTTCATGTTTGACCTCTGGGAAGTAGGAAATTGATAGTGTATCTGTAATGGTCTCTGGAATTCCATTACAAGTTATCAGGGTCTTGCAAGGATTGAGAGGTAATTCTTCCTCGTCCCACATGGGTTTGACCTTCTCTCCAAAATATAAATAAAGCGAAGTAATTAAATGCTCCTCATCAATATAGACCTCACAACTCTTTAAGTGTTGTTTAATTTCAAAGGAATGCACAAATACGAAACCAAGTTCATCATAAATATATTTGATAAACTGCCCTTCTTTTTTGAAAAATCGGTCAGGTTTTCCAAAAACAGTTTCTATATCCTTTAATGATAAAGGGAAATGCAAGCTTGTTTCTAGAACATCGATAGAATTTCCGTGGAAATTCATAGAAAGGACCTTAGCTTTTTTCTTTCTAAAAAAATCAAACATTTAACTCACCTTCTTAAGTTTCTTCAAGATACATTTTGACTGCTAGGTATTCCTGCTCTTTAGCATAGGCAAATACTTCTGAATTTCTAATGTAGTCAAAAATATTTTCCTCTAAATCTTCATCCCAGGTTGATTCACTAAAGATTTGATTGTCTTGACTTGCTTCATAGAAAATATCAAGGTGAACTTGATAAAACTCTTCATCTTCATTTGGAGCTTGCCTTACTAATGATAGTTGAAACAATGGTTTATCAGATATACTTGTAAATGTCCCTGTTTCAAACAAAATCATCTCATCATCAATAGGCTCACGACACAAGTCTTCAAAGATAGCTACCATATCCTCTAAGGGCATCTTATCGGTGATTCTTTCTCTTAAAAATTCAAGTGATTGCTTCATACTTCTCCTCTTTCTAATTGGAGTTTCGTTCTTAGAAAAATCCTTTTAAAAAATAGAATCCCTACACCCTTTATTATACTACATTAACAGAAAAAAGACTGAAGCAGATGGCATTCACGGATCTATACTATTGTAATCGGTCAATTCCCTAAAATGATTACCTAGTCCATTTTATTGTATACAGATGAGGTGTTATTTGAACATGCCCTTTTATAACTCAATTAGTATTAAAAATAAGATAGAAACTTCAGGATGGCTACTGTCTTGTAGCATTTTTTTAACCTTGATAAATTTAACAAATCGTAGAAAATAGTTAAAAAGTCTTTAAAATTAAAAAAACGTATAATATCAAGATTTCAAATGTACTGACCCCAAAAAGTTAGACAATTAATT
>NZ_KV804970.1 GCF_001811505.1 Streptococcus sp. HMSC034E03
CTTTGGTACTATCTCAAACCTGATGATGGTGTCATGGCAACAGGTCTTCAAGAAATTGATGGCACTCGTTATTACCTCAATGCAAGTGGGGCTATGCAAACTGGTTGGGCCATGATTGAAGGTCATTGGAACTATTTTGCAAGTTCTGGAGCTATGAAAACAGGTTGGATCAAGGATAAGGATACTTGGTACTATCTAGATAAAGATGGTATCATGCTAACCGGTCTTCAAGAGATTGATGGCAC
>NZ_KV804971.1 GCF_001811505.1 Streptococcus sp. HMSC034E03
CTTAAGTTCCCCTTTACTCCCTTTGGACGAGTATAAGGAAAGACAGGGATGATGTTACGTTCTAATAAATAATGGACAATAGTTGGGGTCTTGTAGCCTGAATCCGCAATAATATAGCGTGGGGAGAAAGGCTCTAACTTTGAAAATAAGGCAGGGAAAGCCTGACTGTCATGAACATTTCCTGCTTCAACCGTATAAGCTAAGGCCCAACCATGCTTATCGCAAGCAACTTGAGCAGAATAGGCAAATACTTCCTTATGTTC
>NZ_KV804972.1 GCF_001811505.1 Streptococcus sp. HMSC034E03
AATCGGGAAGACAGGATTCGAACCTGCGACACCTTGGTCCCAAACCAAGTACTCTACCAAGCTGAGCTACTTCCCGAGTTAAATAGAAAAAATGCACCCTAGAGGAGTCGAACCTCTAACCGCCTGATTCGTAGTCAGGTACTCTATCCAGTTGAGCTAAGGGTGCTCATTATATGCCGAGGACCGGGATCGAACCGGTACGATCGTTACCAATCGCAGGATTTTAAGTCCTGTGCGTCTGCCAGTTCCGCCACCCCGGCCTCTCTAAGCGAACGACGGGATTCGAACCCGCGACCCCCACCTTGGCAAGGTGGTGTTCTACCACTGAACTACGTTCGCATCGACCTCTTGGTTATATTAAAAAAATGCCGGCTACATGACTTGAACACGCGACCCTCTGATTACAAATCAGATGCTCTACCAACTGAGCTAAGCCGGCTTATTTCTATTATGCGGGTTAAGGGACTTGAACCCCCACGCCGTTAAGCGCCAGATCCTAAATCTGGTGCGTCTGCCAATTCCGCCAAACCCGCAATGATGACCCGTACTGGGCTCGAACCAGTGACCCATTGATTAAAAGTCAATTGCTCTACCAACTGAGCTAACGAGTCTAAAATAACTTACGTTATCTTAAACGGTCCCGACGGGAATCGAACCCGCGATCTTCGCCGTGACAGGGCGACGTGATAACCGCTACACTACGGGACCTATGGGAGTTAACGGGATCGAACCGCTGACCCT
>NZ_KV804973.1:0-490 GCF_001811505.1 Streptococcus sp. HMSC034E03
AGTACCAGTTAAAGTAACTGTAAAAGATCCAACTAATAAAGTCGTTAAAGATCCATCAGTAACCCCAGTTACAGATCCAAGCAACTTGACTGACGCCGAAAAAGCTAAAGTAGCCGACGAAGTTAAGAAAGCTAACCCAACCGCGAAAGATATCAAGGTTAACAATGATGGATCAGTAGTTGTAACCTTTGAAGATGGTACAACAGCTGTTATTCCAGCCGATAAGACAGTTAAGAAATCATCAGATAAAGTTAAGGAATCAGATGGAGTTAAGAATCCATCAGTAACCCCAGTTACAGATCCAAGCAACTTGACTGACGCCGAAAAAGCTAAAGTAGCCGACGAAGTTAAGAAAGCTAACCCAACCGCGAAAGATATCAAGGTTAACAATGATGGATCAGTAGTTGTAACCTTTGAAGATGGTTCAGTAGCAGTCATTCCAGCTGAAAAAGCTGTTACAGCTGCTAACCAAGATTCACCTGCTCAAGCA
>NZ_KV804973.1:590-9766 GCF_001811505.1 Streptococcus sp. HMSC034E03
TCTTCGCTAAAAAACGTGAGGAAGAAGAGTAAGAAATTACTCAAATAAAGCAAAACTGAGAATCTCAATTCTATGAATTTGCTAGAAAAACCGTAAGAAGAAATTCTTACGGTTTTTTTGATGGATAATGATTAGGAGAAAGGGGAAATGTCAGTCTTACAGATCTTTAAAATGCTAAAAATTCAATTGAATAGCTGTTCAATGTATAGTTGATTGAAATAAGATGTGAACAAAGAGGTTAGGAAAGTCAAATTAATTTCTAAAAATGTTTTAGAATTTATATTGTACTACTCTAAGTTCAATCCACTATATATGCTATTTTTCCCATAGAAGAAAAGTTAATGTTGCCATCTTTCAAGTGTCTTGATGTAACATTGTAAACTTGTATGATGACAGAAAAAACGTTGATATCATCAACGTTTGAAACATAGGAACACCTCACAACTCTTCTTGCCTCTATTATACGACTTTACACAAAGAAAAGCCCTTGGAAACTTGACTTCCAAGGACTTTGTCTTCGTTCTAACGTTGAGAACATCAACGTTTTTTTAATATAATGGAGCCGGTGGGAGTCGAACCCACGTCCAAACACCTGCTAACATATTTGTCTACGACCATAGGTTATGTATTGTTTTAACAGCCCCTCGACACATAACTCAAGCCTAGGAACTGCGAGTCTATAAATCTCTTATCAAACTGCTAGACAAAGCCTGATCGTATCTCGCTAATAATAAGACCTGTCATCAGACACGAGCAATCCGAATCGGGTCACGCCTGCTGGTTTTTAGGCAGCTAGAGCGTAAGAAGTGTTATTTTTTGCAGTTATATTTAACTGGGCGTTTACGTCGCCACACGAGTCGCAAAATATGCCTCATAATGCCTGTCGAATCCGTAACGACCCCAAAAGACAATACAACTATTATACCTTATCTATTGGGAAAATGCAAAAACTGAGTAAAGATTAGCATTTGCTTTGTTTTTAGTGCTTGTCTGATACTCTAAGGGCTAAATATTTTTGCTACTTGTAAGAAATAATTGGGAAGGTTTATGGAGAAAGAGATGGTCTGAGCTGTAGAGTATTTGACTTGTTATTTCCGAGAAACCTTGTTGGCTGAGGCTTTCTTCAAGTTCAGAAATGATAAAACCGTGTGTCTCTCCAGCTGGTAGAGTAAAATCAGCAATAAAGAGTTGTCCGCCATGAGTCAAATGTTCCTTGAACATAGATAGACTGTCATCAAGATTAGGCATATGATGAAGAACTCGACTGACGATAATAAGGTCGAACTCTTCTTCAAGTGGTTCAAGTAATAAATCCTGTTGAATCAAGTATAGGTTTGCAAGCTTTTGACTTTCAATTTTGAGACGAGCTTGCGCAAGCATCTTGTCTGCAATATCAACCAAGGTCACTGATTTAGCTTGTTTGGCAAGAGGAAGGGCGATAAGGCCAGTTCCGCCACCAAAGTCTAGGATTGATTTGTTTGACAAATCAGGCACTTGTTTTATTAGATGCTGGTAAACAAGATCGGCCAGAAATTGATTTTTTGGAGAATCAAATGATTCTGCTCGATGATTAAAATGATGTTCCATATTTCTAGTCTAGCATAGAGTTTGTCAGTTTAACATTTCCTAGCTTATTTTCTAGTAAAGAAATAAGCAAAAAGATTTCTCTCAAAAGGCGGTGGGACAGAAATCGATAGACAAAGTCTCGATTTCGTAGTCCCAGCCCCGCGAGGATGATTAGGAGCTTTTTGGAGTCTAAAAGACGAACAAAAAGTTCAATCAGCTACCGCGTCAATGTTTGATTGTTAATAAAAAGTGAGGTCGGGATTTTTTGTCCCAACCTCTTGTTATTCTGCAGCTTGTTGCCAATGTTTTGCTAGAGTCCGTGAAAGGCTTGAAATAGCTAGGTTGAAGCTGAAGTAGATTAGAGCGATCAGGATATATAAGCTGAAAACCTGTTCCGGTTCAAAGTATCGGCCCATGAGAATTTGACTGGCACCAAAAAGCTCTTGGAGGGCGATTACAGAGTATAGAAGACTGGTATCCTTAATCACTGTTACAAATTGAGAGATGATGGCAGGGAGCATCTTGCGGATGGCTTGCGGTAGGATGATGTGATAGAGGATTTGGCGATAGGAGAAACCTTGTGCCATTCCTGCCTCGTATTGTCCTTGATCCACTGCATTAAGACCACCTCGGATAATTTCAGCAAGAGCTGCAGATGTAAAGAGAGTAAAGGCGGTGATTCCAGCTGGAGTAGACTTCATTTTAAAGACTAAAAAAATAGTGAAAATCCAGAGTAGATTAGGAACATTTCGTACAAATTCAATGTAGACACTAGCAAGGATTCGTAATAGGGTGTTTTTTCCATTACGCATGACAGCGAGGATGGTTCCAATCAGTGTTGAAAGCGTGATAGCAATCAAAGAGATATAGAGGGTTAGACCAAAACCTTTTAAAATAAAGATGAGGTTGTCTAGACTGAGAACTTCAAGAATACTTTCCATAAAAACCTCCTAAAGTGAATAAGCTTTTTTGTTAGCTTGCTCCATTTTTCGTCCAAATTGAGCAACAGGGAAGCAGAGGGCAAAGTAGAAGAAGGCGGCGCCTAAAAAGGCAGGGACATAGTTTCCGTTGAGTGCGGACCAAGATTTGGTGACAAACATAAGATCAACTCCAGAAATGATAGCTACTGTCGAAGTATTCTTAATCAGGTTGACGACTTGGTTGGTCAAGGGAGGGAGAATGATGCGAAAAGCCTGCGGTAAGATAATCAAGCGCATTTCATTTGCATAGGTGAATCCCTGAGAAAGAGCGGCTTCGAGTTGGCCTTTAGGGATAGATTGAATTCCTGACCGAATGACCTCAGCGATATATGCGCCGTGGTAGAGTCCGACACAAAGAACGGCAGTCCAGTAGATGGGAATCATGATAGTATGGTTACTAATCAGAGGCAAGCCGTAAAATACAATAACGAACTGAACTAGGAGAGGGGTGTTTTGATAAAATTCGACAAAGATACGGGACAAGATCCGTAAACTGCCATGTTTACTAGTGGATAAGGTACCAAATAGGATGCCCAATAGCATGGCTAGGGCAAAAGAACCTAGAGCGATAGCTATAGTAAAGAGAAATCCGTTAAAAAATTGACCAAAATGTTGAAAATAAGCTGTCCAAGATGATGAATCTATCATGTAGCTACCTCCTTATTCTGCTGAGTGTTTAGAAGGTTTGAGATTGTAGCGATCGTATAAGTCCTGCAAGGTCCCATCCTGACTCCATTTGACAACCAATTGATCTAGATAGTCATTCAGTTGCGTGTTCGATTTTTTGGTTACAATACCATAGTCAGAAGGTTTGAAGCTATCGTCAAGTAGTTCTGTTCTTTTGCTGGTATAGCCGGAAAGGATAGAACGGTCTACCGAGAAGGCATCAATCCGATGGGCGTGGAGGGAGGTGATTAATTCAGGATAAGATCCGAGTTCGACAAATTTAAAGGCAAGGCCTTTTTTCTTACCCAAGTCGCTAATCAGTTTTTGGGTGATGGATCCTTGTGCGACTCCAATGGTTTTTCCGTTCAAATCCTCAATATTTTTAATCTTACCTGATTTATTTACCAAAAATCCACAGGCGTCTGTATAGTAAGGGCTGGTAAAGTTGTAGAGCTTTTTCCGCTCATCTGTGATTGTGAAGGTGGCGATGTCCATATCCACTTGTTCGTTGTCTAATAGAGGACCTCGCGTTTGGGCAGTAACTGGAACATAGCGGACCTTGACCTTGAGTTGATCTGCAATCAGTTTGGCTAAATCTGTTTCAATACCTGAGAATTCTCCAGTTTTCGGATTTTTATAGCCGAAATTAGGAACGTCTTGTTTGACGCCAACAACGATTTCTCCCCTTTTTTGGATATCTGCGATACTGGTATCTGCTTGAACTGATGTCACAAATCCAAAACTTAAAAGGCTGGTAACTACTGTTGCAAGAAAGAAATTCTTTTTCATAGGCTTCTCCTTATTTGACCTTGTCACTTTCGTGGTTAATAATCTTGCTGAGAAATTGTTGGGCGCGCGGTTCACTTGGGTGATCAAAAAATGCATCCACATCTGTTGTATCGACCAGGACTTGTCCATCCGCCATAAAGATGATGCGATCAGCTACCTTGCGAGCGAAGTCCATTTCGTGTGTGACAATCATCATATTCATGCCGTCGTGGGCTAATTTTTGCATAACAGCAAGGACATCACCGATTGTTTCGGGGTCGAGAGCTGAGGTTGGTTCGTCAAAGAGGAGGAGTTCAGGTTTCATAGCTAGTCCTCTAGCGATAGCTACTCGTTGCTTTTGTCCACCTGATAAGGTGGCTGGATAGGAATCTTTCTTATCCCACATATTTACAAATTCTAAATA
Source organism: Streptococcus sp. HMSC034E03 (assembly GCF_001811505.1). GTDB lineage: Bacteria > Bacillota > Bacilli > Lactobacillales > Streptococcaceae > Streptococcus. The sequence continues at coordinate 4,995 of NZ_KV804973.1, forward strand.
TTTTTGCGCAGTTTTTTGAGCCTCTTTGGGATCAATACCCAGTACTTTAATAGGTGCAAGAGTTACATTTTCTAACACAGTCTTATGTGGATAAAGATTAAAATGTTGAAAAACCATACCTACTTCCTTGCGGAGAGGGACCAAATCCTTTTGGCTAGCACCTGTCACTTGGTGTCCGTTTACCAGGAGACTTCCACTATCAATTGCCTCTAGACCATTGATGGTACGGATGAGCGTGGACTTTCCGGAACCAGATGGTCCAAGTAAAACAACAACTTGGCCTTTTTTAAAACGAAGGTTGATATTCTGGAGTGCGTGGTAGTCTCCGTAATACTTTTCAACAGCTTTAAATTCTACTAAAGTCATAATCTTTCTCCTTTGTGTTAGATTTTGTAACATAGATTCTACAACAAAAGCGTTTTCCTGTCAAATGATATTACAAAGAAATTAGTAAAACTTTGATAAAAGCAAACCAGATAGAGAAAAACTGAAAATCATGTTATAATAAAACGATAGAATCGTAAGAAAGAGTGGATGATTTTTTTGATAATTCCTACTTATAATTGGCAATTTGCTCCGCAAGTTGAGGATGCGGATTTTACAAAGATAGCTAAGAAAGCTGGTTTGGGCCCTGAAGTGGCTCGTTTGTTATTTGAACGAGGCATCAAGGATGAGACTAGTCTGAAAAAATTTTTAGAACCTTCTTTGGAGGATTTGCATGATCCCTACCTTCTGAATGATATGGAAAAGGCAGTAGAACGGATTCGTCAGGCTATTGAGCAAGGGGAGTTGATTCTCATTTACGGGGACTACGATGCGGATGGGATGACTTCGGCTTCCATTGTCAAGGAGAGTTTAGAACAGTTAGGTGCTGAGTGCCTGGTCTATCTTCCTAATCGCTTTACAGATGGTTATGGTCCAAATGCCAGTGTCTACAAATATTTCATTGAACAACAGGGCGTGTCTTTGATTGTGACAGTGGACAATGGTGTGGCGGGGCATGAAGCCATTGATTTGGCTCAGTCTATGGGAGTGGACGTCATTGTGACCGACCACCATTCAATGCCCGAAGTTTTACCAGATGCCTATGCTACTATTCATCCTGAACATCCAGGGGCGGACTATCCTTTCAAGCATCTAGCAGGTTGTGGAGTTGCTTTTAAGCTAGCTTGTGCCCTTTTGGAAGAAGTGCAGGTTGAGTTGTTGGACTTGGTTGCTATCGGTACAATTGCCGATATGGTCAGCCTGACGGATGAAAATCGCATCATGGTCCAATATGGTCTTGAGGTCTTGCGCAATACCCAACGAATGGGGCTACAAGAAATGTTTGAAATCGCTGGGATTTCGAGTAGTGATGTGACAGAAGAGACGGTTGGTTTTCAGTTAGCACCTCGTTTAAATGCCCTTGGACGCTTGGATGATCCCAATCCAGCTATTGATTTGTTGACTGGATTTGACGATGAGGAAGCGCATGAAATCGCCCTTTTGATTCATCAAAAGAATGAAGAACGTAAGGAAATTGTTCAGTCGATTTACGATGAAGCTAAAGGCATGGTGGATCCTGAGAGAAGTGTTCAAGTTTTGGCGAAGGAAGGCTGGAATCCGGGAGTTCTTGGAATTGTAGCTGGGCGCTTACTTGAAGAACTGGGTCAGACAGTCATTGTCTTGAATATCGAAGATGGACGCGCCAAAGGTAGCGCTCGAAGCATTGAAGCGGTTGATATTTTTGAAGCTTTGGACCCGCATCGAGAACTATTTATAGCCTTTGGTGGTCACGCAGGCGCTGCAGGTATGACCCTTGAAGTGGATAAGTTGGAAGTCTTATCTGATCTTTTGGAAGCCTATATCCGAGAAAAAGGTGCAGATGCCCAAGGAAAAAACAATCTATTTTTAGATGAAGAACTGGATTTAGAGACCTTGAGTCTGGAGACGGTGAAAAGTTTTGAACGTCTAGCTCCTTTTGGGATGGATAACCAAAAACCTGTCTTTTATATTCGAGATTTTCAAATTGAAAATGCTCGCGTTATGGGAGCTGGTAATGCTCATCTTAAGCTGAAAATTTCCAAAGGTGAGGCCAGTTTTGAGGTGGTCGCTTTTGGTCAGGGTAAATGGGCGACTGAATTCTCACAGACTAAGCAACTGGAATTGGCAGTGACTCTCTCTGTCAACCAGTGGAATGGTCAAACAACCTTGCAGTTGATGATGGTTGACGCCCGTGTAGAAGGTGTCCAGCTCTTTAACATCCGTGGCAAGAATGCCCTATTACCAGAAGGGGTACCTGTTTTGGACTTTACGCAAGAGTTGCCTGATGTGATCTCTTGTTCAGCTATTGTCGTAAAAAATATCCCTGAGGATATATCCCTCCTTAAGAAAATCTGTCAGGAGCAAAATTTTTCTGCTATTTACTTTAAAAATGATATAGCTAAGGCATACTACTTGACGGGATATGGCACAAGAGAGCAGTTTGCAAAATTGTATAAAACCATCTATCAGTTCCCAGAGTTTGACATTCGCTATAAACTCAAGGATTTGGCAGCCTTTCTCAAGATTGAGCAAATTCTATTAGTTAAAATGATTCAGATATTTGAAGAGCTTGGCTTTGTGACCATTGAAAATGGAGTCATGAGGGTGAATAAAGAGGCTGAAAAGCGTGATATAGCTGAGAGTCAGATTTATCAAAAGCTGCAACAAACTGTTAAAGAGCAAGAAATAATGGCGCTTGGAACAGTTAAGGAAATCTATGATTTCTTAATGGAAAAAAGTGAATAGAGATAGAAAGAGTTGGCTTGCTGACTCTTTCTATTTGCTCTCAAGTGGAAGTTAGTTGAAGTAGAAAATGGAGAAAGAAGTGGAAAGGAAATTCCTAGTAGAGTATAAGTATCAACAGAAGAAAGAATTTGAAGCTAGTTTACCGATACCAAGGGAGATCTTTTTAGATTTGTTTGATTTTTTGGATCAGAAGTTAGAGTCGCTGACTTGTTATGATGCTTTTCTTTTGAAAAATTATGTTTAAAAGTATTTTGGCTAAATCTCTTGGTAAATCAAGTGGAAGTTACTTTGAGAAATTACCTTAAAAAATCAACAAACGATTTAACTTGTCAAAGCAGAGGTTTATTGTTATAATAGGTAGGATGGAGGCGTTATGGCACTTAAAAAAGCAAGTCTAGCCTGTGCGGTTTGTGGTTCTAGAAACTATTCGATTAAGATTAGTGGAAATCCAAAACCAACACGCTTAGAAGTAAATAAATTTTGTAAACACTGTGGCAAGTACACCACACACCGAGAAACGAGATAGGAGAAAACGATGCGTTTTATTAAGGATATTTTTAAACTTCTTAAAGAAACAACTTGGCCGACTCGCAAGGAAAGTTGGTTAGATTTTAAATCTATCATGGAATACACTGCTTTCTTTGTAGTGATGATTTATATTTTTGACCAATTGATTGTTAGCGGATTGATTCGTTTTATTAATATTTTTTAAAATAAGCTAAGAAAAAGATCTAGTCGCTGAAATTCTTCAGTTAGGAAAGGAAAAAACATGGATAGTTTTGATAAAGGATGGTTTGTGCTACAAACTTACTCTGGCTACGAAAATAAAGTAAAAGAAAATCTATTGCAACGTGCACAAACATACAATATGTTAGAAAATATTCTACGTGTTGAAATTCCTACACAAACAGTGCAAGTGGAAAAAAATGGAAAGAAAAAAGAAATCGAAGAAAATCGCTTTCCAGGTTATGTTCTTGTAGAAATGGTTATGACCGACGAAGCATGGTTTGTTGTACGTAACACACCAAACGTAACAGGATTCGTAGGTTCACACGGAAACAGATCAAAACCAACTCCACTTTTGGAACAAGAAATTCGCGATATTTTAGTTTCTATGGGTCAAACTGTCCAAGAATTTGATATTGATGTCGAAGTTGGTCAAACTGTTCGTATTATTGACGGTGCTTTCGCAGATTACACAGGTAAGATCACAGAAATTGATAACAATAAAGTTAAGATGATTATCTCAATGTTTGGTAATGATACAGTAGCGGAAGTAAATCTTAATCAGATTGCAGAACTTTAACCAAAAAAATTATCAATATAAAATCACAAACAAAGACAATTGTAAAAGAGACAGTTGTCTTTTTTCTCCCTCACTTGTCAGTATTCATACTTCCTGATACACCTTGGACTCAAAAAAACACAAAACAGAAACCAAAGCCCCTCTTTCCCCCTTTCTCTGCTAAACTAAAAGCAGAGAAAGGGGGAAAGCAAATGCTTGAAAAGTATTATGAGAAGGTAAAAGGTATTGTCCATAGATGCCGAAAAGATTATTATCTTCATCTATGGGAAAAAGAAGACTGGGACCAAGAAGGCATGATTTGTCTCCATGAACTTCTAGAACACCATCCAGAACTAGTGGAAGAAGAAAAGAAACTCTACGTTTACTTCAAAACAAAATTTCGGAATCGAATCCTTGATAGTGTCAGAAAACAAGAGAGTCAAAAGCGTCGCCTAGACCGGATGGCCTATGAAGAAGTAGGGGAGATTAGTCATCGCCTACCAGAAGGAGGATTGTGGTTGGATGATTACTACGCCCTCCATGAATTGTTGAATACTTATAGAAGAAAGTTACCACAAGATAAGCAAGAAGCCTATGAACGCCTCTGGGCAGACGAACGATTTAAAGGTCGCAAAGCCCTTCTCAGAGAGCTGAAGGAAACATTACAAGACTTCTAAAAAAAATTAAAAAAAGGTGTTGACAAAGTAAGAAAAGTCGG
>NZ_KV804974.1 GCF_001811505.1 Streptococcus sp. HMSC034E03
GTTGAAACAGTCAGGGGAGTGACTGTTTCAATCGGGAGATGAAGATGAGCTTCATTGCACAGGATTTTGATTCCAGAAAGATCGTAGCTATCCTGGATGGGCGGACTCAAGTGACCATTCGCAATCATTTTCTTCGTTATTCTGGAAAGGTGAGAAGTCGCGTGAAAGTCATTACCATGGATATGTTTAGCCCTTACTATGCCTTAGCTAAACAGCTTCGCTTTCGAATTTCTAGGCTCAGGCTGAA
>NZ_KV804975.1 GCF_001811505.1 Streptococcus sp. HMSC034E03
GCCTTATCTACTGCATCCTGAGTCTTAGCTTCCTGGATAGCAGTGAGAGCTTGTTCAGCCAACTCAACTAATTTCTTCTTAGCTTCCTTATCATCGCCAAGTTCTTTAGTCTTTCTTTCAATCGCTTCTGCCAGACTTGCCATAGCCTTGTCATAGTTTGGCTCCTCTGGCTGGTCTGGTGTCGGTGTGTCATCTGAACCGTAGTTGTCTTCCTTATCAAGGATAGCTTGTAAGGTTGTGGCTGTCAGCATCAACTCTTGCGCATTGACAGTGCTTGCTGAAAGTTGTTCTGATATTTTGTCCAAGTTTGACTTGAAGGCTTGACGCGCCTCTGGAGTGTTCTTCAAGCTTGTTTGGTCAAATTTAGCCAATTCATCCTTCCAGTTCTTCATAGCTTGAACTAATTCTTCTTTGGTATAAAGAGCGCTATCTTTACCACGAGTGATGAACTGGTCAACTTGGATACCAATATTTCTAGAAGTATCATTTCGTTTTGGATCCAATTGTAAGGTTACAGCATGCCAACCTTCTTCTAGCCCAGTCAAACGAACAAGAGTCTGATCGCCTTGGCGTGTAGATGCTGTACCACTGAAGTACTTCTTGCCATTGACATCAGTGGCATTTCCTTGACCATCTTGATACTCAAGTTCTTTACCATCTAGAGTAACCTTGTAGATACCATGTCCAGGATCAACAAAACCTTTGATTTCAAGACCTGTTCCGTAGAAGTAAGCTGTTACGCTAGTATTTTTCTTTTGCTCTTCAGTCAAACGACCAAATGATGCCCAAGACTCAGTGTTTTGATATTTACCAGAAGAATTGGTTTCATGGTGCCAACCTTGGCTATAGTCAAGTTGACTGGCCTGATCATCGTGACTTACTTGATCTTTTTGAAGCAATTCAGCCTTCATTACTCGAACAGTTGCTTCAGTTGCAAATCCAAGCAAGGCATCGTCTGATGCGCTAGTCATTTTCACTTTAAAGTCAAAGATTGAATCAGCTTGTTCAGTAAAGTCAATTGTCGGGATTGTCAAAGTCTTTTCTGTTTCACCATCTTGGAAGGTCAAATCAGCAGTTGTATCTTTATAAACCTTACCGTGAACCCCTGTTCCTGGCTCAGTCACGACATGAACTTTTGCAGCTCCCTTGCTACCACCAACACGTTTGATGGTTACAGTAACTGGTTGACCTTTTTGAACTTCATAGGTTGTTTCTTTCAACTCAAACATACCTTTACCAGCATTGTTGAGCGTGTAGATACCTTCAGTTGCAATTGCTTTGCCAGTTTTGTTGACGAGTTTAATGGTATGTTCACCTGGAGCCAAGTCATCTGTTTCATAAACCATCTGGCTACGTTTACGAGCTGCATTATTGGTTTGTACGTCTGCAACCTTTTGACCATCAACGTAAACCGACATTTCACCGTGGTTTGGATCCACTGTAGATACGACATAAGCCTTAGTTCCGTTGAAACGGTAAGTTACGCTTGCATCTTTTTGGTTAGTCCACATAGATGTTCCGCGGATACCTTCAGATTCGTCATACCAAGTTGTATTTGCTTTATCTGCTGTTGTATTTGAATGGTAGTCCAATCCAAGAGGGTAACCATCTGTCTTCTCGATACTGCTTGGAGTCTTATAAACAGAGAAGTTTGTCAAAATAGGAGTCGCTTGCGCACCAGTAATAGTCACACGAATCTTTTGTGCTTCTACTGGTTGACCTTGGATAAGGCGACGATAACCAACAGTTGAGCCTTCACCGTATGGTACCCAACGGCCATTGAGTTCAACTTCAACCTTGAATCCAGAGATACGCTGACCTTTAGCGATGTCTTCTTTGAGTTCAATCACGTCAAAGCGTCTCTTTTGACCAAGATCGACAGTAAATTCACCTGTCTTCGCATCATTTGCTAATGCCCAGCTAGTATCATCCTTACCATCTGTTAGGTGGCTTGCTTGATACAAGTGATTCTTACGAGTAGAGCTTGCAGTTACAGTTGCACCCTTAGCAAAGTCAGTCGCATACATTTGATCCAAGGTTGCTCGGAATTCTTTCAAACGAGCCACATCTGCATCTGCGAATTTACCTTCTTTATTAGGTGGAATATTGAGTAGAAGTGGCGTTCCCCGACCAACAGACTTGAAGTAGATATCCATCAAATCTTTGATTGATTTTGGTTGTTGATTGTCATGGTAGAACCAACCTGAACGGATAGAAACGTCTGCTTCACCTACAGAGTACATATCACCATCTGGATCCCCGTGGTTGAGATAGTCATTTCGAACATCATCAGTGATTTTAGCTTTCTTGACCTTATGCCAGACTGGATCTCCTGCGATACCACGTTCATTACCGATCCAACGGACACTTGTCGGTTGAGCAGAGAAGATAGCGATATCTCCTTCAGCTTCCTTGATGTACTTGAACCATTCGTCAAAGGTATAAGTTACTTTTTGAGCTCCACTACCACGCGCACCGTCCATCCAAACTTCGATGAATTTACCATTGTTACCGTATTTAGGATTTCCAAGGATTTCCTTGAGTTGGTTGAGATAGTATTCGTTATACTCTTTTTCAGTTGAAACATGATATTTAGGGTTATTAGCATCCCATGGTGATAGGTAAACACCCATATTCATGTCATACTTAGTCGCTGATTTAGAGATTTCTTCGAGAAGGTCTCCCTTACCATCTTTCCATGGACTAGCAGCGACAGTATGTTTTGTGTACTTAGATGGGTAAATTACAAATCCATCGTGGTGTTTTACAACCATGATTGTTCGTTTGAAGCCAGCATCCTTCAAAGTCTTAATCCACTGGTCTGTATCAAGGTTAGTTGGGTTAAAGTTTTGAGGATTTTCTCTACCGTTCCCCCACTCAGAGTTGGTATAAGTATTCATACCATAGTGGATGAAGGCCGCCAATTCTTCCTTTTGGTAGTCCAATTGAGCCTTGCTTGGAAGTGGTCCGTAAGCAGCAATTTCTGTTTCTTCATCTTTTGGATCAACTACTGGAGTGACTGGTGTTACTGGTTTTGGATCTTCAATCTTTTCGTATTCAAAAATAACTTGGTTCACTCCTTTGTGTTGGATGGTAGCTTCTTGACTTGCATTTACTGCACGGTAGCCCGTGATTTCTTTAGCTTGGAATCTATGGACAAAGGAAACTTCATATTCTTTTCCTTCGTTGTTGTCCACAGTTGCAGGTGCCAATTCTTGCTCTGTACCTTTCAAGCGGTAACGAAGGTCGAAGGAACCTTTATTGACTTTATAAACAACCTTGATAACGCGAGTTCCTGCAGGAGCCTTGCTCACAACGCTATAATCCTCTCCCCAGGCATCTTTTAGCTGTTTATTGACAGCTTTGCCATCAATTGATACAATCTCATATTTTTCTTTATTCTTCTTGAAGAAGTCAGTCTTTTCAATTTCTGTTTTATAGTTATAGTCGAACTGAGTTCCAACTTCTGTCTTTTCAACAAAAGTATCGTTTTCTTTGACTGGATTATCTTTCTGGTCTACGTGTTCGATAACAACTCGTCCATATTCAACACCTTCAAGAAGAGTTGCTACACCGCTTTCATCGAAAGAGTATTTATTTTCGCCAATAACTGCTGTCTTATTTCTGAGCATTTCTCCCTCTGGAGTGAAATAATAACGGCTACCGTTATCGCCTTGATACCAGCCTTTAACACCGTATTTATCAATGATGCCTTTAGCCCATGCTAGTTGTTCTGGAGATAGGACAAGACCTCCACCGAAACGGTCTTTTTCAGGAATGTTCATATTATCAACTGTACCACGTTGGTGAATACCGATAACTTTACCATCACCGTTGATGATACCTCCACCTGAAAGACCTGATACAGAAGTCAAACGGTAAGTTACACCAACAGTTCCCTTATCATCATACTTTTCAGTACCTTTAACAACACCATCAGCCTTATACAATTGACCAGGTACGATTGGTTCTTTCAATTCTGGAGAAGTAGAATCTGTTGGGTAGCCGATCGTGCTAACTGGCTCACCAGGGTTATAGGTACGGTATTCAGCTAAAGGAGTAAAGGTAGCTGCCTTATTTGGACTTGCAATTGAAAGTGGAACTGGAGCTACAACCAAGGCTAGGTCATTCTTATAGCCTTCACCGAATTTTTCTTTATTCCAGAAATGAATATCTTTTTCCTTGAACAAAACAGTATTTCCAGAGCTTGGCAAAGAATTATTCTTAGCAGTATTTGAACCTACATTGTAATAGAACTTAGCCGTATCACCACCACGGATAGATCCCGCATTAGTATCTGCATCCTTGACCAAGAAGTTGTGGGCCACTGTCAAGATGACATTTGGAGCAACAAAGATACCTGAACCTGAGTTAAGGTATCGCTGACTACCGCCATTGGCCAAAGGTGAGCTAAAGATTGAATAAACCATAGTAGCAGATGTAGCTGGTTGACCTTCATAATTGATATGCTTAAGGTCTTGTCCGCCATTGATAATGGCTCTATTTTCTTTTCCAGCTTCAGATGGAGCTGCTTCTGTAGGTTTCAAAATGCTCTTAGTCTCTACTTGTGGGCTATCTTTTTCTGATACAATAGCTGCAGTATCCACTTTTTTCACCGGAGTATCAGGATAGGCACGGTCAGGGATTTCTTCAGGGAGTAAATCGCCAGCCACTTCAGCAGGTTTTCCTTCCTCTGCCACTTTCTCGACAGTAGGTTCTGTTTTTTCAGTTACTTCTTCTTTAACTGCTTCTTTTTCATGATCTACATCTGCCACTTCTTTTGCTTGACTATCTACTTCAAGTTTTGGTTCTGTCACAAGCTCACTAGCCGCAACATTCCCAGATGCAAAAAAAGCAAGACCGACTGCTACAGAAGCAACACCAACAGTCAGTTTACGAATACTAAATATTCGACCTTTTTCTAAAAAATATTGTTTCATCAAATACTCCTAATCTTCTAGAGCAGTCAGCTACTGCCCGAGCCCAGTGTTATCTGGCGACAATTTTTGTTTGATTCCCTAGCTTAAAATTCTTTCTCTGAGCTATTTATTTTAAGTAAATATAAGGTTATAGAAATCGCTTACATTTTCAAACAATAAAATAATGCTTCCATTAGCAAGAATTTTTCTAGAGTTTTCGCATTATTATAAATATACTATGTTATATTAAAAAATGCAAGGGTTTTCAAAGTTTTAACTAGATTTTTACTAAATGATCATTTTACTGTTTATGACTAAAAAATCCTAAATTGGCAAGGCCAACTTAGGATTGTTTTGTTTTGAAGTGATAGTAAGCTCCAAGCATACCCGCAGTATTTTGATGACGCGCAAACTCCAATCTTGTTTTTTCCGCTAAACTTGGAACAAGCGCATCTTTCAGAGCTGTACGAATTTTCGGTTTCAAAATCGCTTCCTGCCCCATAATACCACCACCTAGTATAACAACCTCTGGATTGGCAACATAACAGATGTTAGCAAGACCTTTTCCAAGATAGTCTACCATACGGTCAATTCCCTCCATACAGAGTTTATTGCCTTCTGTAGCTTCTTTGAAAATTCTACGACCATTCCAATGGGCTACTTCTTCATCATGAGCCTTAGCTACATACTCAACCAAGGCAGTTGTAGAAGCTAAATCTTGGAAAGCCCCATCTTGCATATGCATATAGCCAACTTCACAGGCAGAATTACTAAATCCATGGAAAATCTGGCCGTCAATGATTAAGCAACCGCCGATACCTGTTCCGATGGTCAAACATAGCGTTATTCCTGCACCTTTTCCAGATCCAGAAACAGCTTCTGCTAGCCCTGCACAGTTGACATCATTTTCAATTTCACAAGGAACTTGGAAACTTTCTTCAATTTCTTTCTTAAATTGAGTCCCTGCATAGTTCGGGATCTGTGGACCAGCATAGAAAATCTCACCCTTATCAGGATCAACCATTCCCGCTGAGGAAATAGCCACACCTGCCACCGGTCCTTTTTCTAGATAGCTAGCGACAATATCTTTTGTTTTCTGTAAGATATGTGGACCGCCCTTATGAGCCTCAGTTGCTACTTCGTGAGACTCTACAAGTTGTCCATCTTGGTCAATCAAACCATATTTGATATTAGTTCCACCAATATCAATTGCAACGTAATTAGTCATAAAGCCTCCTATTGATTAGAGGAAACGCTCCTTAGTTTCACGAATCAATTGAGCAGCTGCTTCTACAACTGGACGATCTTCTTCGGTCACTGGTGTAAGTGGAGAACGAACTGATCCGATATTAAGTCCTTCATTGATTTTCAAGACTTCCTTGATAACGCCGTACATGTTTCCATGTGCAGCAGTCAATTTACCAATGATAGCATTGATTGCATATTGCAATTCACGCGCTGTTTCTAGGTCTTTGTCCGCAATCAATTGGTTGAGTTTCAAGAAGAGTTCTGGCATAGCACCATAAGTACCACCGATACCAGCTTTTGCACCCATGAGACGTCCACCTAGGAATTGTTCATCTGGACCGTTAAAGACGATATGATCATCACCGCCAAGACTAACAAAAGTTTGGATATCTTGAACTGGCATTGAAGAATTTTTAACACCGATAACACGTGGGTTCTTCAACATTTCTGTGTAAAGGCTTGGAGTCAAAGCAACTCCTGCCAATTGAGGAATGTTATAGATAACATAGTCTGTGTTTGGTGCTGCTGCACTGATGTCGTTCCAATATTTTGCAACTGAGTACTCAGGCAAACGGAAGTAAATTGGTGGGATTGTTGCAATAGCATCAACACCCAAGCTTTCTGCATGACGAGCAAGTTCGATACTGTCTTTAGTATTGTTGCAAGCCACGTGAGCAATGATAGTCAACTTGCCTTTAGCAACTGCCATCACTTCTTCCAAGATTAATTTGCGGTCTTCTACGCTTTGGTAGATACATTCACCTGAAGAACCGTTGACATAAAGCCCTTGAACACCTTTATCAATAAAGTATTGCACCAAAGCACGAGTACGTTCTGGGCTTACTTCGCCCGCATCATCATAACATGCGTAGAAGGCAGGAATGACGCCTTCATATTTTTTTAAATCTGACATAGATTTCTCCTAAGATTTCTTATTATCTGCTCTGAGCAGATGATTTTTTACTATTTTAGTATACACCTTGTAAAAAGCGCTTTCAATACATCTCAGCCACTTAGATTTTAATTTCTATTCATCTCCCATAGCTTTTCATGTTTGAAAGTAGTTTCATATCATTTTCAATCTGCCTGATATTTAGCAAACAATTTTTCCATTAATCCAGCTTGGCAAAAGGCAAGAAGACCGAAGCCAAAGAGTAGAAATGCTGAACCACCAAGCACTAGAGTGAAGCCTGATAGATAGAGAAGCATAATGATTAACAAAATAATTGCAAGCATCAAGAAGAACCAAGGGAAGTTGAAACTCACTAAGAGCAAGCCCTTTTGAAGCACTTCTTTCCAAGTCAATTCGTAACGCGCTGCGATAGGATAACTTGCTAACATGACTAATGTCAAGAAAATTAAGATCCCTAGACAGATGGCTTTCAGCACCTGAAAAGCTAGACCTGCTTGTCCCCAAAACAGATACAAGTCGAGAAGACTAATTAAAACAATTCCCAATTCCAACAAACCTAGTTGAAGCCCCAATCTCAAGTTTTGCTTGAAGGCTCTAATATAGATTTTAAATACGGGTACCCTTCGACTTTTCTTAATTTCGAACATAGTCTGATAGAGACTAATCTTAGCTACTCCGATGGTCACAATAGGCAAACAAGACACAACAAAGAGTAGATTCGCAGTCACGATATCCAAAACCTTCTCACTAAAACGCATGAGAACATTATCCGTATCAAATGCTGCCTTGAGTAATCCAGATCCTTTCTGTGCCATTGTTTGCTCCTCCTAACTTACTAATCAATTAAAATTTTAAACAAATGTTTGCGAACCTTGTCTTCCATGCCAGCATAACCATTTGGCTGATGAGGTTCCCCTGGAAAGAAAATCGCAAAGTTGTGATAACCCAATAAAAGTGGGTATTGTTCATGACAGTGGACGAAGCCGATATCACTTGCCTCGTCAAAAGCTACTGCCTCGTCTTTAACACAAGAACCATAGCTTGAATACTCATGTCCTTCAACTAACAAATGCAAGTCTGCATAGTTTTTATGATGCTCAAAGCGATCATTTTCTTCTTGGTTAAGGACATTTTCTTGTACAACTAGAAAGACCTTATCTCCGTCAATCTCATATTTCCCAAGTTCAAAAGACTCTTTTCGATGTTCGTAGAGATAATCAATGGCCTTATCTAGATTTGGATGAATCCCTTTATAAAAGGTGATATTTTTTAAATCATCAAAAATCATAGTAATTCCTTTACTTGATTGTTAGCTTCAGACAAGAAATATCTGGCTAGTAAGTTTATAAGTGTCTAACAAAACTTCACGAAGTAAGGAACCCCTCTCCATTTTGTAGACACTTATATATCCTGTATTCTCTTAGTCTATCAACTATACTTCTGCATACTGATAAACAGATTGTACTATATTCAATTTTCGCAGAGTATTAACCTTTAACAGCTCCCATAGTAATACCTTGAGTAAATGATTTTTGGAAGACAAGGAAGACTGTTACGATTGGCACAGCTGCAAGAGCTGCCCCTGCCATGATCAAACCATAGTTGGTTGCCATCTCGGCCTGCATAGTTGCAACCCCGAGTGAGATAGTCAAGTTTTGACGTGAAGTCAACATTACCAATTGCATGAAGTAGTCATTCCAAGTATTGATGAAGGTAAAGATTGCAAGGGCTGCAAATCCAGGTTTCACAATAGGGAAGGCTACGCTCCAGAAGGTACGAATCTCACCACATCCATCGATTTTAGCAGATTCGAGCAATTCTGTTGGAATGTTTTCACTAAACTGTTTCATAAGGAAGACCCCAAATGGCCACCCAATCAAAGGTAAGATTACCGCCCAAAGAGTGTCATGGATTCCCATGAAGTTGACAATACGTACCAATGGTACAAGAACAACTTGTTTTGGAAGAGCCATGGCAGCGATAAAGATAGCGAAGAGAATGCGTTGTCCATAGAAACGTTTCTTAGCCAATACATAACCTGCCAGTGAAGAGGTTGCACAAACCAAGAACATAGTTACCAATGAAATGAAGACTGAGTTCCACATCCATTGCAAGGCTGGGTTTTGCACCATCAATTGTTGGAAGTTCTCCATAGTTGGAGCTTTAGGGAACCATTGTGGTGGAATCATAATGGTATCCGGTTGTGATTTGAATGCACCCGTCAAGATCCAGTAGAATGGAAAGATGAAGAGTACAGTCAACAAGAGCAAAATGATAGTTGAAATAACAGTGAAGGCTGTTAAAGGTTTCTTTTGTGTAGATTGCATAGCTGTCTCCTTTCTCTTAGTATTCTACGTCGTTTCCAAGCACTTTGAATTGAACAAAGCTTACGATAGCAATCATGATTGCCAAGAAGACACCGATGGTATTAGCATAACCGTATTCTGTCAATTGGAAGGCTTTTTCGTAAAGGTAGTACATAAGTGTACTTGTTGAGTAGTTTGGTCCACCAGATGTCAAAAGCTGAATGAGGGCGAAACACTGGAATGAGTTAATCGTTGTGATGATTGCGATATAAAGAGTTGTCGGAAGCAGACTTGGCCATTTAATCTTCCAGAAAACTTGAAACTCAGTAGCGCCATCAACACGCGCCGCTTCAACCAGTGAGTTGTCAATATTTCCCATTGCCGCGATGTAAAGGATAATCGGTTGACCAACAGAAGTTGTCAAAAGGATAATCATAATCGCAAGCAAAGCCCAGTTTTTATCTCCGAGCCAAGAAATGTTCTGGCTGATAATGTTGCTCGACTTAAGGACAAAGTTCAAAATACCTGATAGTGGATCGTAGATCCATTTCCAAACAACCGTAACAGCAACACTACCAGTAACAACAGGTAGGAAGAATACGAAACGGTAGAAAGATCTAGCAACCGCATTTTGTTGGTAGGTTTGTGATGCCACAAAAAGTGAAAAGAGTACAACGACCGGTACAGATCCGATAACCAAGATAACGGTGTTGATCAAAGATTTTGTAAAGACAGGGTCTTTAAACATGCGGATGTAGTTGTCCAATCCCACAAACTCAAAGCTAGTCATCGAGTAGTTAAAGAAACTAGTGATGAAGCCCATGATCATTGGAGCTAAGACGAAGACGGTAAAGAAGATTAATACTGGTGCTAAGAATGCGTAGGAAATAACTGTTTCCCGCATACGGATTTTATTGACTTTCACAGTCGGCACCTCACTTTCAAATAGTTTTTGTTTTTTGATTGTCGTCTGACATTGATGTAAAATCAAAATGAAATTTTTCAAGATTAGCCTATGTAAGAACTTCATTTTAATTTTGACCTGTCAGTTTCTTACATTTTTTAAACAAAACTCCCCCTTTTCGTACACAAATGTGCACAGGGAAAAGGGGGGATTTTACTTTTTATTTAGGGCTTATTGTTTAGCTGCTTTTTTGATTGTTTCATTCGCTTTTTCAGTGAATGCTTTCAATGCTGCAGCAGGTTGTTCATCACCATTTGATACAGCTTGCAACATTGGGAACCAAAGTGTTCTCATTTCAGCAAATCCGTCGATTGTGTTGTAGTATGGTGAGTAGTATTGAGTCCAACCACTGATTGTTTCCATACGTTTGTCATCGTAAAGTTTTCCAAATGAAGTACGAACTGGGAATGCTCCTGTACGAACTACGTCTTTAGGACCCCACTCTTTATCATCAGCGATGAATTGGATGAATTTCTTAGCTGCAGCAACTTTCTTTTCATCTTTGTTGTTAAATACTGCAAATCCGTTTACAAGGTATTCAAGAGCTGGTTTGCCAGAATCAGATGGGAATGGAACTTCTACCACTTCAACTTTACTTGCTTCCAAAAGTTTAGCTTGGATACCGTTTTGAGCTGGTGCCCAAAGGATTGTGTATGAAGTTTGACCGTTTGCAAAGTTTTGGATGTCTGCTCCACCGTCAAATTGTGAACCGTTATTCAACAAACCATCTTTGATCCAGCTAGCTGCTTTTTCAAGACCTTTAACGAATTTAGGATCATCAGTTGTATATTTAGTTACTTCTTTATCAGTTACAGAACCGCCGTAAAGGTTAGAGATGAAGGCACGTGTTCCTTGGTCTCCCCCTTGACCAGAACTGAACAATGAACCTGGAGTGTATCCTTTATCTTTAAGTGCTTTCAAGACTTTTTCAAAATCATCAGTTGTCCAACCTTCTTTAACAAGGTTAGCTACACCAGCATCTTCCAACATTTTCTTGTTCATAGCCATGTAGAATGGTGCAGAACTGATTGGATACATGTATGCTTTGTCACCAGCTTTACTTGCTTGTACGATGTTTTCGTTGTTAACATCTTTCACAAATTCATCTGTAAAGAGGTCATTCAACTCAGCCAATTTACCATTTTTACCGTAATTGATGATACGACCTGGTGCATCGAAAAGTACATCTGGAGCTGTACCAGCTTCGATAGCTGTTGTGATTTTTTCTGGTCCAGATTTGAAGTCGATTGTTTCTAGTTTAACTTTGATATCTGGATTTGCTTTTTCGAAAGCTTCGATGATAGATTTTTCATAAGTTCCAACACCGTCACCAGATTTTTCTTGAGTAAATACCGGGAATGCCCACCAAGTAATTTCTGTTGTTGCTGCTGCATCGCCTGATTTGGCAGCATCTTTGTTAGCGTCTGATTTGCCACAAGCAGCAAGTGATAGAACCGCAGCACCCGCAAGTACTGTACAAGCTAGTTTTCTAAATTTCATTTGTATTCTCCTAAATGATGTTAAGCGTATCCGAATTGGATAAAGAGCAACGCCGACTTTGTATACGTTTTCATTTTTCCCTACTAATCAACCACTCTCCTCGTTTTTTATATGATGTTACTTAAGACCGGCAACAAAGCGTTCCGTAATCTCTTTTGGTCTAGTAATAGCGCCACCTACAACGATGCCTCGCACTCCATAACCTAGGATTTGCTTAGCTTGTTCTGGTGTATGAATTTTTCCTTCAGCAATGACGTCCACCCCTGCGTCGCAGAGTTTTTTGATGAGTTCAAAATCTGGGCCATCCACTTTTGGACTGTAAGAAGTGTAACCTGATAGAGTTGTACCGACAAAGTCAATTCCTGCCTCTACTGCTGTTAAGCCTTCTTCAAAGGTACTTGTATCCGCCATCAATAATTGATTTGGATATTTTTCCTTCACTTGGCGAATAAATTCTTGAATCTCTAAGCCGTCATAACGTTCACGCTTAGTACAGTCAAGAGCGATAACTTCGATATCTAGCGCAGCTAATTCATCCACTTCCTTCATTGTAGCAGTAATGAATGGTTCTTGTGGTGGATAGTCTCGCTTGATAATCCCGATAATTGGAAGTTTTGTAACTTCCTTGATTTCCTTGATATCTCGGACACTGTTTGCCCGAATACCGACCGCTCCACCTTGCTCTGCTGCTTTGACTAGCAAGGGGATTACTCCTCCCGCTTCTGTGTAGAGCGGTTCATGAGGAAGAGCCTGGCAAGAAACAATGATTCCATCTTTAATCTGTTCAATCAAAGCTTCTTTACTAATTTGTGGCATCCACTTTCCTCCTTTTCTTTTCCTTTGTACTTATGTGACTATTATAGCTCATTATTAAAACGCTTTCAATATTTTGTACTAGAATAGATTGAAGTTTCAAAACAATTTTATGCAACAATTCATCCTGAAAGTAGTTTCAGACGTCTAAAATTCTTCCCAGTACCTCTCAAAGCCTTGAAAACATCGCTTTTTACTCGTAAAAACGAAAGAAAAAGGCCGTAACACCTTCTGGTTACGACCCTTTCTATTAAAGAGCAAATTTCTCTATAAAACCTTTAAGTTTATCTATTGCACTAATATTCTTTTTTCTTACCCATGGCGAACATGCCAAGAAGCATCCCCACAAGTCCTACACTTGCAAGAGTTGCAGCATCTTCACTTCCAGTTTCAGGAAGGGCTTGCTGACGTGTTGCAGGCGCTGCTGGTGCCTGATAGGTCTTACCTTGGGCCATGGCCTGAACCACAATATCTTGCTCACCTTTGAACTCAGGGACTTCATGGACAGTTGCTTCTGCACCATTAACTCCACCTATAAATTCTGGGGTTTCTAACTTAGCTGATTCTA
>NZ_KV804976.1:0-2026 GCF_001811505.1 Streptococcus sp. HMSC034E03
TCTGGCTGAACCAAAGATTCGCCTTCGTGACCCTCTTCTTGGGTTCCTTTGGCTGTAAGCTCGCCGGTGTAGGCTGGCAATTCTGGCTGAACCAAAGATTCGCCTTCGTGACCTGCTTCTTGAGTGCCTTTAGCGCTAAGTTCGCCTGTATAGGCTGGCAATTCTGGCTGAACCAAAGATTCGCCTTCGTGACCTGCTTCTTGAGTGCCTTTAGCGCTAAGTTCGCCTGTATAGGCTGGCAATTCTGGTTGAACCAAAGATTCGCCTTCGTGGCCTGCTTCTTGAGTGCCTTTAGCAGTAGCAATTTTCTCTGACTGGTCTTGGAAATCTGATGCTTTAAAGTAACCTACGTACTCGTATCCTTCAATTTGAATGACACCTTTTGCCAAGTCCTCTTGACTACTTCCAGCAATCGTTTGGTTATAAGACACCAAGATTTTATTCTCAAAGGCTTGAGCTGACTGAGGGATAAAGTAACTACCACCTAGAGCTCCAATAAAGAGAATACCCAACATTTTATTACGATGTTTTTTAGACATCACCACAACAACCAAAGACGCTGTTGCAAAACCAAGAGTTGCTAGGGCCAACTCCTTGCTTCCAGTGTTCGGCAATTGTTGAGAATTCACTTCCTTTTTTCTGTAAACAAGATAGACAACATCATCTTGCTTTAAATCTGAAGGAAGTTCGCGATGGATCAAAGCCTTTTCTGCTTCTGTCAATTCTTGTTCAGCCAAATAACGGTAATGAACTTGGTTTGGTGCTGCCACTTCGTTAGCTGCAACAGTTTCAACTAAAAAGTTGTTTGCTCCCAAAAGAAATGTCCCGATAACTGCAGAACCTACACCAACTGAGAACTTCCGAATAGAGTATTTAATAACTTTATCAAACTGCATTTTTCTGTTTTTCATTTTAAATCTTTCTAATGTGATCTATTGGATATTGAGCACGCGCCCCTCCAATGAGTTTTGGTCGACTAGCAAGTGCTGTCACATGAGCCAGACCAATATCTCTTAAGACTGGTCGAATGGGTACCTGAACATGTTTGATATGCATACCGATAGCTGTATCACCAATGTCTAGACCAGCATCTGCCCTGATAAATTCGACCTCCACGGGATCCTTCATATAGCGAAAGGCGGCCAATTGACCAGAACCTCCTGCATGTAAGGTCGGGAGTACACTCACAATCTCCAACTGATGTTTTATAGCTACTTCTCGTTCAACAACTAAAGCCCGATTGACATGTTCACAACCTTGAACAGCCAGATGAATTCCCTTAGCCGTCAATAGTTCCAACATAGTCTTGACAATAAGTTCACCGATTTCCTGACTCGAATCTTTTCCGATGTGTCCTCCCAGCACTTCACTCGAAGACAAACCCAAGACAAATAGTGCTCCCTCCTGTAAAGAAGCCTTGTCTAGTACATCTTCAAGAATCTGCTGTGTTTCTATTTGAATCCGTCTTTGGTCCATATTTCACCTCGCTTTTTTCATTCTATCATATCGTTTTTCATCAATTTTAGCAAGATTGGAAGACATAGGAATACCATTTGCTAGGATTCAAAAACTATATGAGGGCTCTTTTCAAAAACTGATTCTAATCTCTTTCACTTCCCAAGACAACATAAAATGTCATCTTGAAAACAAAAAAAATATAATAGTTTAGTAAAATAGTTGATTTAACAACATTTACACCTAAAAGATTTGTCAATTGATTCGATTATAAACTACCGAAAAGCAACTTCTATCATTCTACCCCATTTCTTACTTTTAAGCTACTACTTTACCTTATTTTTTGGACTTTTTTTCTACTTTGTACTAACCTTTGATCATTCAGAAAACTTTCATGAAATTATGCTAAAATTTTAATTCTACTATCAAATTATAATATAGCAATTTTTTGAATACAAACTGTATCCAATTTTTTAAAAATAGATTTTACAGAGAAGATAACAAAAGGCAGTGGGACAGAAATCGATAGACAAAGTCTAGATTTCGTAGTCCCAGCCCCGCGAGGATGATT
>NZ_KV804976.1:2126-64942 GCF_001811505.1 Streptococcus sp. HMSC034E03
GAGGTCGGGATCTTTTGTCCCAACCTCTTTTTCTAGATTAAACTTTTTGGAGTCCTTTGACGGCATCGTGGTTGATGATGATTTGACCGTATTCTTGAAGGACTGAGCGACTGATATCACTATCATCCGCAAATTCTCGCATGCGAGCCAGTAACCAAGCAGGATAAAGATTTGGACGATCCTCTACATCCACTAAAACTGTCAGATAGTACTGGTCATTCATCTTGTAGAGTTCTGAAGTTTCCATTTGGTAGTCAACCGTTTTGGCAAAAGAAACCAAACTAGATAAATCGTCAAAACGTAAGATGTAGTAGATATAAGGCTCTCTTTTTCCTTCTTCTACTTCGAGGGTTTCATCAAGCGCTGCTTCTTCTTCCTTTTCAACTTGCTCTAAAGATTGAATGGCTTCAATATCATCTTTAGTTTTTTCTGCCATGGTTTTCTCCAAGGTTTTTAAAAACTCATCTGGAGACATTTTAGCCAACTCATCCATATCAGGAAGATCTGCCAAATCGTCAAAATCTAAATTCTGGTCGATCTTAGATTTTGTCACAAAAACATCAACCTTGTCTGGCTTAGGTGTTACTCGGAAGCTAAGCATACCTGTATCCAAGAAGCTATCTGGCATCTCTAGCTCATCCAAGATGGCATAGAAAAATTCTTCTGTTTTCTCTTGCGGAACGAGAAAGTCTGCGATTTCCATTCCACGATCCATCAAATCTTCTAAAGACATGGTGATCTTTAATGTCGTATCACTGATTTGTTTCATTTTCATAGTTCGTAACCTCATACTTTCAGTTCTATCTATTATACAAGATTTCATAGATTTTATCAAAAGAATGGCGTTGGAATGTGATATAATACTAGTATCTATTTTAGAATATAAGAAAGAAAGTTTCATGAAAAATATAAAAGTTAATGCTTTGGCTAGCTTGCTGGTCAACATCTTGAATATCGTTTTTCCTTTGATTACTAATCCCTATCTAACGCGGATTCTTAGCAAATCGAATTACGGTTACTTCAACACTGCCAACACCTGGGCAAGCTTTGTCATTCCACTCGCTGCCTTTGGGATTTACAATTATGGGATTCGAGCCATTAGTAAAGTTAAGGATGACAAAAACAAGATCAATTATGTCTTTTCTAAGTTATTCTATATTTCGCTAATTACTTCAGTTGTAACAACAGTTATCTACTTCCTCTTTATTCACTTTGATACCAGTATTGTCAACCTCAAAATCCTTTATTATATCCTTGGAATCCAAGCACTCTTTCAATTTCTAAATATCGAGTGGATGAATGAAGCCTACGAGAATTATTCTTTTATCCTTTATAAAACACTGGTTATTCGGATTGGAATGTTGGTCGCTATCTTCGCTTTCGTTAAGACACCTGATGATATCGTCCCTTATGCTACCATCATGAGTGCGACAACTATCATCAACTATCTGCTAAGCTTCCTCTGGATTAAACGAGAGGTCTCCTTTGTTAAGATTGAGTTCATCGAACTTCTCAAGTCATCTAAACCTCTCCTAACTATGCTCCTTCTAGCAAATGCTAATATGCTCTATACCTTACTAGACCGTATGTTCATTACCAAAGGTCCTGATGAGAATTACATCTCATACTACACCATCGCCTCCAGTATCGTTATGCTGATCGCTAGTGTCCTTAGCGGAGCTATCAACGTCAGCATCCCACGACTTGGTTATTATCTAGGAAAAAAAGATTTTACTTCTTATAAAAATTTGGTCAATCAGGGCGCATCCCTCTTTTACTTCCTCATGATTCCTACCAGTATTGGTATTATGGTTTTGGGAACCTATGCTACAGTTATTTACTCTTCTGAGAAATATCTAGAAGCCGGAATTGTAACAAGTGTCTTTGCCTTTCGTACCATTATCTGGGCCATAGAATTAATCCTTGCTAAACAAATTATCTTTATCAATGACCATGAAAACCACTTGACTGCTTTCTACTTTATCGGAGGTGGTGCAAATATTCTATTTAACTCCTTGCTGTTTTTCAATAATATCTTCACTCCTGAATACTACATTGGAACAACCGTTCTAGCTGAAGCAATTGTGGTTCTGCTAGAGATTCGCTTTATTAGGAAGTACAAACTATTGGATTTGAAAGAGATTTTTACAACCTTAACTCGCTACACAATCGTGTCACTCGGTTTCATCCCAATTTATTTTGTTTTTAAAACCCTCTTCCAAGTTCATAGCTATGAAGTTACGATGAATATGATCTGCATGGTTCTTTCTACAATCGCAGCTTGTGGCATCTATTACGCCATCACCCTCTTTATTATCAAAGATAAAACACTTCATTATGCGCTCGACCTAGTTCGTGCTAAGATTAAAAGAGGATAGAGGTCATTAGCCTTCTCAAAAATGTTCAAATTAAATATTATGTAACAAAAAGAAGACCTTACAGAGTCTTCTTTTTTCTTTACGGCCTACACAATAAATACCCACTCAATAAGCTTGTTAGAGCAAACGAGGTCAAGACAACACCGACCTAGCTTTAAAAAAATTAGAAAGAGTATCACTTACAAATCTACTGTTAGTACGTTCCCAGCTCTCACGACTTGCTCACCTGCAATGTAGACGTCATCAACATCACTGGATTTGACAGCATAAACGAGGTGAGACAGCATGTTTTCTTGCGGTTGGAGATGGATTTTGCCTTGGGGTTGAATAACGAGAAAGTCAGCTTGCTTGCCGATTTCCAAACTACCAATCTCATCTTCCATTCCCAACACCTTAGCACCCTCGATCGACAGGGCCTTGAGGGCAGTTTCAATTGGAAATTGGCTGGCATCACCACTCTTCATTTTCTGTAAAAGGGCTGCCGTGCGTCCTTCCTCAAACATATCGAGGTTATTGTTAGAAGCAACTGAGTCAGTCGCAATCCCGACTGGCACTCCTGCCTTTTGAAGTTGGACGACTGGTGCAATCCCTGAGGCTAGTTTGAGGTTGCTGATTGGATTGTGGGCGATAGCGACTTGCGAATCTGCCAAGCGGGTAATTTCTGCTTCATTTAACTCAACACCGTGAGCAAAGACAGCTTTATGGTCTAAATACCCAAGTTCATCTAGAAAGGCTAGTGGGCGTTTGCCATAGCGTTTCAGGATAATACCTGACTCTTCCTGGGTTTCTGCAACATGGATATGAAGAGGAATGTTTTCTTCTTTTGCTAGGTCAAGACTTGCCTCCAGCAAGTCTCGATCACAACTATAGGGCGAATGAGGGGCCACCATAACCTTGAAATTTGGGTCTTGATAGCCTTTGATTGTCTCGATGACAGCTCGAGTTCTAGCTATAGTTTCAGCCGTCGTCTCCACATCTGAAGAAAAGAGGGTTGGAGAAAAATAGCAACGCATCTTGGATGCCTTGACTGCCTCATAAATCTCAGCTATATCCACTCCATTAGGATTGTACATATCATTGAAAGTTGTCGTTCCTGACTGGAGCATCTCTGTTAGTGCCTCTTTGACGGCCTTTGTAGTCATCTCTGGTGTGAATTCTGCTTCTGCTGGCCAGATATAGTCCTCTAGCCATTCGTGGAGATTGCTATCGTCACGAATGCCTCTCAAGCCTGTCATGGCAGAGTGAGTATGGCAGTTAACCAAGCCAGGCATAATCCAGGCACCCTGACAGTCTATTATTTGATCTGCTTGTTTAAGAATCTCTTGATTTTCCTGACCGACATAGACGATTTGGGATTCTTTGACAGCCAAAATCCCATCTAGATAGACATGGAAATCTTGGTCACAAGTCACGATATTTGCATGCTGAAAGACTTTCATCCCTAGGCTCCTTTTCTATATAAGTATTCATACTGGATAATTTTTCTAGCTATTGTAACAAAAAAGTCACCCGAAGGCAACTTTTATTTTGTATTTGCTTAAGAAACTAGGTAAAGTCTATTCTGGACTAAAAGCGGCTGCTTGCTGCATTTGATAGTATTTGCCTTTTCTCGTCATGAGTTCCTCATGATTGCCATATTCGACAATATCTCCATCGACCAAGACAAGAATCAAATCAGCATCCTGAATGGTCGATAAACGGTGGGCAATGATAAAGCTCGTCCGCCCCTTCATGAGTTTGGCAAAGGCGTCCTGAACCAGCACCTCTGTCCGGGTATCGATGGAGGAAGTCGCCTCATCTAAGATAAGAATCTTAGGAATGGCTAGAAAGACGCGGGCAATGGTTAAAAGCTGAGCCTGACCAACAGACAAGGATTCCCCTGCATTTTCAAGCTTGGTATCATAACCATGTGGCAACTGTTGGATAAAGAAGTCTGCGTTAGCTGCCTTGGCTGCCGCAATGACCTGCTCTCGGCTAGCATCAGGATTTCCAAAGGCAATATTGTCATGAATGGTTCCTTGCTTGAGCCAAGTTTCTTGAAGCACCATCCCAAACTGCTGTCTCAATGATGATCGGGTACAGTCATAAATCGAATGACCATCTAGCAAAATATCTCCAGAGTTAATCGGGTAAAAACGCATGAGGAGATTGATGAGGGTTGACTTCCCTGCACCCGTTGGCCCAACGATGGCAACCTTGCTACCCTCCGGAATGTCAATAGACAAGTCCTTGATTAAGATCTTTTCAGGATTGTAGCCAAAGGAGACATGCTTAAAGGAAATAGCTCCCTTGACTTGGTCGCTGTTCAATTCTTTAAGACCAGTTTCTCTAATCTCAGGGCTTTCTAAAACAGTATAAACACGTTCTGCACAAGCCAAGGCACTTTGCAACTCAGCTAAGACCGATGAAATATCATTAAAAGGCTTGGTGTACTGCTGCACATAATTCAAAAAGGTCACTAAACGCCCAACCGTCAAAGTAGAACCTGCCATGATGCGTAAGGCTCCAACACCAGCAAGTAGGGCATAAATGAGGGCATTGACAAAACGGGTGGAAGGATTGACTGTCGAAGAATAAAAGATAGCCGACTGAGAATAACCTGCGTAGTTGTCATTTGCCTCATGAAGTCTCTCGATAAATTCTTCCTGAGCATTGAAGGACTGGATAATGGCCTGTTGGGTGAGCGATTCTTCTATCAACTGAGTCTGAATCCCCCTAGTCTCTGTCTG
Organism: Streptococcus sp. HMSC034E03; assembly: GCF_001811505.1. GTDB lineage: Bacteria > Bacillota > Bacilli > Lactobacillales > Streptococcaceae > Streptococcus. The sequence goes on from NZ_KV804976.1 coordinate 7,234, forward strand.
CTTTTGAAAGAGATGGTAGGATTTCTTAGCGATAAAGCGTGAAATGACCATAGATAGAGGTGTTAAGAGCAGAACCAAGAGAGTCATCAATAGATGGATTTGGAGCATAGCAAGGATGCTGACCAAAATCATCAAAACTCCTATGAAAAATTGGTTGAAAATCATATTCAGACCCGCTGCCAACTGCTCGATATCTGTCGTTACACGGCTGACCATTTCCCCACTACCTTGTCTATCTACAAGGGCAATCGGAAGACGATGGAGCTTTTCAATGATTTTTTCGCGCAAATCTCTAGTATAGGAGAAAATCAGTCGATTATAGAGGAGAGGATTGGCCCATTGTACCAGCGTATTTCCTATCACCACCAAAATCATCTGGAGGAAAAACTGCCAAAATAGCTGAGATGAACCATCGACTAGGACTTGGTCAATCACCTGTCCTATCAAGATTGGTAGATAGATTGATAGGGCTACCTGAGCAATGGTACCTAAGAAAGCCAGGAAAAGAAGGACGGGATGGCCAGCTAAATCTTTTGCTAATCGTTTAAGGGTTTGACTTGCATGTTTGCCTTTCATTCTAGTCCTCCTTTCCATGTTGGGATGCATTGATTTCACGATAGACTTGGCTAGTCTCCATCAATTCCTTATGATTTCCAAGTGCTAATTGCTCCCCTTTCTCTAAAAGGAGAATTTGATCAGCAATCTTCAAGGTTGAAGTTCGTTGGGAAATCAAGATCAAGCTGGTGTTTGGTAAGTTATCTTGAACAGCCTTCAGAAGATTGGACTCAGTAATGGTATCAAGAGCAGAAGTCGCATCATCCAAGATGAGGAATGGTGCTCGACGCAAGACTGCCCGGGCAATCGATAAACGTTGCTTTTGTCCACCTGAAAAATTACGACCGCCTGCTTGAACCTCTGCGTCCAACTGACCTTCCTTTTCACTGACAAAGTCCTTGGCCTGAGCAATTTCCAAAGCCTGCCAGAGTTCTTGGTCAGAGACAGTTTCTTCCATACCCAGAGTCAAGTTAGAACGAATGGTTCCCTTAAAGAGTTCAACCTTTTGAGAAACATATGCCATCCAGGACCGCCATTCAGAAAGATTGCGAGGACTACGTCCATCTCGATAAAGGGAAATACTTCCCTTATCTGCCGGATAGATCCCAAGTAGGACTTGTACCAAGGTCGATTTACCAGAACCAGTCCCACCGATGATTCCAAGAATTTGTCCTTGTTGCATAGCAAAAGAAAGATTTTGCAAGGATGGTTGAGCAGCATCTGGGTAGGTAAAGCTCAAGTGTTCAACTCGTAAGGACTGGTTCGAGGAAGTTTCTTTTTGAGCAATTTCTGCCAGTATATCTTCAGGTTTTTCAGCGAAGACTTCTTTAATCCGCTTGGCAGAAATATAAGACTGGTTGAGTGAATTAATGAGCATGGCTAGTTTTATCAACTCTACCAAGATTTGTAGAAGATAGTTAATCAGGGCAATCAAGGCGCCTTGACTGAGGAGTCCGCCTTGGATAGAAATATAGCCATTCCAGATAATCACTAGCAAGGTTCCATTGACGATCAAATAGGTCAAGGGGGGCAAGAGAGTGGACCAATAGCCTGTTTTCATTTGGATAGCTGTATAGACTTGATTGAGTACTTGGAAGTTCTCGATTTCTCGTCTTTCTTGGCCAAAGGCACGAATCACACGCATACCTTGTATCTGTTGGCGTGTTTCCTGAACCAGCTGGTCTGTTTTCTTTCTCAAAATACTATAGAGAGGATTGACCAAGCGTGATAACACGACAATGACAAAGGACAAAATGGCAACCATGACCAAAAACCAGAAGGTCAATTCAGGCGAGAGACGATAAGCCATAAAAATGGCACCAAAAACAATAATAGGCGCTCTTAAAAATAGGCGTAAAAATTGATTAATCCCTGTCTGAATCTGATAGGTATCTGAAGTCAAACGCGTCACCAAACTCGAGGTCGTTAAACGGTCTCTACTATCCTTGGGCAAGGAAAGAATATGACGATAGAGGTCATTGGTCAACTCCTTGGCAAATCCTACTGCTGCCTTGGCTGAGTAAAACTGAGCAACTAAGGCTACCAAAACGCCGATAACCGCAAAAACAAAGAGGAAACCCATTTGCATCCAGAGGTGACCCTGATCTTTTTTGGGGATAGATTGGTCGACAATCCCAGCTATCACCATGGGAACCAAGAGTTCAAAAACGGCTTCTAGCAACTTAAACAAGGGTGCTAGAAATGACTCCTTGAGGTAGGGTTTAAAGTAAGAAAGTAATTGTTTCATGAGTCCCTTCTATTTCCAAAATGAAGAAGGTGGAAAAACCACCATCTTTTTACTTATTCAAATATGGAAGCAGGTAGCCATAATCAGCCTCTTCCATTTCATCCTTAGCAATGAATCGTAAAGAGGCAGAATTGATACAATAGCGTAAACCACCTAGTTCCTGAGGTCCATCTGTAAAGACATGTCCCAAGTGAGCATTACCCGAACGTGAACGGACTTCAATTCGCTCCATCCCGTGACTCAAGTCTTGATAGTAATGGATAAGCTCTTTAGAGATTGGTCGGCTAAAACTTGGCCAACCACAGCCTGAGGCAAACTTATCCTTGGCAAAGAATAGCGGCTCACCAGTGGTGATATCAACATAAATTCCTTCCTCAAAAGTTTGGTCGTAGGCATTGCTAAAGGGAGCTTCCGTCGCAGCTTCTTGGGTAACTCGGTAGGACTCTTCTGATAAATTTTCCCGTAAAACTGCCTGACTAGGTTTTTCATAGTTTGCTGCATCTATCAAGGGGTTTTCAGCATCTCTCACATCGATGTGGCAATAACCACCAGGATTTTTCTTGAGGTAGTCTTGGTGATAGTCCTCAGCCAGGATATAGTGACGGAGTTTCTCCACTTCTACCGCTATCTTGCGACCGAGCATGCGCTCCTGCTCTTGGACAAGAGCATAGATAGTCGGTAAATCCTTTTCATCTAGGTAATAAATCCCTGTGCGGTACTGACGACCACGGTCGTTTCCTTGTTGGTTGACAGATAATGGATCAATGACTCGGAAATAATAAAGCAAAATCTCACGGAGCGAGACTGCCTTTTCATCATAGATAACTTGCACAGTCTCAGCATGATCTGTTTCTTTGATTAATTGATAATTGGTGGTTTCAACTTGACCATTAGCGTAACCAACACTTGTTTGCAGCACTCCAGAAATTCTGGAAAAATATTCTTCCAAGCCCCAAAAACAACCACCTGCTAAATATATTTCTGCCATCTCATACCTCCTTGACCATCTATCGGTCAGCAAATACGGGAAAAATCCCATATTTCTCGTTTCATTTTCAAAAAAAGGACAGGAAGCCCTCTAAATAGAGAGTTTCCCCATCCTATCGCTATATTTATTTTTCTTCGACGCGCACGCCTTGTGTGTCTACTTGCAAATCATGAAGCTTGCCTTTGAACGGTTGTTTTTCAAGCTCTGCTTTAATCTTAGGCATCTTATCAGGCTCAGCTAGAACCATGACAGTAGGCCCAGCACCAGACAAGTAGGTCGCATAAGCACCGTTTCTCTTAGCAACTTTTTTAATTGTCGCAAATTCTCGCACCAAATCTTGACGATAACGCTCGTGGAAAAGGTCACTCTCGATAGCTTGACCAGCTTTGACCATATCTCCTGTCAATAGAGCTGCGATAGCCACATTGGCGATTGAACTTGCTGCAACAGCTTCCTTATATGATAATTTCTTAGGCAAGACACCACGACTATCGCGAGTTCGCAATTCATAGTTTGGAATATAAGCTAGAAAAGCACACTCTGGGAAGGGCGCCACAACAGCTGAAACCTGATCTTCGACTGAGCTGGCAATGACCAGATTACCATAGATAGCCGGCGCAACATTATCAGGATGGCCTTCAATCTTAGTCGCCAATTGCAATTTGTCGTGATCGCTTAATTTAAGATTTCCTAATTGATTTGCCAGTTCAATCCCAGCAACGATGACAGAACTAGAAGAACCTAGTCCACGTGCAAGAGGAATATCACTGATCATCTTCAGACGTCTTGGTTGTAAGTCTGGAACGATTTGTAGAGCAATCTTCAGCAAAAGATTACGCTCATCTCGTGGAATCCATTTACCTAGTTGGTGCTCAATCATCCATTCTTCACGTTCTTCACAAACCTGAATTTCTAGATACTTCGTTACAGCTACTCCAACTGAGTCAAAACCTGGACCCACATTGGCACTTGTAGCAGGTACAATAATCTTCATCTTAGTCTCCTAAAACCTTGAAGGTGTTGAGAAGTTCAAATTCAGCTACACCCTTCAAAGATTCTGTAATATTTTCAAGCTGTGCCTTGTTGATTTTATGAGTGATGATAACGACACGAGCCTTGCCTTCTTGCTTGCCATCTTGAAGGATTTGCTTGAAGGAAATATCTTCCGCGTTAAAGAGTTCAGCCAATTTCAAGACTTGACCTTTTGAATCTGGTGCCAAGATTGAGAAATAGTAGTTGGCTTTGACATCTTCTGGCTGAGCCAAAACAAGGTCACGATGATATTCGTTGAAGGCTTTTCCAATTGTACCGTCATTCAAACGACGAACGATACGAACGATATCAGCTACGACACTCGTCGCAGTTGGTTTTTGTCCGGCACCTGGTCCGTAGTACATAGATTCACCAATCCCGATAGACTCTACAAAGACTGCATTCATGACCCCATTGACACTTGCAAGTGGGTGAGCCTTAGGAAGGAAGGTTGGTGTAACCTCGGCAGCGATTCCAGATGGTGTTTCTTCGATAGAACCTACTAATTTAACCACATACCCAAGATCTTGGGCAACTGCCACATCCTCTGGAGTGATATTGCGAATCCCTTGATGGGCAACATCTTCAAATTTAACATTCATCCCAAAAGCAAACTGGCTAAGGATGACCATCTTGTAAGCTGCATCAATCCCGTCAACGTCATTAGTTGGATCACTTTCAGCAAAGCCAAGGCGTTGAGCTTCAGCAAGGGCATCTGCATAAGACCAGCCTTCTTCTACCATTTTAGTCATCATGAAGTTTGATGTGCCATTGACGACACCAAGAACACGTGTGATTTTGTCTGATGCTAGTGAGTTAACCAAGGTACGAAGGATTGGAATTCCTCCCGCAACAGCTGCTTCATAGTAAAGAGCAACATTATGAGCTTTAGCAATCTCAAGCAATTCTGCACCATGAACAGCCAAAAGGTCCTTGTTGGCTGTCACGACATGTTTCCCTGCTTCTAAGGCACGAGTGATAAATGTTTTAGCAGGTTCGATACGTCCCATCAACTCAACAACAATTGTGATGTCTTTGTCTGACAAGATTTCGTCGATATTTGTTACAAAATTAAAATCATTTCCTGCCTCAAGCAAGCGTGCTTTCTCTTCATCGTCTTTGACCAAAACCTTGGCTACTTCAATTTCTGAATGTGCTGCTTGAACGATTTTTTCTCCATTTTCCTTTAGTAAGAATGGTACACCACTGGCTACTGTACCAAATCCAAGTAAAGCAATCTTAACTGACATGTTTGTCTCCTTGAAATTTTCTAATAGTCCTATTATACCAAAATTGTGAGAAAATTCCTACCATTCTGAACTAAAAATAGGAGCGTCAAATCATAAAAAAGCCTGCCCTGATACAACCTAGGACAGACTCTATTTTCAATCTATTTCACAAAAGCCAATTCCTTGCCAGTAGACAGGTCTTCTCGATAACGGAAACCTGCAAAACTGAGCTTTTTGATTTCTTCTACCGAAGTCACCTGATTTTCCATCAAGGCTGTTAAGAAAGCACCCCTAGCTTTCTTTGAAATGGTTGAGTGGACTTTAAGTTTTCCATCTCTGTCTTCCATAAACTTAAAGGTCACCATTTGCTCGCGAACCTCTTTAGGGAAGACAGTTTCAAATTCCGAAGACAAGAGTGAAAAGATGCAATCTTCCTCCTTCACCGACTCTTCATAAGCTGACTGCCAGTGACTTTTCAGGCTTTTCCCAGTGATTTTAAGCTTCATCAAAAAGTCCAGTCTGTGAGGTGCAATCGGTGCAAAGGCTGGAATCACACCGTAAAGAGCTGACGTTATCATGAGGTGTTTCACCAGATAGGCTTGTTCAGCCTTGCTTAGATTTTCTCGTTTGATATTGCGATACATAAGCCCATCAAAGAGGTGCAAGGCTGGATAGTTTCTAGCCGTTCCATTTTTCAAGACTTGGATATGGCCATACTCCTCTTGCGCCTTTTCGGCAGAGATTTTATAAAAACTCTCTAGTTCTTGAGCAGAATATCTGGCTAATTCATCCAGAACAGCCTGACTCTCAGGACGCAAGGGATTTGCATCTAAACTAGGGATTTCAGTGTTCATTTCTTTTGCAGTTGGGATTAGAATTTTCATAGTCTTAGTGTAGCATATTTTTTTAGGACTACCAAGGATTTGAGCCTAAAAACCTCGGTTAATACCGAGGCTTCTTTGCTTATTTTGGCAATCCTAACCAGATTGCAAAGAGAACTAGTGCTGTCTCAAGGCAGCTTGTCAAGATAGATGACAGATTAACCTTTTTCTCCTTTAGATGAGAAAATCCTATCTTCAAAGCTAAAAGACCAAGCAACATCGAACCAATCATCAGATAAAATCCCATTTGACTGTCCTCCATTTATTATTCTTTCATCCATTATCACAAATTTTAAACAAGATTACAAGAAAAACGAGGTTGTTTCCTTAAACTTGAAGGTTTTGAGATAGTTAACCTTACCAACTTAACCTTCAAAGGATTGACACTTCTCTTGGAAAAACAAGTCTATATGATAACCCCTTCCAAATGATCCAATTCATGCTGACAGATCTGAGCCGGAAAACCTGTCAGGGTAATTGTCTGTTCTTTCCAATGAATATCTCTGTAGCTTACTGTAATTTTTTCATACCGAGTCGTCGGTCTTACTCCTGTCAAAGACAAACATCCTTCCTCCGTTTCATATGGCCCTTCAAAAGACTTGAGAACGGGATTAAACATGACCATGGGAATCATGCCGATATTAAAAATAATGACGCGCTTTTGCACCCCAATCATATTGGCCGCTAGTCCAACACAGGTCTCACGATTGGCCTGTAGGGTATCTTGTAAATCCTTTGCTAGGGGTAAATCTTCTTGGCTTGCAGGCTGGGATACCTGCGATAAAAACATCATATCTTTGACAATTTTCTTTTCCAACTACTATTCCTCCATCTTTCTCTCTACTTGATTATATCACAAAATCTTTGTCAGTTTATCTTATATAAAACCAAAAAAAGCCATCCGAAGATGACTTTTCATAGTGCTTAAATGGCGTTTTTATCTTTTCCGAGTGCTCGTTGGATTGCCTTAACAATTTCAACAAGGACAACAATCATAAGTGCTCCTACAGCAACCACTATCCATTGAGTCAAGCTCAAGTGAGACACGTGGAAGAGGTTATTAAATCCAGGAACCAAAATTGTCACCACAAAGAGAACAAAGGCAACTGGGATAGACCAGTTAAAGGTCTTGTTGGTAAAGAGTCCCACTTTAAAGATAGATTGGTAAACCGACTTAACGTTAAAGGCATGGAGCAATTGAATCAAACCGAGAGTTGCAAAAGCCATGGTAAGGGCATCCGCATGGATTTCTGCATGACTTTGGTGCTCTGGGAAGAGAAGAGCCCAAGCATAAACACCTAGAACGAGCATAGTTTGGAAGATACCTTGATAAATGATTGCTCCGAAGACACCACCATCAAAGAAGTTAGACTTACGCCCACGAGGTTTGTGAGTCATGACGCCTGGCTCAGCTGGTTCCACACCAAGGGCGATGGCTGGGAGCGTGTCTGTTACCAGGTTAATCCATAGCAAATGCACTGGTTGAAGCACATCCCAACCCAACAAGGTTGCAAAGAAGATGGTGAAAACTTCAGCCATATTAGCAGACAAGAGGTATTGGATGGATTTTTGGATATTTGAGAAGACCTTACGTCCTTCTTCTACCGCTACGATAATGGTTGCAAAGTTATCATCAGCAAGGACCATATCAGAAGCTCCCTTAGAAACTTCTGTACCTGTAATCCCCATACCGATACCAATGTCAGCTGTCTTAAGTGAAGGCGCATCGTTGACCCCATCACCCGTCATAGCGACAACCTTACCTTCATTTTGCCATGCTTTCACGATACGAACCTTGTGCTCAGGTGATACACGAGCATAAACAGAGTATTGCTTGAAGACTTTTTGGAATTCTTCATCAGTGAGTTCATTCAACTCAGCACCAGTGAAGACATGGTCTTCTGTATCATTTGGATCGATGATACCGAGACGTTTAGCGATAGCTTCCGCTGTATCTTGGTGGTCACCCGTGATCATGATTGGACGGATTCCTGCTTCCTTAGCAACACGAACAGCTTCTGCTGCTTCTGGACGCTCAGGGTCAATCATGCCGACCAAACCAGAGAAGATGAGGTCAGACTCAACGATTTCAGATTCCAAGGTTGGGATTTCGTTGTTTGTCTTATAAGCCATCATCAAGACACGAAGGGCTTGTTTAGCCAAATCTTTGTTGGTAGCAAGGATAGCTTGTTTGTCTTCTTCTGTGATGGGGCGAACTTCCCCATTGACTTCAATACGTGTCACACGTTTGAGCAATTGGTCAGGGGCACCCTTAACAGCGATAAAGTAAGTACCGTCTGCTTCCTTATGGATTGTAGACATAAGTTTACGTTCTGAGTCAAATGGCAATTCTGCCACACGTGGCTCGTCCTTCAAGATTTCACGAACGTCAAAACTGTGATCCAAACCAAACTGTACAAGGGCTGTCTCCGTTGGATCTCCAATCAATTTACCAGATGGGTCCACTTTAGTGTCATTGGCAAAGTTCATGATGCGAAGCGTATTGTTGTTTGCAGCAATTTCAGCTGCAGAGCTTTGCAATTGACCGTTAGTATAAACTTTTTCAACAGTCATTTGGTTCATGGTCAAGGTACCTGTTTTATCAGATGCAATGATTTCTGTTGAACCAAGCGTTTCAACTGCTGGTAATTTACGAACGATTGAATTACGTTTGGCAAGGGTTGTTGTTCCCAAAGAGAGAACGATGGTTACAATGGCAGGGAGACCTTCTGGAATCGCCGCAACCGCAAGGGCTACTGCAACCATCAAACCTTCTAATGGATGTTCCCCACGGACGAAGACACCAACCAAGAAAGTGATAATCGCAATCACAACGATTAAGTAAGTCAAGGCTTTAGATAATTGTTCCAAGCTTTGCTTCAATGGGGTTTCAGTCTCATCGGCATTTGCCAACATATCCGCAATCTTACCAACTTCTGTATACATACCAGTATTGGTTACGACACCAATACCACGACCGTAAGTTACGTTTGAGTTTTGGTAACCCATATTAACGCGGTCCCCAATACCAGCATCTGCTTCTACCACTTGAGTAATATCTTTTTCAACTGGTACAGATTCACCAGTAAGAGCAGCTTCTTCGATTTTAAGAGACGCCGCTTCAAGCAAACGCATATCGGCAGGCACCACATCTCCAGCTTCTAGCAAGACGATGTCCCCAGGCACCAATTCTTTCGAGTCAATCTCAATAACATGACCATCACGACGAACACGGGCCATCGGGCTAGACATATTTTTCAGAGCTTCAATAGCTGCTTCTGCTTGCCCTTCTTGGTAAACCCCAAAGGCAGCATTCAAGACAACAACGGCCAAGATGATAATAGCATCCGTTAGACCGTCCATTCCTTCTGTAATCACAGAAAGTGCCGCTGCCGCAAGCAAGATGATAATCATCAAATCCTTAAATTGATCAAGGAATTTAGCTAGTAGGCTACGTTTCTCACCCTCTTCCAACTCATTACGACCATAAGTCGCTAAGCGTTCTTGAGCTTGAGCAGTTGACAAACCTTCGATAGATGAGTCCAATTTCTTTAGGACTTCTTCTGCGGTTTGAGTGTAAAACAAGTCTTTATTTTGTTCTTTTGACAAAACAGTCTCCTCCTTTTTGGCCTCTTTTTACAAAAAAAGAGACCTGTTTTTTAAAAAAACAAGTCTCGCTGTTTAATATAGTGCCGGAAATAATTCGTAATGACGACACTATCGCGGTTTCCCGCCAGCTACTCCCTTGAGTAGTTCTATTATATCAGAATTTCAAAAGTTTTCAAGGAATAAACTATCATATTAATCCTGCAATTGCTCAGAATTTTTTAAAAACAATAAAGGAAGTAGTAATGGAATAATCATCATATATGCATAAGAATATCTAAAATAATTTACAATTGGAGAATAAATACATGTTAAAATAATGGATAAAACAAAAAATACTATTGGCAGAAGTCTCTTATCTCGTTTTAAGATAGCTAGCATTAGTATCAGTATTAATACGATTGTATAAAAACCTGGTCTATAAAGCAATTCAATAGTCGATAAATCTCCCAACGCCCAATGTAATTCATAAACATATTTATACAGGTTGCTATGTATAGTTTCTTCCTGAGAAAAACTCATACCTTTGTCATATATTTTTTTATTACCGAACCAGTTATTTTCACGACTATACATCGCTTCATAATAACTTGAAACATAAGCCATATCAGGTAAATTATATATGTACCAATAAGAAACGGATAAATTTAATACAGCATCAATATATGTCTTAGGATGATTTCTATATCCCTTCCACCAGATTTTAAAGAACTCCCGTTCTTTTCCCTTAAACTGCTCATTTTCCATTTTATTTTTTATAGGATCCGCTTCGCCTTGTAAAAAATTTTTATTATTATCTAGTCCCAATGTTGAATCATAGAATTCCAATTCAGATTTAGTAAAACTTTCTGGGTGATAATAAACAGCGGCTGCTAATTGTTGAAATCGTGATGATAAATAGTCATACTTCTTCTTTGATGCTTCTGGTCTTAATGCAATTGTTCCCAATGCGTTAATTAGCAAGGTTACCAAGACTGAAATAATCACATATTTTGCAATTTGTTTCTTATACAACTTACTATACAAGAAAAGTACAACAACACCGACTAATACGTAAATTACTGCTTTTCTATGTAGCATATAAACCCCTAAAAAGGATAATACAAATAAGGGTAAACTATAAGTACTGGAAAAAAAGCGGACAGGTAAATAGTTTATCAAAACCATTGATAAGAAAAATAGGAGCAAAAAATTAACTAAATACACATCTTTATACATAGTGAAACTTGTTATAATAAAATTAGAGAAAAAAGCATAAAAAATAAACAATCCAACTTTTAAATATTTATTTATGTTGAAAATCTCGAACAATTTATAAAGAACAAAAACTATAATAACAGATGTCACAACTAGTGTGAGAAAATTAAAGATTGAAACACCTATCCCTAAGCTTCCAAAAAACTTAATTCCTATTTTCGAAAACAAACTAACTATCCACGTATATATATATGGGTGTGAATTAGTCAGGGGCCAATATCCTAACCCTTCCTCAATAATATACATACTATCCCAAGTCGTAGAACCTGGAAAAAAAATAAAGAAAAATAGTACACGTATCGCCATAAATGGTAAAAACATTGACAGATATAGTTTTTTTCTAAAAACTGTCTGCTCCATATTAGTAGACTTCAACTTTTGTTGATGAAACCAATTCACTAATAACCTTAATAAGGTATTAATTGAAAAAAATGAAATCCCCACTAATATCAAAAAAGCTCCAATCGAAAACTTATTTACAGTCCCTCTCAACGTAGAGTGTGTATATGTAATATCACTCCCAACGATATGAAGAATCGAAAGTATTAATCCAAATAGACTCACTATTACGTTTTCTCTTGTTTTTAATTTTGGTATCTTTATTTTTGAAAAAAAATATAATGATAAGATAAATAATGTTACAGAAATTGTTGTATCTGCTTGAAACAGTTTTAAAAACGTTTTCAAACCAGTGATGGGGATAGGTCTATTAAAAGTTAACATTAGAGTTAAGCAATATGCATTGATTAAACTCAAAAATAAATCTCTATGATTTTTAAATACTTTGGACACTATTTAAACACCCACCTTCTTTGAATTTGATAACTAGCAAGGAACAAAATTGTATCAACTACTATTTTTATGGCAGTTTCAGATCCTGAAAACATATTCCAAAGAGCCGTCACCATTGCTGCGGATAACAACATTTGGAAAACAGCCAAGCTATAGTATTTTACAATCGTTCTCTGTATTCTTTTTTCACCATCAAAGACAAAGTTTTTATTCATTGTAAAGTTAAAATAAGATGATATTACTCTTGCCAAAATAGTCGATAGTAAGATTAATAATGCTCCCCTATGAATTCCTACAGCTAAGGCCCCCCAAAGGAAGAACTGAAACAATCCAATATCTAGCAAAAAAGAAGAAAGAGATGATAATAAATACTTAAAGAATGAAGCAAAGATTACTTTGTAAATTTTCAATGAGTCTTTAATAGGATTAAAATGTGTTTCCGCATTACCATCAAAATAAATCGTTTCAATAGTAATTTCTTGTATTGGGATAGCTTTATCAAACGTATGAATGAGCATTTTGGTTTCATATTCGAAACGTTCACCTGGAATCTCTAACATTTCATTTAATATTGCTTTCGGAAATCCTCGTAATCCCGTTTGAGTGTCTGTTATTTTTCTCCCATAAAGTAGTTTAAATACTAATTTGGTCAGTTTATTACCGAATTTACTTTTTGGTGGTACATTTTCAGTATCGAAATCTCGACAACCTAAAATTAGTGAATCAGGATAATTAGAAATCGTATCTACCATAGATAAGACATCCTCAACTCTATGTTGACCATCTGAATCTGCAGTAACAATTCCATTAAACTCTTCTACATCTGACATTGTCAAAAAATAGTTAAAGGCATTTTTTAGTGCTCGACCTTTACCTAAATTTTTTGCATGAGTTAATATCCTACAATTTTGTTCATCTCTTAACTGTTCAAAAATATATTTAAACTCTCTCCTACTCCCATCATCTACTATTAAAATATTTTCCAACCCTGCTTCTTTCAGTTTAACTATATAATTATACAAATCTGAAGGTGGATTGAGTGCTGGGATGACGACTAATGTTTTCATGGAATCTCCTTTATCACCTACTAATATCCCCTTATAAAGGGCACAAACTTCCAAATAACATTCTATCATTTTTCCTAAAAAAAAAAAAGTATTTTCTGATTTTTATCCCCTTTATACTGACCCCTCCATTTGAATTTTCCATGGAAAACCAGTATAATGATAGGATATGAAAATCCTAGAAAGGGAGTTACATGAATCAATCGTTTTCAAACTTGAAATTGGCTGAACGTGGTGCGATTATCAGTATTTTAACCTATCTATTCTTGTCTGCAGCTAAGTTAGCTACAGGGCACCTCCTTCATTCGTCCAGTTTAGTGGCGGATGGTTTCAACAACGTTTCAGATATTGTCGCAAATGTGGCCCTCCTCATTGGGATTCGTTTGGCTCGCCAACCAGCAGATAGAGATCATCGCTTCGGCCACTGGAAAATAGAGGATTTGGCAAGTCTCATCACTTCCATCATCATGTTTTACGTTGGCTTTGATGTTCTACGGGACACCATTCAAAAGATACTCAGCCGAGAGCAAACGGTCATTGACCCACTTGGGGCGACTCTAGGAATCATCTCTGCTATCATCATGTTTGCCGTTTATCTCTACAATACCCATCTGAGTAAGCAAGCTAAGTCCAAAGCTCTCAAGACAGCAGCCAAGGACAATTTGTCAGATGCCGTGACATCTCTTGGAACTTCTATTGCTATCCTGGCAAGTAGCTTCAACTATCCAATCGTGGATAAGTTGGTCGCTATTATCATTACCTTCTTTATTCTTAAAACTGCTTATGACATCTTTATCGAGTCATCCTTCAGCCTTTCTGATGGTTTTGATGAACACTTGCTGGAAGATTACCAAAAAGCTATCATGGAAATTCCTAAGATTAGCAAGGTCAAATCTCAACGCGGTCGTACTTACGGAAGCAACATTTATCTGGATATTACTCTCGAGATGAACCCAGACCTCTCTGTTTTTGAGAGTCACGAAATTGCAGATCAGGTTGAATCCATGTTATCAGAACGCTTTGGTATCTTTGATACCGATATCCACATTGAACCAGCACCGATTCCTGAAGATGAAATTCTTGATAATGTCTATAAAAAATTGCTCATGAGAGAGCAACTAATTGACCAAGGAAATCAATTGGAAGAATTACTGGCAGAAGATTTTATTTATATTCGCCAAGACGGACTAGAACTAGACAAGGAAGCCTATAAGGAGGAAAAAGAATTAACCTCTGCTATCAAGGAACTTCACTTGACGTCCATTAGTCAGAAGACAAAACTCATCCGCTATCAGATTGGTGACACCATCCATACAAGTATCTGGCGCAGACATGAAACTTGGCAAAATATATTCCATCAGGAAACGAAAATTGAAAAAGACTAAAGAAAGAGGCCGGGACAAATCCCGACCTCATTTTTTATACTTATTTTGCTACGCTCTTAGCAAGAACGAAGTTTCCAAGTGTAGCCGAACCATTACCTGCAACAGCTGGTGTCACGATATAGTCGCGTACATCCGGAACTGGTAGGTAACCATTGAGTAAGGATATGAATTTCTCACGGACACGGTCAAGCATGTGTTGTTGGGCCATAACCCCACCACCAAATACGATAACGTCTGGACGGAAGGTTACAGTTGCGTTGACTGCAGCTTGAGCGATATAGTAGGCTTGAACATCCCATACAGAACTGTTCAATTCGATGTTTTCACCACGAATTCCTGTACGAGCTTCTAAGCTTGGACCAGCCGCAAAGCCTTCCAAACATCCTTTGTGGAAAGGACAAACACCGTTGAATTCTTTTTCAATATCCATTGGGTGTTTAGCCACGTAGTAGTGACCCATCTCAGGGTGACCCACGCCACCGATAAACTCACCACGTTGGATGACACCTGCACCGATACCTGTCCCGATTGTGTAGTAAACCAAGTTCTCGATACGGCCACCAGCATTGTTACGGGCAACCACTTCACCGTAGGCAGAGCTGTTTACGTCTGTAGTGAAGTACATTGGCACGTTTAGGGCGCGACGAAGGGAACCAAGCAAGTCCACATTTGCCCAGTGAGGTTTTGGAGTTGTTGTGATAAAGCCATAAGTTTTTGAGTTTTTGTCAATATCAATGGGACCAAATGAACCAATTGCAAGACCTGCAAGATTATCAAATTTTGAAAAGAACTCGATGGTTTTATCGATTGTCTCGATAGGAGTTGTTGTTGGAAATTGTGTTTTTTCTACAATGTTAAAGTTTTCATCACCGACAGCACAGACAAATTTTGTACCGCCCGCTTCCAAGCTTCCATATAATTTTGTCATGATAAACCTCTAGTTTTTATTTTCTCTATTATAGCATAATTCCAGAAGGAAAGTTGCCCTATATTTTAGTTTTTCCTCTGTAAATTTTAAGATTCAATCAAAAACGAACAAACATGACATTTGTTCGTTTTTTGATCTATTAAATCGAAAGTAGTGTACTCAATGAAAATCAAAGAACAAACTAGGAATCGAGCTGCGGATTGCTCAAAGCACGGCTTTGAGGTTGTAGATAGAACTGACGAAGTCAGTAACACATACATACGGCAAAGCGAGTATGACGCAGTTTGAATTTGATTTTCGAAGAGTATTAAGCTTTAACTTCGATGATTGCATCACCTTTAGCAACTGATCCAGAAGCAACTGGATTTACTGAAGCAAAGTCTGCAGTGTTTGTCACGATAACCATTGTTGTGTTATCAAGACCTACAGCAGCAATCTTAGCTGAGTCAAATGTTCCAAGAACATCTCCAGCTTTAACCTTGTCACCTTGAGCAACTTTTTGGTCAAATCCTTCACCGTTCATTGAAACAGTGTCGATACCCACGTGGATCAAGATTTCAGCTCCGTTTGCAGTTTTCAAACCATAAGCATGTCCTGTTGGGAAGACGATTGTCACTTCAGCATCAGCTGGGGCGTAAACAACATCTTGACTAGGTTTTACAGCGATACCTTGACCCATAGCTCCACTTGAGAAGACTGGGTCATTAACATCTGAAAGAGCAACGACGTCACCAACGATTGGTGTTTGGATGACACCTTCGCTAGGTGCAACAACAGTACCAGTTACTGCTTCGTCAGCCAAACGTTCAGTTGTAGCTTCTGAAGCCACTTCTGCTTCATCTTCATAACCAAACATGTAAGTAAGAGCAAAACCAAGAGCGAATGATACAGCTACCATAAGAAGGTATTGTGGAAGTTGTCCGTTACCAATGTAAAGCATTGTACCAGGGATGATTGTGATACCATTACCAGTACCAGCAAGTCCAAGGATAGATGCCAATCCACCACCGATTGCACCAGCAATCAATGAAAGGAAGAATGGTTTACGGAAACGCAAGTTAACCCCGAAGATAGCAGGCTCAGTAATACCTAGGAAGGCAGAAAGAGCAGCTGGGAAAGCAAGTGTTTTAAGTTTAGGATTTTTAGTTTTCACACCAACGGCTACTGTCGCAGCACCTTGAGCAGTCATGGCAGCTGTGATGATAGCGTTGAATGGGTTAGCATGGTCAGCAGCAAGCAATTGAACTTCAAGCAAGTTGAAGATGTGGTGAACACCTGATACGACGATTAATTGGTGAACTCCACCAATCAAGAAACCACCAAGTCCGAATGGCAAGTTAAGAATTGCTTTAGTTCCAATGAGGATGTAGTTTTCAACAACGTGGAAGACTGGTCCGATAACAAACAATCCAAGAATTGACATTACAAGGAGTGTTACGAACGGTGTTACCAAGAGGTCAAGTACATCTGGAACAACCTTGCGAACTGCTTTTTCAAACTTAGCTCCGACAACCCCGATAATGAAGGCTGGAAGAACTGAACCTTGCAAACCTACAACTGGGATAAATCCGAAGAACTGCATTGCAGTTACTTCACCACCAGACGCAACAGCCCAGGCATTTGGAAGTGAACCAGAAACGAGCATCATACCAAGAACGATACCAACGGCTGGGTTACCACCGAATACACGGAAGGTTGACCAAACAACCAAACCTGGCAAGATGATGAAGGCTGTGTCAGTCAAGATTTGAGTGTAAGTTGTCACATCTTCTGGAAGTGTCATTCCAAGAGCATTCAAGAGACCACGAACACCCATGAAGAGACCAGTTGCTACGATAACTGGAATGATTGGAACAAAGACGTCACCAAAAGTACGGATGGCACGTTGGAACCAATTTCCTTGTTTAGCAGCTTCTGCCTTCATCTCATCCTTAGATGTCGTTGGCAAACCAAGAGCTACGACTTCGTCGTACATCTTGTTTACTGTACCTGTACCAAAAATGATTTGGTATTGACCTGAGTTAAAGAAAGCACCTTGAACTTTTTCCAAGTTCTCGATAGCATCTTTGTTGATCTTCGCTTCATCTTTCACCATAACACGAAGGCGAGTCGCACAGTGGGCTACACTGTTAACGTTCTCACGTCCACCCAAGGCTTCGATGACTTTTTTTGCAATTTCTGTATTGGTCATTTGCAAAAATCTCCTTATAAAAAAATTTGTTCTTGTTTGAAAGCGATTTTACTCGCCTCACGAATATTATTCTATCACGTTTTAAAAATATGTCAAGCGTTTTGCAGAAAAAATTTTGCTATTTTTTATTTTTTGATTGTTTTTGCTATTTTTTTCATCAACACAGCCATAACACCCTCTAAAATCAAGGTTTTTACTTTAAAGTTTTCAAAAACTTCCATATTTTCATCATTTTTCATAAAATTACGTTCCTAGATTCTGTCAATCGTTTGACATTTTTTTCTTTAATTTAGTGTAAAAGACTTGCTTTTTTATAAGGAAACGTTTACTATTAAGATAGTAGAATTTATGGAGGAAATAGAAATGGAATGGACTACTGAACGTCGTTACAGACGTTATGAAGATTGGACACAAGAAGAAAGAAAAGAAATCCAAGAAAAGATGGCGCAATCCCCATGGCATGTCAGCTATCACATTGAACCAAAGGAAGGACTTCTCAACGATCCAAACGGTTTTTCTTATTTTGATGGTAAGTGGATTGTCTTTTACCAAAACTTCCCCTTTGGAGCAGCCCACGGCTTGAAATCTTGGGTTCAACTTGAGAGTGATGATTTGGTGCACTTTACTGAAACAGGTGTTAAAATCTTACCTGATACTCCACTGGATAGCCACGGCGCTTACTCAGGATCTGCTATGCAGTTTGATAATAAATTGTTCCTATTCTATACAGGAAATGTCCGTGATGAAAATTGGGTACGCCACCCTTATCAGATTGGTGCCTTGATGGATAAGGATGGAAATATTAAAAAGATTGATAAAATCTTGATTGATCAGCCTGCTGATGCTACTGACCACTTCCGCGATCCACAGATTTTCAACTTTAAAGGACAATACTACGCTATCGTTGGTGGTCAAGACTTGGAGAAAAAAGGTTTTGTCCGTCTCTACAAAGCGGTCGATAACGATTATACAAACTGGCAAGAAGTTGGTGATTTGGACTTTAACAACGACCGTACTGCCTATATGATGGAGTGCCCGAACCTCGTCTTTGTTGGAGAACAGCCTGTCCTTCTCTACTGTCCACAAGGTTTGGATAAAAAGGTTCTTGACTATGATAATATCTATCCAAATATGTACAAAATCGGTGCTTCCTTTGATCCTGAAAATGCACGTATGGTAGATGTGTCTGAACTTCACAATCTTGATTATGGATTTGAAGCCTATGCCACTCAAGCCTTTAACGCTCCTGATGGTCGCGCCCTAGCAGTCAGCTGGCTTGGTTTACCAGATGTTTCTTACCCATCTGACCGTTTTGACCACCAAGGAACTTTTTCATTAGTCAAAGAACTTACCATTAAAGATGGCAAACTCTATCAGTACCCTGTAGCAGCTATCCAGGACCTCCGAGCTTCAAAAGAGGAATTTTCAAATCGTTCTGAAACTAAAAATACCTATGAACTTGAGCTTAACCTTGAAGCAAATAGCCAAAGCGAAATCGTTCTTCTTGCTGATAAAGACGGTAAGGGACTCTCTATCAATTTTGACCTTGTCAATGGTCAAGTTACCGTTGACCGCAGTAAAGCAGGTGAGCAATATGCTCAAGAATTTGGAACTACTCGCTCATGCTCAGTTGCTAATCAAGCTACTACTGTAAATATCTTCATCGATAATTCAGTCTTTGAAATTTTCATCAATAAAGGAGAAAAAGTATTTTCTGGTCGTGTATTCCCACATGCGGATCAAAATGGAATCCTCATTAAATCTGGAAACCCAACTGGAACTTACTACAAATTAGAATATGGTCGCAAAACTAACTGATGTCGCAAAATTAGCTGGCGTCAGCCCAACTACTGTCTCACGTGTTATCAATAAAAAGGGCTACCTGTCAGAAAAAACTATTCAAAAGGTTAAGGATGCCATGCGTGAATTGGGCTATAAACCCAACAACCTAGCTCGTAGCCTCCAAGGGAAATCAGCCAAGTTAATTGGGTTGATTTTCCCAAAAATCAGCCATGTTTTCTATGCTGAATTGATTGACAAATTGGAACACGAACTCTTCAAAAAAGGCTACAAGACAATCATCTGTAACAGTGAGCACGATTCGGAAAAAGAACGTGAATATCTTGAAATGCTAGAAGCCAACCAAGTGGACGGCATTATCTCTGGTAGCCATAACTTAGGGATTGAAGACTACAATCGCGTAACAGCTCCAATTATTTCTTTTGACCGTAACCTATCACCAGACATTCCTGTCGTTTCCTCTGATAACTATGCTGGTGGAGTCCTTGCAGCTCAAACTTTAGCGAAAACTGGAGCTAAGTCTGTCATTATGATTACAGGTAATGATAACTCCAATTCACCAACTGGACTTCGCCATGCTGGTTTTGCTTCAATCTTACCCAAGGCTCCCATTATCAATGTTTCCAGTGACTTTTCACCCCTTCGAAAAGAAATGGAAATCAAAACTATCCTAACCAAACAAAAACCAGATGCTATTTTCGCATCAGACGATTTAACAGCCATCTTGGTTATGAAGATTGCTCAGGAACTTGGTATCTCTGTTCCAGAACAACTCAAGGTTATTGGTTACGATGGAACTTATTTTATCGAGAATTTCTATCCTCACCTTACTACCATTAAACAACCCTTGGAAGAAATTGCTCGCCTGACAGTTGATTTACTACTTCAAAAAATCGAAGGAAAAGAAGTTGCCACAACCGGTTATTTCTTACCAGTTTCCCTCCTACCAGGAAAAAGTATTTAAACAAAAAGAGTCTGAGACAAAATAGTTCTCAGACTCTTAATTTAGTATACTATCAATAAATAATATTATAGAAGCAATAATAACTATAATTTTACCTATTTGGATAAGCTTATTTTGAGATTTAAATATATTTTCTAACAAAAATATTTGGATCACACACATTATAGGAATTAAATTTTTTGAAATTGAGAAGTACCCAAACAAATAGACTATAAATAATAAAAATAAAACTATATTGTATTTCTTATTCAAAACAGTTATCACTAATTGCCTTAATTCCCAAAATAGTAGATCCCATGTCAACTACAGCATATCCGAATTTTGTAATATTGTCGTAATTAGCTCCAGATTCAGCAATGGATATTAAAGCAGAAGCGGCTGCCTTGATACCTCCTACTGCTGCTATAAATTGTTTAATTTTAACAAGCATACCAATACCAACAGCAGCAGATCCTACTGCCCAAGCAACTGCACCGACACATCCCCAAAAGTCTCTGAACTGTACTTCATTATCAAATTTTAAATCTATACCTTTACTAAGCATATATTTATCAATTTCTTCCTGATTCCCTCTTTCCAACATTCCTTGTGGCATTTCATCTACTGCTTTTAAAATTAATAAAATAGATTCTTCCGATAAATCTTTAAAAGTATTTCCAAGTTTTGTCGCTGAAACCACCTCATTAGCATGAACAACTGAAACACCTTCTGTAAGTGCTATATTCAATATTACTGTACTAAGTAATGCAACACTCACCATTTTTATTTTTTTATTCATAATCAAAAATCCTCCTCTCTATATTTTTTGATTATGAATCTTAATAATTTACAACTATGTTATAACAAAAAATGAAAGCGTTGTCAATACATACGTCTTGTTTTTTTGAACAAAAACAGAAAAACTGGCAAATAATGTCATTGAATTAAGAAACTCAAATACGATTCTGTATTTGAGTTTCTTTTATTTGAAAAAACAGTAAAAAGCGCTAAAAATCAAACCAGTCTAAATTTTTCTTATGATCTTAAATGTTTCAATAGCGTTTGCGCTTTTTCTAGATTAAAGGTTTTTTCAGCAATCAAGTTTTCTACTAACTTGGGTACTTCTGCCTCAGTCGCACCTGCTAAAAGCGCTAAAGATTTCGCTTGAAGCTTCATGTGTCCATGCTGAATCCCTGTACTGACAAGAGCTTTAAGTGCTGCAAAGTTTTGAGCGAGACCAATCGAAACGATAATTTGAGCCAATTCTTTGGCAGATGGTTGACCTAGCAACTCATGACTGAGTACAACTCGAGGATTGAGACCAATCGAACCGCCCTTAGTGGCAACTGGCATCGGCATGGTCATCTCTCCAATAAGCTCTTCGTTTTCCAAATCTATAGTCCAACGACTGAGTCCTCGATAGGCGCCATCATGACTTGCATAGGCATGCGCTCCTGCTTCGATGGCACGCCAATCATTTCCTGTCGCAATCAAAAGGGCATCGATTCCATTAAAAATTCCCTTATTGTGAGTAGCTGCTCGATAAGGATCTGCCTGAGCAAACTGGCTAGCTAAAACCATTTTTTCCGCTAGTTCACGCGCTTCATCCTTCTGGCGACTCAAATAACGAAAGGCAATACGACAAGTTGCTGTTACTAGAGAATCTGTGGCATAGTTGGATAGAATTCCCATTAAACTTTGCCCTTGACTTAGAGCCTCTAGACTTGGTTTTAAAGCTTCAAGCATGGTATTGAGCATATTAGCTCCCATTGCTTCCTGAGTATCTACATGGAGATAAACCACTAAAAAGTCAGACTCACCAGAAATTTTTTCAACTGTTAGCTCTCTGGCTCCACCACCACGTTTGACAATAGAGGGATAGGCTTGGTTTGCTTGTTCGAGCAACTCTGCTTTTTGACTCAGAATAGCCTGACAAGCTTTATCCCTATCTGGAACCTGATAGAGGGCTACCTGACCTATCATTTGTCGCTGATGAACTTGAGCTGTAAAACCTCCAGCACGTTTGATAATCTTACTGGCAAAACTAGCTGCAGCAACAACAGATGGTTCTTCGGTCACATAGGGAACTGTGTATTCTTGACCATTTACCAGAACTTCTGGAACGATTGAGTATGGAAGTGAGAAGGTTCCTACCACATTTTCACTCAATTGGTCCGCTACTGCTAGACTGAGATTTTCATTTTGCGCAAGACTTTCTTGGGCTTCAATAGTAGTAAGCGCCTGAGACTTAACGAACTCTAGGCGCTCTTGAATTGATTTTTTAGCAAATCCATTCCAATTTTTTTTCATTATTTTTCAACCTTGCTGTAGCGACGTTGGTGTTCTACAATCTCAACAAGGGCATAGTCTTGCCCTTCATAGCCTGACATCGTTGCAGAACCAGACTCATCTAATTGGGCTTCCTCAAAGAAGATTCGTTCATAGTCAGCAACACTCAATGCTTGACGTTGGTCTAGCAAGTCTAAGCGATTTTTCTGCAATTGCTTTTCAAAACCTTCAACCAATACTACACTAAAGAACTCAGATACAGCCCCACTACCATAGCTGTAGAGGGCAATCTTATCCCCAGCTTTTAGGCTATCAGAATTTTCAAGAAGAGACAAGAGACCTAAGAAGAGTGAACCTGTATAAATGTTCCCAACTTTTTGGCTATAAATAATAGATTCATCAAAGTGCTTTTGAAGCAAGTCCTTCTTCTCTTGAGGCAAGGATTTGTCTAGGATTTTTTTCAATCCTTTGAGAGCTAGCTTTGGATATGGCAAGTGGAAACATACAGCTTCAAAATCATCCAAAGTACAGTCATAACGCTTTTGGTACTCTTCCCAAGTCGTTTTTAAGCTATCAAGATATTGTTGCGTTGAGTAAACCCCATTTACAAATGGTGTTGTCGAGTAATTTGGACGCCAAAAGTCCATAATATCACGAGTTTGTGCAACATTATCATTATTGAAGACCATAACACGTGGATTTTGGCTAATCAACATAGCAACACAGCCTGCACCTTGAGTTGGTTCTCCAGGAGTTTCGACACCATATCTTGCAATATCGCTAGCCAGCACTAAAACTTTTGATTTAGGAGAATTTTCTACATGTAACTTAGCATAGTGAAGGGCCGCTGTTGCACCATAGCAAGCTTCCTTGATTTCAAAACTACGAGCAAATGGTTGAATTCCTAGCAAACCGTGTACAAAGACAGCTGCAGCTTTACTCTGGTCAATCCCAGACTCTGTCGCTACGATAACCATGTCAATCTCTTGCTTCTCTTCTTCAGTCAGGATAGAATTACCTGCACTGGCAGCCAAGGTAACAATATCCTCTGTCAAAGGAGCAATACTCAATTCTTTTAAAAGGAGTCCTTTACTCAATTTTTCAGGATCAATTCCTCGGGTTTCCGCTAAATCTTGTAATTTCAAAACGTATTGACTGGTTGCAAAACCAATCTTATCAATACCGATTGTCATATTTACCTCTATTTTTATCATTCATTGTAAAAAATCGTTCACCTCTATTTTATCACAATTGAGGTCAAATGAGCTAAAAAAGACTTGATTCACCAAATCAAGTTCATTATCTCATTTTTCAAATAGAACTTTAGGGCTACAAAAAATCGAGTCTTAGCTAGCTCGATTCTTTTTGAGATAATGATACAATTTCAACAAAACTGTCCCACTGGCCATTCCAATGGAGATAACAAGGGCCAACATCATAACTAGCATGGCACTAGAAATGGCATGGCCGTAGTCACCTGTAACGAAGAAGGAAGTGGTTCGATAGGACAGATAACCTGGCACTAATGGTGCCAGAATGGCTAGGGCAAAAACCACTGCTGGTGTTTTGTAGAGAATACTCATAATCTGGCTAACACAAGAACCAATCACCGCAGCAATAAAGGTTGCCAAAATAACATTGGTTGGTTCCTTGAGTATCAGATAGAGTAGCCAGATAGACATTCCTAAAACTCCACCAGGGATAAGCATGGAACGCTGGACATTTAAAACGATTAAAAAGGTAATAATGGCAAGCAAACTTGCCAGAGCTTGCAATAAAAATGTTGTTAGTGTCATATTAGTTCATGAGTAAGAGGGCGACTGATGTTCCAGCCCCTAAGGCAAGGGTGATCAGCAAGGATTCAAACATCTTGCTCATACCAGAGTTAATGTGATTGGTCATAATATCTCGAACAGCATTAGTCAGGGCAATTCCAGGTACAAAAGGCATGACCGCACCAGCAATGACCAAATCGGCTGTCGATGGTAAACCAGAATAGCGCGCCCAAAATTGTGCAATCAAACCAAAGACAAGAGCTCCTGCAAAAGCTGTCATAAAAGGAATACGAATAAACTTTTCTACATAGAGAGAGAAAGTAAAAGCAAACAAGGTCGCCACTCCTGCCCCTATTGCATCGTAGACATTCCCACCGAACATGATTGAAAAGAAAGGAGCACTGAGGGTCGCTGCAGCAGTTAGTTGAACATTGGTATAGGGAGATGCCTTAGCATTCAATTCCTTTAGTTGGATAAAGGCTGTCTCCAAATCAAGCTGTCCTGACACGAGTTGCCGCGAAATTTGGTTGACATCACACACCTTCTCAATATTATAAGCAGAGGAGGTCACTCGCTTCATACGAGAGATATTTGTATTTTCAATGGAGAAAAAAATGGCTGCGGGCATGGCTAAAACATTACAATCCAGAATACCCTGTGAATGAGCAATCCGAATCATGGTATCTTCAACACGATAAATCTCAGATCCATTTCGAAGTAGAATCGTTCCAGCTAGCATGATGACATCAATAACTGCATTCAGTTTTTTTGATTCTTCCATGTTTCCCTCCTTTTTCAAACTCCATTTTATTTTATCATAATTTCGGAGGAAAAAAAATCTTTGCCACAAAAACTGTGACAAAGATTATTTAGTTATCAGTGTTATGTTCGTCCGCATGAGTTTGCGTAGACGAAGATGGAGTAGATGAACTTTGAGATGGCACCGTATTATCTGCCCTGTTAGAGTTACGCTGGCTCGAAGATGGAACAGAAGAAGATGATGGTGGAGTTTTTGGTTTATAAATAGAGATCTTTATACGTGTCGTACTTAGATCAACTTTCGCACCTAGTTTTGGACTTTGATCGACAACAGTTCCTTCAGCAGTGCCCTCAGGTGCTGTCGAAACCTCTACTACTTCGATATTAGCTTCCTTGACACCAACAATCTGAATTAAGTTATTCTTTGTAAATTCAAGACTTGAGCCAATATAACTTGGCATGGTCACGGTTGTCACCTTTTTAGCAACAGTCAAAACGATAGAAGTTGCCTTGCTAAGATCATAGGTTGTACCTTCTGCTAGGCTCTGTTTTAAAATCACACCTGGTTCTGATTCACTGGACTCTTCTTCTTCAATCTTAATCAGATTTTCAGGAACCTTTTTCCCTTTCAATTCTGCTATGACATCTGTAGATTTACGACCAACATAATTTCCAAGCTTAAAGGATTGTTGACCTGAAGAAATAATGAGATTAACCTTAGTTCCTTCTTTGCGAGCTGAGCCAGCATCTGGATCTGTTCGGATAACCCGACCTTCTTCTACGGTATCACTCGCTTCGGTCTTCTCCTCGCCAATCTCAAAATTCGCTTTTTTCAAGTTTTCCTTAGCTTCAGCAACAGTTTGACCTGCAACTTTTGGAATCTCAACAGTAGCTGGTGTTCTGGATAAAATCCAGACAAGGGAAGCCAGGACCAATACGAAGCTTGCCAAGAGAACTAGATAACGTGCCTTAAAGCGACGTTTTTTCACTGGTTTTTCCAGCGGCTCTTTCGCAGCAACCTCTGGATTGACTCTAGCAGTCTGAGAAATTTCTGGCTGTGGTTGAACCTTTGGAATCGATGTTAAGGTTGTCTGAGGAACTTTTGGCAAGGTCTTGGTATCTGCCTTACTAGCATCATCAAAAACACGTTTGGCTTCATTTCTACGATTATAAGACAAACTACTGGATAAATCCACATACATCTCTGAAACTGACTTGTATCGATCCGTAAGCTTTTTAGCAGTTGCTTTGATGACCACATTCTCCAAAGCTTGGGGAACAGATGGATTTTCAGCTATAACCGAAGGAAGTGGTTTTTGAAAATGCTGGAGGGCAATGGTTACTGCACTATCGCCATCATAAGGGATACGCCCTGTCAGCATCTCGTAGAAAATAATCCCCATGGCATAGATGTCACTCTGCACAGTTGCCTTAGAGCCACGAGCCTGCTCAGGTGACAAGTAGTGGACAGAACCCAACATAGAATTGGTCTGAGTCAGACTTGTCTCTGCAAAGGCTACAGCAATCCCAAAGTCCGTCACCTTAGCCGTTCCATCAGGAGTTAAAAGAATATTTTGAGGTTTTAAGTCACGATGGACAATACCTTTAGTGTGCGCCAAGCGCATCGCTAAGAGAATCTGACCCATGATACGGACAGCTTCTTCATTTGAGAGGGGATAGTGTTCTTTGATATAGCGTTTGAGATCAAGACCAGCTACATATTCCATAGCTAGGTACTGTTGACCGTCCTCTTCGCCGATATCCGTTATCCGAACGATATGGGGATGATCTAAGTCAGCCATTGCACGCGCTTCACGCTGAAAACGAGCAACAGCAATCGGGTCAGTCTGGTAGTTAGTCCTCAGGACCTTTACAGCTACCTCTTCCCCGTCTAAAATCAAATCCTTGGCTAGGTAGACATCTGCCATACCTCCACGGCCAATTTGTTTGATAATCCGATACCGCCCGGCAAAAATCTTGCCGATCTGGATCATAGTGCCGCCTCCTCCTTAATCGAAACAAGGGCAACTGTAATATTATCAAGCCCTCCGGCATTGTTGGCAAAGCGTACCAAAGTGGCCGCCTTATCATCAAGCGAAATATCGCTTGTCACAATATCATAGATCTCACTGCCTGAAATCATATTGGTTAGACCGTCACTATTCATGACCAGATAGTCACCTGCTTCCAAGCTGACAATTCCAAAATCAGGTTGAATTTCGTCTTTTTGTCCGATAGATTGGGTGATGATATTCTTTTGTGGATGTGCTTCAGCTTCTTCAGGTGTCAATTGACCTGCCTTAAGCAATTCGTTAACCAAGGAATGATCACTTGTCAGTTGACGGTACTCTTCCCCTCGAATGAGACCGATTCTAGAATCTCCGATATGGGCATAAATTGCCTGATTTCCGATAACTGCAAGAGCTTCGAGGGTTGTCCCCATTCCCTTGTAGGCTTCATCTCGTCCTAGTTGATAAATCTTTTGATTTTCAACTTCTAGATGGTGGGCAAACCATTCGCGAACTTCATTAACGGTGTCGATCTGCGTATCAACCCAGGCAACACCTAAGTCCGTAACTGCCATCTCACTGGCAATATTTCCTGCGCGATGACCTCCCATCCCATCAGCCAAGATGATCATCGTGCGACCAGCACGGTTGACAAAAAGATTGACATAGTCTTGATTATTTGTACGCTTCTGACCCACATCTGTTAATAATGAAATCTCCATTGTGTCAGTTCCTTCCTAATTGGACATCTTACGAAATTGGCTGATGAAGAATCCATCACTTCCGTATAATTCCGGAGTAATAAGGATACAGCCATCTTTTAGAATATCCTTGCATTCGTGTTCTAGTTTAACCTGCTCGAACTCGGGATGACTTTCTAAAAATGCTTGAACCACTTTAAAGTTCTCTTCCGAGACAATAGTGCAGGTACTATAGGTTATTATACCACCTTTTCGTAGTGTTTGACAAACACTACCTAATATTTCCAGCTGAATTTCCTGTAATGACGCGAAATCTGCCGTTTCTTTATTGTATTTGATATCTGGTTTTCGACGCAATAGACCAATCCCTGAGCAAGGGGCATCAACAAGAATCTTATCAAATTGATCCTTGCCAAAAAACTCGTGGACCTTTCGGGCATCCAATTTTTGTGTTTGAACACGGTCTGCTACTCCTAAACGCTGAGCATTTTCCTGAATCAAAGTGAGTTTATGATCGTAGAGATCCAGAGCTGTTACCTGACCTGTCGTTAGATAAGATGCCATATGGGCTGTTTTCCCACCTGGAGCCGCACAGGCATCCAAAACCTGCTCCTCTCCTTGTAGCTCTAGTGTTGGTGCAACCAGTTGACTAGACTCATCTTGGATAGTAATAACCCCTTCAGCAAACAAGTCATGACCCGCAAAATGCCCCTGCTCCTTGACCAGACCAGAAGCTGATAAAGCAGAATCACTTGCACCGAGCAGAGCTTTGATTTCCTCTTTTCGGTTCAAATCTGTTACGCGAATACTGGCTTTATTCCGTTGCAAAAGACTCTCAAAAATCGCTTGAGCTCGCTCTTCTCCGTACTCTTCCTTGAGTTTCGAAATCAACCAAACTGGTAAAGAATAGGCAATAGAATCACGCTTATTTTTACGCTTGATAGAGGCACTATCTGGCAAACCTTCTCGCAGGATACGGCGAAGGACTGCATTGACCAGTTTTTCACTGCCTTTTTTGCGAAGTTTAGCCAGTTCCACCGCTTCATTGACCACTGCATGATCTGGAACCTTATCTAGATATTGGAGTTGATAAACGCTCATGAGAAGCAGAACATAGAGCCAGCTATCTAGCTTATCTCTATCCTCAATAAAGTGAGATAAATACCATTCTAAAGTTAGTTTACGAGCTACCGTTCCATAGACCAGTTCGGTCACCAAGCCTTTGTCTGTTGCTGACAGCTGACTGGCTTTTAGGTGTTTGTTTAAGGCGATATTGGAGTAAGCTTGTTGGATAAAGACATCTTCCAATACCTCTAGGGCTAAACTTCTAGCCGTTTCTACTTTAGTCACCAAATCGTTCTCCTACTGCCAAAGTTCGTCCCACACCGTTGAGGAAGGAAGCAATGTCCATCTTAGGTTTTCCTGCTGGTTGAACCTGTTTGAGAGACAGAGCTCCTTCTGCTGTTGCAACAATCAATTCCTTCTTACCGATGGAGAGTATCTCACCCGGATTCCCCTGACCTTCTACAGGCAAGGCTTCATAGATTTTGAAACGATCTCCCTTGAGGAAGGTGTGGGCAACTGGCCATGGATTCATTCCACGAATTTGGTTAAAGAGTTGACGGTTAGTCTTGTCCCAGTCCAACTTTTCTTCTTCAGGTTTGATATTAGGCGAAAATGTAACCTGGCTTGGGTCCTGTGGTTGAGGCTGAATCTCGCCAGCAATGTATGCAGGCAAAGTATCCAAAAGCAAATCACGACCAACAATCGCCAATTTCTCAAACAAGGTTCCTACATTGTCCTCATCTGTAATCGGAATACTACGACGAGAAATCATATCTCCGGCATCCATTTCCTTAACCATTTCCATAATGGTCACTCCAGCCTCCTCATCACCCTGAATCAAGGCATAATGGATAGGAGCACCACCACGGTGTTTAGGAAGGAGCGAAGCATGAACATTGACTGCAAAATCCATGCTATCAAGGAGTTTACTTGGAAGAAACTGCCCAAAAGCAGCAGTCACAATTCCATCCGCTCCTAAATTCATAATAGTTTCCATCTCTGAACTTCCAGATAATTTTTCAGGTTGGTAGATAGGAAGTCCAGCTTCCTTGGCAGTCTGCTTGACTGGAGTTTCTTGGATCACTTTTTTACGGCCGACAGCACGGTCTGGCTGGGTCACAACGGCTAAAATTTCGTAACGGTCATCTGTCAAAAGTCCTTTTAAGACTGTTGCTGAAAAGTCGGGTGTCCCCATAAAGATTAATTTTATCATATCTTCTCCTTCTTATAAAAATTGCTGTGGTTCATGGTCAATGCTGAGACGGAGCTCACTATTTTCCCTTTCTTGAGTCAAGGCCAAGACCTGGTTGAGGGTCGGACCTAGCTCATCTTCTAAACGGTATTTAATTAAAATCTGATAATGATAGAGGTTGTGGGTACGGGCAATGGGTTTGGGCGTTGGGCCGAGAATGTTACTGGTTTCGGACAAACCTGACCTCAAAATGTTCATCACTTCATAGGCACGTTTGACCACCTCTTCTTCCTTCTTGTGAGAAAGGGTAATGCCAATGGTGAAATAGTAAGGTGGATAGCCAAGTTGTCGTCTGATTCCCATTTCATAAGCATAAAAACCTTCGTAATCCTGATCTTTTGCAAATCGAATAGCGTAGTGCTGAGGATTGTAAGACTGAATCAAGACCAGCCCAGCTTTTTCAGCACGTCCTGCCCGACCTGCCACCTGAGTCAAGAGCTGGAAGGTTCTCTCAGAAGAACGGAAATCAGGCAGATTCAAGGCCGTATCCGCATTTAGAACTCCTACTAGGGTTACATTGGGAAAATCCAAACCCTTGGCAATCATCTGAGTTCCAAGCAAGATGTCCGCTTCACCATTTCCAAATTGTTCAAGTAGAGCTTGGTGACTGCCCTTTTTGCGAGTTGTATCTACATCCATGCGTAGAATGCGTGCCTCTGGAAAGAGTTCTGCTAGCTCATCGTAGGCCTTTTGGGTTCCCGTTCCATAATAGCGAATGCTACGGCTCTGACAGTTAGGGCAGGCATGAGGAATTTTCTTCGAAAAGCCACAATAATGACAGTTCATCGTCTTGGTATCCATGTGAAGCGTCAAGGAAATATCGCAATTAGGGCAGGTATCCACAGTACCACATTCCCGACACATGACAAAGCTAGAATAGCCACGGCGATTGAGCATGAGAACCACCTGCTCTTTTTTAGCCAGTCTGTCTTGAATAGCCTCAATCAGAGGTGGTGTAAAGTTAGATGTTTCATTTTGCCCGATATAATCACGGAAGTCAATCAGTTGAACTTCAGGAATACTTGCTAGAGGATTGGCCCGTTGCGTCAGGCGTAGATGTTGATAAACACCCTTGCCAGCACGCGCACGACTTTCTAGACTAGGTGTTGCAGAACCAAGGACTAATGCTGCTTGATTGTACTGAGCTCGTAAAAGAGCCACATCTCTAGCATGATAACGCGGATTGCTGTCTTGCTTGTAGCTGGCCTCGTGCTCTTCATCGATAATGATAACTCCGAGATTTTTCAAAGGGGCAAAAATGGCAGACCGAGCCCCAACGACTACCTGAGCATCTCCACGCTCCACCTTGCGCCATTCATCGTACTTCTCACCATTGGACAAGCCAGAGTGGAGAATGGCAACTTTCTCACCAAAACGAGCAATAAAACGCTCCGTCATTTGAGGTGTGAGAGAAATCTCTGGCACTAGAACAATCGCTGTTTTTCCCATATCCAGGGCACCTTGGATAATCTGCAGATAAACCTCGGTTTTCCCACTTCCAGTGATTCCTTGTAGAAGAAAGGGAGGATGTTTCTTTCCAATCGCTCCAACAACCGCCTCACAGGCTTGTTTTTGCTCTGGGTTTAACTCTAAGGATTGGCTAGCCTCAATACCTTCAAAATAAGTCGCTGAACGTTGCACTTCTTTTTGAAGAATCGTCAAAGCACCCTGTTCCACAAAGAAATTGACTTGTTCCCGTGAGTAATGTTCTAACAAAGTAGCCAAAGGAGTGCTTTCTGGATGTGCTAATAAATAATCTCGCAGTTCCAATTTCTTCTTGGCACGGTTTGAGATTTCTAGCTTTTCTAATTTGTCAAGATTCACTTGAACCCAAGACTGTGTTTTGACTTTCTTCTGGTCTACAGCCTGATACTCGAGTCTCAAGAGCCCTCTTCGAGTCAATCGCATCATCTCAGCCTGCTTTTCTAGGTCGAGAGATGAAAAGGCTAGAGATTCTTGCGAACCAAACAAACGGTCTCTGTCTTTCTGACTCAAGCCTTCCAGAGGATAGAGGATTTTATCATAGCTAGAATTCAAAAATCCAGGAAGCATGGCTTTTAAGATAGAAATTTTGTATGAGAAGACTGATTTACGTAGTTCCTCTGCTAGCCAGAGTTGTTCCTCCGTTAAGACAGGAGAAAAGTCCAGCACCTCGGCAATTTCTTTTAAGTCCTCGTCTGCCACATCTGCATCAGATTGAGACTCCAACCCAAGAACAATCCCCTGAATCAAGCGATTGGCCTTCCCAAAAGGTACATGAACCCGCATGCCAACTTCCAGCATCTCTTCAAATTCCTCTGGAATCTTGTAGCTATAGGGCTGGTCTGTCTGCATCAAGGGAACATCCACAATGATTTTTGCAATAGCCATATCCTCACCTCCTTCTCTTCTTAAATCCTTTTAATTGATTGAGTATTCTTGCAATAGAAAAAATAAGATTGAGTCCCCCCAACCTTAAATTTTTTCACCTTCTTCTTTTTCTTTCGCGATTTGCTCTTTAATTTTCTTTTCTTCTTCTTCTTTCAATCGTCTTTCTTCTTCGATGCGACGACGAACAGCTTCGCGTTTTCCTTCTGGATCTGGGTGGATGGTTACATTCCCTGATTCAATTTCTTCCAAGGCACGAAGAGTTGATTTTTCAGATTTGAATTCTTGAGTTGCAGGTGCTCCAGCTTCTAATTCGTGGGCACGTTTTGCTTCCAAGATTACGAGTGAATATTTTGATGGTACCTTGTCAAGTAAGGTATCGATAGAGGGTTTAAGCATCATTTGTTTGTACCTGTTTTCTATAGTTTATCGAATAGTCGGAGACTTTGGTAGCATATCCTGATAATGACCAATCACACGGTCTACACGGAAATGTTCTGCTTCAATCACACGTTTCACACGCTCGGCCGCTAGAGGAACATGGTCATTTACAATAGCGTAGTCATACTCACGCATCAAAGCAATTTCTTCCTTGGCTTTTTCGATACGCTGAGCAATCACTTCTGCACTATCTGTACCACGGCCTACGAGACGGTCTTGCAATTCTTCCAAATCTGGCGGTGTTAAAAAGATAAAGACCGCATCTGGAACTTTTTTCTTGACCTGAAGAGCTCCCTGCACTTCAATTTCAAGAAAGACATCGATTCCCTTATCAAGCGTTTCATTAACATAAGTCAGAGGAGTTCCATAATAGTTACCCACATACTCTGCATACTCTAACATTTGCCCTTGACGGATCAACTCTTCAAATTCCTCCCGTGTACGGAAGAAATAATCAACACCATCTACTTCACCTGGACGTTGTGCCCGCGTTGTCATAGATACAGAATATTGAAATTGATTTTCAGAACTCTCAAAAATTTCTCGTCTAACCGTTCCTTTTCCAACTCCAGAAGGACCTGAAAAAACGATTAGTAAGCCTCGGTCTGCCATTATGTCTCCTTTAGATAGTTTGTGAAATGACTTGAAAATTTCTGTAAGATTATATGTCTAAAGCCATTTCTGCACACTACAATCTTTCTATCTAGTGTAACAAAAAAGCAGTAATTTTTCAACTGCTCTTTCTTATTTATTTTGCATAATCAACTGCACGAAGTTCACGAATCACGGTTACCTTAATATTTCCTGGATAATCGAGATTGTTTTCGATTTTCTCACGAACTTTATGAGCCAAGATTGTGACCTTGTCGTCCTTGATTTGACCTGGGTTTACCATGATACGGATTTCACGACCTGCTTGAAGGGCAAAGCTATTTTGAACACCTTCAAAGCTATTAGCAATTTCCTCTAAATCATGGAGACGTTTGATGTAGCTTTCAAGTGATTCACTACGAGCTCCTGGACGGGCAGCACTCAAGGCATCCGCCGCAGCAACGATCACTGCAATCACACTCTCAGGTTCTACATCTCCGTGGTGACTGGCAATAGTATTAACCACAACTGGGTGTTCCTTGTACTTGCGAGCCAATTCTGTACCAATCTCAACGTGGCTGCCTTCTACCTCACGGTCAATGGCTTTACCAATATCGTGGAGGAATCCCGCACGACGGGCAAGTGCGGCATTTTCACCAAGTTCGCTGGCCATGATACCAGCCAACTTAGCCACTTCAATCGAATGACGCAAGACATTTTGTCCGTATGACGTACGGAACTGCAGGCGACCCATGATCTTCATCAAGTCTGGGTGAAGGTTCGGTGCACCAATCTCATAGGCTGCAGCTTCACCATATTCACGAATCTTGTTATCAATCTCTTGACGATTTTTCTCAACCAACTCTTCGATACGAGCTG
Organism: Streptococcus sp. HMSC034E03; assembly: GCF_001811505.1. Classification (GTDB taxonomy): domain Bacteria; phylum Bacillota; class Bacilli; order Lactobacillales; family Streptococcaceae; genus Streptococcus. Next base: position 41,760 of record NZ_KV804976.1, read on the forward strand.
GGTGAATACGTCCATCCTTAAGCAAGGTTTCCATAGTCATACGGGCAATCTCGCGACGGATAGGATCAAAACCTGACAAGGTTACCACTTCTGGCGTATCATCAATGATGACATCAACCCCTGTCAAACTTTCAAAAGTACGGATGTTACGACCTTCACGACCAATGATACGACCTTTCATAGTATCATCAGGCAGATGAACCGTAGAGTTGGTAGACTCAGCCACATACTCACCAGCAATTCTCTGCATAGCTTGGGACAAGATGTCCTTAGCCAATTTGTCTGAACGTTCCTTAACTTCTTGCTCAGCCTCACGAATGCGACTAGCAATTTCCTTAGTCAAGTTTTCCTCTGTCTGGGCCAAGATAATGTCTTTTGCTTCCGACTGAGTCAGAGTTCCAATACGCTCTAGTTCAGCTTGCTTTTGTTTCTCAATTTCTTCTAGTTGCTCTTCACGTACATCAAGGTTTTTTGCTCTATCAGAAATACTTTGTTCTTTTTGTTCAAGTGTTTTTTCTTTGTTCGTCAAATTGTCATCTTTACGATCAAGACTGCTAGCACGTTCGGTCAAACGACTTTCGATCTGCTTGAGTTCTTGACGTTCTGATTTAAATTCAGCGTCCACTTCTTCACGGTATTTTCTGGCTTCTTCTTTGGCCTCCAATAGTGCTTCTTTTTTAAGAGACTTGCTTTCGCTCTTAGCTTCATTGAGTAATAAATCCGCTTCGCGCTCAGCTTGTCCTCGTAAATTAGTTGCTTCTTGTTCAGCATTTAAAAGCATCAGCTCTGCAGCCTCTTGTGATGATTTCATCTTGACTGAGATGCTGACATATCCAATGACTAAACCAATGATGACGGCAAAAACAACGATAACAATCGCCATAATTTCCATGTTTTTACCTCAATTTATTTGTTTATCCGAATGATATGCATTCTTATACATTCTACCATAAAAAATCATTTTTAACAAATCTTAATTTGAAGTTGCTTTGGTCATTTTCAGGATTTCATTCCTGACTTCCTTTCAAACTCTTGAACACATCATCAATAAATATATTTGCCAATCTCTTCTTGAAAGAATCGTTATTTAATAGGGCACCAAACAGATCCTGGCTCTGAGAATAGCCTTCTATCAGGGCGTTATCAATCTCTTCTTCAAAAGCAAAAACAAAATCTTCTCTGGAGTTAACACGCGCAGATTGTTTAAGCCTTGGATTCTTCTTCATCAGTTCACGAATGGAAACTGCTCCACTCAAGCCAACCTGCTGGTCAATGTCTAAGTTAAGCTGTTCATTAATTTCATCCAAAATTTCAGACAATCGTTTTTCTTGTTCTCCAGTAACATCACTCGTACTTGGCTTTGGAAGAGATAATTCTGGATGATGTTCTAATTCAGAAACTGATCTGAATGAACCAGTATGCTTGTGTTTCATATAGTCCACGACAATCTTATCTGCAATTGTAAAGTCATCTCCTCCTGTACGAACGTCAATCATTTTTACGAGACTTTGAAGATAATTATATCTCTCGTGGAGAACTTCATTTTGATAAGCTGTTGCTTGAATCAAGAATGTATACATCCGAAGAAAACCACGAATAACTTTTCGAATAGATAGTTGTTTTTTCTCATCAAATCGCTTCACTCTATCGTAACCTTGATTTAACAAAGCAACCATTTTTTGTTTTTCTCTACTTGAACGTTTTTCTTGATATAAAAATTGATTAAACTCATGAACCACTTCGCTATCCAAAATACCATATTCGTCAATTTTCCGATCCAGTTTTAAGACATCATTAGGAGCAATGGTATCAGCTAAAATTGTCTCACGATAATAGGGAGAAAAAGCTGAACGAATATCATCGTAGGTATTTTTAAAATCAAGGATAAAAGTTTTCTTGTTGTAACCTCTATAGATACGATTCAGACGAGACAATGTCTGCACCGCCGCAACACCACGCAATTTTTTATCTACATACATAGCAACTAACTTAGGTTGGTCAAAACCAGTCTGATACTTATTTGCTACAATCAGCACTTGATAATCATCAGTATTAAAGCGATCCTTCAAATGCTCTTCCTTAAACTGATTCATCTGAGATTCAGAGTATTCTCTTCCTTGATAGTCAACCTTACCTGAGAAAGCAATCAGAGTACCAATGCTTGTGATACTATGATCTTTAAAGTATTTTTCAAAGGCTAACTGGTATTTAACTGCCGCTTCACGACCAGAAGTCACAAGCATGGCTTTCCCTTGACCACCTAACTCTGCCATAATATCATGACTAATAAAGTGGTCCATGATAATTTCAACCTTTTGATCGATATTTTCATCATGTAATTCCAAGAACTTGGCAATCTTACGCTTAGCAATTGTAGTTTTCAGCTCTGGATCTTCTTCTACTGCTTTATTGAGTCTGTAATAGGTCTTATAAGTTGTATAGTTATCTAAGACATCTAGGATAAAACCTTCCTCTATAGCTTGCTTCATACTGTAAACATCAAAAGGAGCTTTAGAACCATCTGACTGTGTCGTACCAAACAACTGTAGAGTAGTTGCCTTAGGAGTGGCTGTAAAGGCAATGATTGAAACATTATCTTGCTTACCTGTACGTGCTATATCCTGCTCAATAGCATCCGCAACCGTCACTTCCTGAACCTCATCGATGGTTCCATTTTCTGTATCCGTTTCAGTCAAGACCTGACTAACTGAACTCATATAAGAGCCTGTCGTCGAACTATGAGCTTCGTCAATCAAAATAGCAAACTTCTTGTTAGCAGTATTACCTACAGACATCCAATCCGACTGATTGATTTGTGCGAATTTATGAATTGTCGTTGCAATAATTTTTGTATTTCCTGCAATTGCATCTGCCAAGTCGCTCGAAGTTTCTTTATCTCCCATCACCTTAACTACACCATACTTATGGGAAATTTCCTTAACTGCTTCTTGTAATTGACGATCGACTACGATGCGGTCTGTAACAATTAAAACTGTATCCACGATGTTTTGATTTTGTTCATCATGAAGCGAAACAAGACTATGAGCTAACCAGGCTATGGTATTTGTTTTACCAGAACCAGCCGAATGCTGAATCAGATAATTACTGTCAGTATGGTTGATTTTCATGTCTTCTAGGAGACGGCTGACAGCTCTTCTCTGATGGTATCTAGGAAAAATCAGTGTTTTCTTTTTCGGATTATTCTTATCAATCTCAAAGAAGATAAAACTCTCTATCAGCTGGAGGATACTATCCTTGGTCAATACATCAAGCCACAAGTACTCTGTATCTACGCCATTAGGATTGTGTGGATTTCCACTTCCCATATCAGCTCCTTCTCCTTTCCCTATATTAAAGGGTAGGAAGTAAGTTTCTTGGCCTTTTAACTGGGTGGTCATGTAGACTTCCAAGGTATCTACAGCAAAGGAAGCCAAAACTCCCTGCTCAAAACGAAAGAGGCGATTCTTGGAATTGCGACCCTTGAGTTGCTTGATAGCATCCTGGACCGATTGGCCGTTTGGATTGAACTTGAGTTCAATGGCAAAAAGGGCCAATCCATTGATAAAGATAACGAGATCGATGCGGTCATCCTCTTCATAAACCACTTCCTCAATCACAGACAAGCGATTGGCTTGGTATTGCTGAACGGCTTTTTCATTAAAACTAGTCGCAGGTTTGCGATAGACAAGTCGCAACTGCTTGTTTTCAATAAAAACACCCTCTTTTAAGGCGAACAAAAATCCACCCTTGACGATTTCTTTATTGATGAGATTGATGATTGTCTCCTTACTTAGTTTTTTAAGGAGGTAATCAATGGTCTCCTCCTGAGTCTCCATCAGAAAATCCCATAGGAGTTCAACATCCATGGCTAATCGAGGATTGTACTGCGCAACATCCCGCTGGATATAACCATTTTTTTCTTTCAAATCTTTGATAATCCACTGCTGGAAATCATAGCGCTCCTTCAAGCCCAAATTTGCCATAGTTTCTCACTTTCTAATATTTACTAAAATTTTATGCACGAATCTTTAAATAACATAAAATAAACTAATCTTGATTATTAAACATCTAACTTATATTCATTATTTAATGCCTTTAATCGGATCTCTTCTCCCTTTTTAGCCATCAAATTTTTTCTGCTGATAATTGAAGTTGTAAGACTTATTTGATCATCATTTTCAATTTCACAAGAATAAACCTGATACTTTAGAACTTCTAAAACTATATTTACACTAAAATAATTGTGTCTTATACATAAGAAAGCTAGTGTTACAAAGAATATTAAAAATAGAATTACACTATCCCATTTTGTAAAATCAAAAGCGAATAATGGAAGAATATAAGACAAGAGATATTCAGAAGCAATAGACTTTTCTTCTTTTACCGAATTTAAAATGAATCTAGACGTACCTTCTTCATATTTTGAAAATAGAACCATTTTAATAATCAGAATACTAATCAGCCATATAATTAGAATGACAATAATACTATAAAATTCTATTACTGTTGACTGGGAGTTTTCTATACAACTTTTTATATCAATAAACAAAACAGATAACCACAACGGAGTAAATGATGTAAAGTACAAACTGAAGAAAAACAATTTTGACATTCTAAATTATTCCTTTTGCTATATCCATTTTCTTGTTCCCGAAACTTCCATTGGACTATCATCAAACGGATCAACCATACCTTTTTGGCAAAGCAATTTAACAATTTTATCTGGAACACCTTCTTCATTTGCATCAAACAAATTTCTATCGTCTGTTAGTTTGATGTTGAATTTTTTGGCAATTTTCTTTCTATTTTTTACATTGGTCAATTTATTTAGATAATAATCATTAAATGATACAAATTTTCTCGGATTGTGACCAGTAGTAGCACATTTTTTAAATGTACCAAATCCTTCAATGATATTTTTTTCTTGAATTAAAGCAACTTTAGACTTACATATTTTTTGATAAGCCCTTTCCATATCAAAAAGTTTTTCCCCTGCTAAATTCAACATATATACATTTTCTCTGAAAACTATCACATCTATAGAGTTTCTTAATGTCAAAACTTTATCAGATATTTCTGTAAATTTATCATTTATCCAGCAAAACTTATTATTCAATGTAGTCACAGGATTTTGCATTGAAATAAATTTTACAGCAACTTCCTCATTTTCAATCTTTATAATACCCTCAATAACAGAAGCTTTCGCTTTTAACTCCAATGGATTAATTTCAACATCAGGACTAGCCAAAGCTGTTAAAAATAATCCGTAATTTGTTTCAATCAGCTCACTTGAGTTTTCCAATTTATAAATAACTTGAGCATCCGCTGTTCCATCATAAGGTTTACATTCCCTATATTGTGATAACCCGCTATCCTGTTCTTCCAAATATTTACTAGCGAGACTATTAATATGCTCCGTTAATCTACCTTTAGGCTTTAACTCTATTTCTCTTGCTATATATTCTAATCCATTTTTCTTAGACGTGTTAATTTTGATAATTTTTAATGACCAAGACTGACCTGTTGAGACTTTTTCAAGTATATTCTTTATTACTTCAATAGACACTTTTATTACACCCTACTCTTTCCTGTCACATAATCATAAATAAGAGTTTGTCGTTGTTTGTTGATATTTTTAATTTGTTGGTTTTTTATTTGAATTAGTTGATCAATTTGAACTGTTTTCTTATTTAGAAAATCGACAATTTTTTGTTGTTCCTCGATTTCAAAGAGAGGAATATCTATATTTGAAACTAACTGCAAATTCAAACCATCTCTATCCTCGCCTTTCAACCCTCTAATGTTATAGTAGTTTGCTACAAAAAAATAATATAAATACATGTTATTCAATATTTGATTATCAACTATAAATGATGCAAGAGATTGATTAGAAGCCGATTCAATTGCTAAAACAGCTGCTGTTCCTTTCGTCTTTCCCTGCCCATTTAATGCAAGCATGACAGTCCCATTAGGAAGTAATTTTGTTGATGTTCTTTTTAATGCTAAGTCTGTAATAGTTTCAGAGGTATGCTTTACAATGCCCTGATTAACCTCACCTGATGACATCCAGTTAATATTTCCATTCCAAAAAAGCGAATTATTTCTATCAGGTGTTGCTCCAGCAGAAATTTGTGAAAAATACTTAACTTTTCCTACTCCCCACCCTTCAGGCACCTGTCCGATCCAGTCGATGCCTGAGTCTTTCATAGGGACTGTTTTATCCAGTCCTTTTGTGACAGTCTCATAAATCAAGCTGGCGCGGTAGTCTTTAAGTTTTTGAATCTGCTCTTCCAATAAGGCTTTTACCTTATCTAACTGGGCGGTTTTCTTATCTAAGTATCTAGATATAGAATTTTGCACATTTATGTTGGGTAGTGCAAAAATAAATTCTCCCATTTTTTCTTGAGACAATGAATCCATAGTACTACCTATCGAAACTTTTTGAAAATAATTTTTAAATTCTAGAGAGCTTAAAACGTAATAGAGAAAGTGATTATCATATCTATTAAACAAAGGTCTAAGTACAAGTAAATGACTATTTAACGACGCACTATCTGGCAATTCATCAATAAGTGCTAATTTCCCAACAGTTCCATCTTTTGTAACTAGTAAGTCTCCCTGCTTTAACTGAATTTCTGGAGCTTGTTCATATCTCTTTTGTGATATATGATATGCTGTATCCCAGTTGACTCGACCATTTTTAAAATCAGTTCCGGTAACTAAATATGGTCCTTCATCAATAAATTCATCAGCTTTTAATCCTTGCCAGCCAATTCTTCCCTTCATATAAGTAAAAAATTTAACTTTAATTACTTCCCACTCTTCTGGTATCTGTCCGATCCAGTCGATACCACTCTCTTTCATCCTAGTCATGTTTTAGTTCCTCCAAGAGAGTCTGTAGTTCTGCTTCCAAGTCATAGAATTCTGCCAAGAGCTTCTCTGCACTTTCTGGTGCTTCGTATTGATAGAAATAGCGAGTAAAAGGAATCTCGGCTCCATAGCCCTTTTTCTCATCAAACCAGTAGTGGGCGTCAGGTACATGTGGGTAGACCTCCCGCGCAAAGTAGTCTTCCACATTCTCTGTCAGCTTAACGATTTCACTGTTCTTTGTTGTCTTATCGTAGACAATCCCTCCAGCAATCTCATTGGGCTTGTCTTTCTTATTGGTTCGGATGACTTCTGCTGTCTTGTCCATTTCACTCATGGCTAGGGCTAGGGCATTGATGTTTGCAGGCGTGACCTTGATATCCCCCAGCAAGTCCTTGATGACTTGGACAAAGACTTCAAAATTAGGATAACTTTCTTCCGAGATTCCTTCACCAAGAGCATCCAAGATAGCTTCTTGCTTGACCTTTCCAGCTTCGAAGTCTTGTAATTTCTTCTCATCTTTGGCTGAGCGCGGTTCCATCTCTTGCAATTCTTGATACTGGTATTCGTCAAATAGTTTAGCTAGGAAAGGAGCACTTTTTGCCTTCTCAATGGTTTCCTCAGTAATCCAGCCACGACGTTGTAGAGGCTGCATGACAGTATATTCTCGGTAAAGAAACTCATTCTTATCAAAGATTTTCACATGGTCATTCTCTGTAAAATCATCATACCATTGGAGGATCTGGCGGATATTATCTTGAGACAATTCACGACGCTTTTTCCCCAGAGATTTACGCAAAGGAACAAACTCTTCCGTCGCATCGATAAATTGAACCTTGTTTTGACGCTCAGGAGATTTGTTTTTATTGTAAATCCAGATATAAATCCCGATATCTGTATTGTAGAAAAACTGTCCTGGTAGGGCAATAATAGCTTCTAGTAAATCATTCTCAAGAATGTAACGACGGATTTGACTTTCTCCAGATGAAGTACCACCAGAAAAGAGAGGAGAACCGTTTGAAATGATAGCAGCTCGTCCGTTTTCCTCTAGTTTAGCTAAACCATGAAGATGGAAAAGAAGTTGGGCATCGCCAGTCCCCGGAGTCGCTACAAAACGTCCTTTTTGACCTTCTGTACTCTCAAAGAGTTTATGGTCTCTTTTAACTGCGTCTTCTACGCCATCATCTGCATCTTTCCCGCCCCAAGATTGACCAAAAGGAGGATTGGCAATGACAAAACTCATCTTTGTATCTGGGAATGGATCGGGATCTTTTAAGGTGTCCGCCTTCACAAAATAATCCGAGTCTTCCTGACGAATCAGCATATCAGCTCGACCAATCCCGAAAGTCTCAGGTAAAACTTCCTGACCAAAAAGACGGACAGTCACTCCTGTATCGAGCTTGCGGATATAACTTTTGGCTGTCGCTAGCATACCACCTGTCCCAGCAGCCATATCTAAGATTTTCAATTCTTTTTTATCGACGAATAATTCTTCATCGGCTTCAATCAAGAGCATATTGACCATTAGAGCAATGACTTCACGAGGTGTATAGTGAGAACCAGCTTCCTCATTTTCAGAAAAGCGACGGATGATATCCTCAAACATATAGCCCATCACCATTGAGTCCACAGAACTTGGCGATAGGTCGATCTGAGAGAACTTTTTGATAACCGTAAAAAGACGCCCAGACTTTGCCAGCGTGTGAACCTGTTCTTTAAACTTCAGATTTTCAATAATATCCTTCACACGACAAGAGTAGCCATCTAGATAGGCAATAAAATTCTCCTCGATTGCATTGGGATCATTTTGGAGGTTTTCAAGCGTGAAAGGACTGGTATTATAGTATTTGTAGCCAGATTTATTCTCAAGAACCTTCTCAGGTGTATTGGGATTTGATTTATAAAGTGCAACTACTTCATCTTTCGTTGGCAATAAAGCAGCTTCTAATCGAGTCAAGACAAACATCGGAATGATAACATCTCGATACTTATCTGCACGGTAAGCCCCACGTAAGGTATTGGCAATCGACCAAACTGCGTTGACCACATTTGAAATCTGAACATCATTCGATTGAAATAATGGTAGTTTTTCTTTAAAATTAGACATTTGCATCCCCTGTTTTTATTATTAACAATTCTCTTCATTATACCACAAAATAAGAGTTATAAAGCGGATTCAAGGGACAAGAATCTAGTTATTATACTAAAATTTTTAACCAGCTTTTTAAGTTAGAAAATCTGTCATTTTCCAAAAAACTTTATCTTCAATTCACTTACTAAGATCCCTAAAATAAAAAAGCCTACCTCCCAGTAGACTTAGTAATGATCTTTAAAGGACAAAAAAGCCACGCTATCTCCATCCATCATGTAAATCAAGCGATTTTCTGCGTCAATACGACGCGACCAAGCTCCTTGGTAATCATATTTGAGCGGTTCTGGTTTACCTATGCCTGTGAAAGGATCATGTTGAATATCCTTAATTAATTTGTTAATTCTTTTTAGTGTTTTCTTATCTTGGTTTTGCCAGTAGCAATAATCCGCCCAGGCATCTTCTGTGAACTTGAGTAGCATCCATCACTCCTCAATCACATGCACCTGAGTATGTCCTGCACGAACTTGGGACATTCCTCGCAAGACCTTGTCAGAAAGCTCCTTATTCTGAGCAATTCTCAAGGTTTCTTGAATACTATCCCACTCACTCTTTGAAAGGACAACAATGTCTTCGTCAGGATTTTTGTTGACCACAGTCAAAGGTTCAAACTCATCGTTTACCTTCTTCATATAGTCCTTCAAATGATTTCGGAATGTTGAGTAAAGAACTGCTTCCATAACCATACCTCGTTTTACCTCTTTTCCATTATTATACACGAAAAGGAAAAAAATGTCAGGAACTTGTACAAGTTTTTCCTTTCTCATCTGTTCATTCAAAAAAATATAAAAAAGCCTACCTTTCAGTAGACTTAGTTTGATTCGATTCTGATTGGCACTCGACCAAAATTTTGTTCTGCGATACTTGGGTGTCCCAGTTGATAAATTTGGTCTGCCTTTTGAGTCATAGCATCCCAGGGTTCTTTACCGATTCGGCTAACTAGATTAACCTGCTCCTTAAGAGTTTTAAGGTGTTGTCTGCCTTTTTCGGTAAAACCGAGGACGTGAATGGCTTCTGGCAGGTCACTTTCTCTGGCTTGCACCAAGATATAAGTCAAGAGGCGTCGCACACGCGCTTTGGTGTACCGTTTGGTGGAAACTGCCTCGACTAATTCTTCCACAGATTGGGCTGTTTTGATGGTTTCCTTAATGCGCACAGCCATCTCTTGATTAACCTGATAGATAGTAGTTAGTTCTGGATTTGAAAAGATTTGATAGCGAAGCAAAGGATAATAATCTTCCCAGCTCACCTTACTAGCATTTTCAAAGAGGTTAACGGAAGGCATAAAGCATTCTAAGAAATCTTGATCATTTTGATGCTGACGAAGAGCTGTCGCCGAGGCAAAGTCCACATCCTTGGCTACAGAATGGTAACCAGCTCCCTGACGTTTGATTGGATGAAGGCTGATGTTTCGCCCTGCTACTGCCTTGGCATAGGCGAGAGCAAGGACATGATTGGGCGTATCACCTGAAAAATCAAGGTCCGCAAATTCCTTCCACATGGCTTGGGTTTTCTGAGGGTAAGAAAGAGAATCCGGTAAGTTTTCCATGAAGAATTCCATCTCTTGACCACGTTCACTATATAAATTCGCTATTTGCTGGTAATCCAGAACTTCTTCTGTCCCAAATGCCAGGGTATCAATCCCCAAACGAGCCAAGATAGCCACTGCACCTTGGCCGAAAAAATCCGCCGCTTGGACACTGACTAAAAAGGGCAATTCTACGACCAAATCCGCACCATGTTCCAGCGCCATCTGAGCCCGTGTCCACTTGTCCACAATAGCAGGCTCCCCACGCTGCATGAAATTTCCAGACATGGCTACAATTTTCAATCCCTCTGCCTGTTCCAACAGGTATTTATGGCCATTATGAAAGGGATTAAATTCCGCGATAATACCTGTAATGGTCATGGTAATCTCCTACTTCTGCGCGACGAAAAACCAACGGGTACTGGTTTCAGTTGGATCCTTATCCTCAAAGTCCGCAAAGAGTTTGAAGGACTTGAAACCAGCCTGTTCCAGCAGAATATCATAGGTTAAGACTTCATAAGTACGCTCTTCATGGACTTCATCATGACGACTAAAGGAACCATCCGCTTCCTTGATAAAAAAAGTCAACTCATGCACGATGGAGTGAGGAGCTTCATCCTCGTAAGTATCCCAAAGCATGGCAAAATCTTCCGCATTTTCATGATAAGAATAACCTGGAAAGACCTCATCAGTCTGGTAGGTCGAATGCACATCAAAGATAAAGACACCATCTTCATTGAGGGCATTATAGACTTCTTTAAAGACATCCCCTACTTCCACTTCATCCTGCATGTAACAGATTGAATCGGAATAGCAGGTCACAAAGTCGTATTTACCTGCCTTGGACAAATCCAGCATATTGCCTTCAATGAAATCAATCTTTTGCTTGGCTGAAGCCGCTCTCTTTTCGGCAATCTTCAACATATCCGCACTCAAATCAAATCCAGTCACATCAAAACCAGCTTGCGAAAAGCGAACGGACTGGATCCCTGTCCCACAAGCCAATTCCAAAAGCTTCTTTCTGTCCTTGGTTTTAGGCAAATGGCGTAGCGAAAAGTCCGTCCATTTGTCATATAAACTATCATCCATGACCGCATCATAGACCGCCGCAAAAGTTGCATAAGTTGCCATAATCATGATACCAAGAGCGTCCATGGCAAACACCACTCGCCCTTTACCTTTCAATCAATTTTTCTAAAATAAGCAAATAAAACCCAGTTGACTGCAACTGAGTTCATCTCCTATGCTAAGGTTTCTGAAATATCTACAGAATCTGCCTCATGCCATAGTTTTTCTAGGTTATAGTGGGCACGCATTTCTTCTGAGAAGATATGCACTACAACTCCACCGAGGTCTAGCAAGACCCAACCTCCAGCTGCATCGCCTTCGATATGGCTGCCTTTAAAACCAGCTTCCGCTACTTTTTCACGGATATTATCAGCGATAGCGTCCAACTGACGGCTATTCATAGAGCTAGTGATAACAAAGTAGTCTGTCACACTGGTCAAATCTTGTACATCAAGTGCGAGGATATCCTCGGCACGTTTCTCATCAGCCGCTTTCACGACTAGTTCTAGTAATTCTTTTTCGTTCATTTAGTCCTCTTTCTAGAAAATATGTTTGTAATCTAGGACATCTGCAAAGCGCTCCTCCCAAATGTCCTCATAAAATTCATTTATCGTTTCTGCTGGAATGTCATCGCCATCAAACGTTGTGCAAGTTCCTTCTGGAATAATAAGCTGATAGCCATATTCAAAGGCAACCTTGACAGAGGTATCCACACAATATTCTGTCTGCATACCACATAAAACTAATTTTTCAATCCCCTGTTTATCCAAGTATTCTTTTAAACCAGTTTCTTTGAAAATGCTGTTATACTTCTTCTGAAAGACCTTTTCATTAGGTTTTCGACTTAAAAGCTCAGATAACTGCCAATCTTCTGATGTTTGAGCTGCAGAGTTCTCAATATGTTGAACATAAATAATTTCGATATTCTTGCTTCTAGCCTGGTTTTGTAAATAAGAAATTTTTTCCAATAGACTTTTTATCTGAAACCCAGTTTTCACTAAAATATTCTGAACATCAATGATTATAAAAGCCGTCTTCATTTAATCCTCTTTCAAATAGTGCACATAGGCGTTATAGGTTTCAAGGGTTTGGGGATAGATGGGAAATCCCTGATGCGCTAAATGCTCCACGGTATGAGCTGTCTCGTAGGCCACCGCCTTATTGAGCGATAGCTCAGCAATTTCACGCGCCACATCTACTCCTGGAAAGACACGATTGTGCTCGATATAGTCTGCGACGTAGATAACCTTATCAAGGTCTGTCATCTGACTTGCTCCGACTGTATGAATTTCGATAGCCCGTAAAATTTCAGGATCTTGCAAGTTCAAATCTTCCTGAATCTTGTAAATACCGACTATCCCATGCCAGATATTATTACCCCAGTTTTTGAGGTCAGGGTCTAGCTGGTAACGGTCAATCAAGTCTAAAAATTCCTGATCTGACAGCTTTTTAGCATAGTCATGAAGAAGGCCTGCTAGACCTGCTTTCTCAACATCGACTCCAAAGCGCTGAGCCAGTTCTATGGCTGCACGCTCCACACCCAAGCAATGGGTTAAGCGTTTTTCAGGTAGAAGCTCTGCCATTTTTTCCAACAATTCCTCACGGGAACAGTTGATATAGTCTTGGTATGCCATCAGTAAAGCCCTTCTTTCTCAATATAGTCTAGCACTGGTTTGGGTAGGAGAAAGTTAGGTTTTCGTCCTTGGGCAATGAAGTCACGCACCATACTAGACGAAATATCCATGAGAGGCACATCCACCCAGATAACTGGATAAGAAGTCCCTGCCTTGTAACGCGGACGTTGAACCCCTACAAACTGAACTAGTTCCACCAACTCATCAATTCGGTACCACTTAGGCAAATAGTCTACCATATCGGCACCGATAATGAAATAGTAATCTGTATCTGGATTCTTCTCTGTTAGAAGCTTCATGGTGTCGTAGGTGTAGGAAATCCCCTTACGCTCTAGCTCGATGGTCTCAATAGCTATACCTTCGATTCCATCAATCGCCAATTCTAACATCTTGAGGCGATGGTGTTCAGGAATGGTTTCCTTTTTATCTACGTGAGGTGGTTGGTATTCGGGCATGAGCAGAACCTGATCCAATCCCAACTGTTGGCGCACTTGATCTGCAACAATCAGATGGGCATTATGAACGGGATTAAAATTCCCTCCTAAAATACCGACTTGTTTCCGTTTTTTATCCTTGATTTCTGGCTCTAACTCCACTTTCGTAAAGGGAGTTAATAATTCGATTGCCATAGGTTAATCTCCTTTACTCTTCTGTAAAAACAGCTTTTGGGAGTATCGTTCTTAGATTTCTTTAACTTTTTTAGAAATCTTGCGATTTTCTTTTTTGCTTGATTGTTTATACAAAATCAAGATGCGTCCAATTTTTTGGACTGTATCCACACCGATTTCTTCTTCCAAGATTTCAGCTACTTCGTGGATATTCTCATCTGTGTTTTGCAAGAGTGTAACCTTGATCAATTCACGAGCATCAAGAGCCTGACGAACACTGGTTTTGATTTGGTCGTTGAGACCATTTTTCCCGATTTGGATAATGGGTTTGAGGGTGTGTGCCTGGCTGTTGAGGAAGGCACGTTGTTTCGATGTTAATGACATATTCTTTCTTCCTTTTTTGATAGTTATTTTAGGTGGTGAGGGACGGTCGGAACTAATTTTTCAATGATTTCATCTTTGAAAAATGGATTTCCTAACCTCACAATTGAGCCTAGGTCTCAATTGTGCCCCTTGCCAATCTAAAGATTGGCAAGACACCACGGCAATAACTATCTTTTTATGAGCTCACTTTGTTCGCTCGGTGATTTTATTTTAAATAATTGCTTTTCGTGTGACGACGGCGACGCCTTCTGGTGCCCAGACGGCGACTTTGGCGGTGCCTGTCACTCGAATCCAACCTAGTCCTGAGATGACTAGGTCAGTTTTGTCCTTGATGGTAAATACATGTTGGACTAGTTTTGGAAAATCTTCTTTTTCCTTGCTATTTGGTGGCGTAAGGAGGGTTCCAAGGTGCTTGTCGTAAAAGACACTAGCTCCCTCTAGCTTGGTACGATGAAGTTTGAGTTCATTGTCAAAGAAGGCTGTAAAACCTTGCTTTTCTCCTGCAATAAAGTCAAAGCGTCCCAATCCACCTAAAAATAGGGTTTGTTCAGGGTTTAGCTGATAGGTTTTTGGCTTGATTTCCTTTTTAGGACTGACATACTTGAGGTTTTTAGCAGTCAAGTAGTGAGCCATCTGGTGACGATGGATAATCCCTGGTGTATCGTAGATATAAGTTCCATCATCGAGTGGAATTTCAATCTTATCTAGAGTTGTTCCTGGGAAGCGTGAAGTTGTGATGACGTTCTGGTCACCTGTAATTTCTTGGATAATGGCGTTGATAAGGGTTGATTTCCCGACATTGGTCACCCCAACAACATAGACATCACGTCCCTTACGGTAGTGCTCGATCTTGTCAATGACTTCCTTAATGGCATGCTTGTTTTGGGCTGAAGTCAAGACGACATCAACAGGACGCAAGCCTTCCTCGTGAGCACGCTCCATCAGCCACTGGCTAATCTTACCTGGTTTCACCGACTTAGGTAGGATATCTTTTTTGTTTCCAACCAAGAGCACATCATTTCCCGACACAAAGCGTGGCAAACCTGGGATAACAGAGCCATTGAAATCAAAAATATCAATGACATTGACCACCAAGGCATCGCTATCTCCAACCTCGTGCAAGAGTTTGAGGAAATCATCATCCGTTAACTGAACATCAGTGATTTCATTGTAGTGACGAAGACGAAAACAGCGTTGACAATAGACTTCACCTGCCTCCAAACCTTTTTCGAGTGCCGACTGGGGGGTGAAACCAAGCCCAGTCTTATCTGTAGTCTGAATAGTTGCTCCACAACCAATACAGAGAATTTCTTCCATAATTAGATTCCTTTTTTATATGTAATCGGTCCGTATTTTTCAGCGATTTTTCTCATCACACGACGCTCACGCGCTCGGTTAATCTGAGTCTTAATAGAGTCGTGCTGGACCAAGGGTTTGACCAAAATCGAGCGAATACCAGCTCGATGGGCCGCTCGAATATCCGTCATGAGCTGATCTCCAACCATGACCACTTCGTTTTTCTCATAGTGGAATTCCTTCATGGCACGATCAATCCCGAAAGTAAAGGGCTTCAAAGCCCAATAAACATAGTCAATTCCAAATTTTTCAACTGCACGTTGAACTCTTTTTTTAGAGTTGTTAGACACCACGATGATGCGAATACCAGCATCACGAAGGTCATGTAACCACTGCTTCATTTCTGGAGTCCCATCAGGGTTATTCCAAGCAATCAGAGTGTTGTCCAAATCCACCAAAACAGCTTTGATCCCTTGGTTTTTCAGGCTTTGGACTGTCAAATCATAAACTGCTTCCACAGCAAAATCTGGCATGTAATTTTCAATCGCCATTCTGTCTCCTTCTCTTTTATTTTCTAGTAATTTTCTTCAGCCATTGAGATAAGGCTGCCCATAAAATCAAACTTGCTATTAAGATATAAATCCAAGCATTGGGCTCTTCTGTAAATGGCAGAGGGACATTCATTCCGAAAAATCCTGTAATGACTGCAAGAATGGCTAGCAAAACTGAGATAATGGTCAAGGTTGTCAAACTATCATTCAGGTTATTGTTTAGGATGTTGTTGTAAGAAGCGGAGAGTTGTTGCAAGACTTGAGAAATCAAATCTGTCATGGACACCAACTGATGAGCTTCAATCATAGCATCATCAAACTGCTCTCTTTCCACTTCGTTAAAGTTCCGATAAAGCGCATGTCCCTGGATATGCTCCAAGAGGAGGCGATTTTGTTTAGCCGCTGCCGTTAGATAAACCATACCAGTTTCCAAGTCAGAGAGGGCAAAGAGATTTTTTTTAGTGGTTGTTTGACGCAACAAGGCACTGATTTCATCCTTACTTTTATCCATCTGTTCAATGACAGGATAATAAGCATTGCTGATAAGCTCTAAACCGGCAAATAGAAACTTGTAGATTGAAATGATTTCATGATTTTCAAGATAGCCTAGCATCTGATCAATGACATAAGCGTTCTTATGATTGCTGATGGTAATCATTCGTTGTTTTTCAACGATAAAGGTCATGGGAATGGCTTCATAGTATTCCTTGTCCTTCTCTAAGTCAAGAACGTTGTAGATAAAGGTCACTGTCCCATTTTCACGGTTATAATCCATGTGGGCTCGTTCGTTTCTATCCAGCGCATACTCGATGGTTTCTTTATCCAATCCATAGATTTCAGATAAATCTTCAAGATTTTTGATGATTTCCACATCTAGATTAATCCAGGTACAACCATTTCCTAACTGCTTATCTAAAAACATCGTTTCTCCTTCACCAAACTTTTTCTATTGTACCATAAATCAAGTAAAATTTCAGTTCTCTTCTTTTCTTGAAAAATTGCTAACGACGGTGATATTCCTATTAGGAACAAAATGAAGAGCTTGGTCATCACTTCTCAGTTGAGTCGTTCGAATTCCGACACTAACGACTTTTCCCGATACAGTAATAGGGCCATTGGTCAAAACAACTTCATCTCCGACATCCAACTGGCGTTCAAAGAGAATAAAGAAGCCGTTGATGACATCTGATAGAAAGCCTTGTGCCCCCATACCGATAGCCACTCCAGCAATCCCAGCCCCAGCAAGCAAGCTAGATACAGGCAACCCTAAGATAGACAAGATACAGTAAATCAAGAAGAAATAAAGTGTGTAGTTAAAAATATTCTCAAGCAAACGAGAAATGGTCTTTTGTCTACCTGCATCTCGATTTGAAAATTTAAGTGATGGTTTGACAATCTTTCGTACAGCAACATGGAGGAACTTTTTAGCTATATAAGATAGAAGGATAAGAAGTAGAAGAGAAATCACCTTGGTCAAGAGATTTTCTAAAACAGTTGTTAGATCTAATTTATCCAGATAACGTTGAAAAAATTCTTGCATATAAAACTCCTTTTCTATCCATTATACCATAAATCCTTCCCAGCCATCCTTTTCATAAATATTCATTTATTCTAATAAAATCTATGAGACACTTGCTTTTCAAGTATATTTATACTATAATCATAAACAATACACAAAAAGGAGACCTTTATGAAAAGAATTATTCGTGCTTGGAACAAAACAAATCTGATCAAACGGATCGGAATCGGAATGACCTTGGGGGCTATTCTAGGTCTACTCGTTCCTAATCTAACTGGCATCGGTTTATTGGGAGATTTATTTGTAGGAGGACTAAAGGCCATCGCCCCTATCCTGGTTTTTGCTTTAGTCGCTAACGCCCTTTCCCAACACCAGAAAGGTCAAGATAGCAATATGAAAAAAGTCATTTTCCTCTATTTGCTGGGGACCTTTGCTGCGGCTCTTATAGCAGTTTTGGCTAGCTTTCTCTTCCCTGTTCAGATGGTCTTGAGTAGCGCTAGCACAGAAGTTACTCCTCCAGACGGTATCGGACAAGTGCTCAGCAATCTTCTGCTAAAAATAGTAGATAATCCTGTCAA
This sequence comes from Streptococcus sp. HMSC034E03, assembly GCF_001811505.1. GTDB lineage: Bacteria > Bacillota > Bacilli > Lactobacillales > Streptococcaceae > Streptococcus. The sequence continues at coordinate 59,942 of NZ_KV804976.1, forward strand.
TGCCATCATCGAAGCTAACTATATCGGAATTTTGTCTTGGGCTATCGTCTTTGGGATTGCCATGCGAGAAGCTAGCAAAAATAGCAAGGAGCTACTCAAAACAATGGCCAGTGTGACTTCAAAAATTGTCGAATGGATCATCAACCTTGCGCCATTTGGTATCCTCGGGTTAGTCTTCAAAACCATCTCAGACCAAGGTATCGCTAGTTTAGCAAATTACGGAATCTTACTCGGACTTTTGATTGCCACTATGGTTTTCGTTGCCCTAGTGATCAATCCTCTGATTGCTTTTCTCTTTATCAAGAAAAATCCTTATCCACTTGTTTGGAAATGTTTGCGTATCAGCGGAGTCACAGCCTTTTTCACCCGAAGTTCCGCTGCTAATATCCCTGTTAATATGAAACTCTGTGAGGATCTAGGTCTTAATCCAGATACCTATTCTGTCTCTATCCCACTTGGATCAACTATCAATATGGCTGGAGCTGCTGTTACCATCAACATCTTAACCCTAGCTGCTGTCAATACCCTTGGAATCTCAGTTGATTTTGCAACAGCCTTTGTACTCAGTATCGTTGCAGCCATCTCAGCCTGTGGGGCTTCTGGTATTGCGGGTGGCTCACTCCTTCTCATCCCTGTCGCTTGTAGCCTTTTTGGTATTTCAAACGATATTGCCATGCAGGTTGTGGGGGTAGGATTTGTCATCGGTGTTATCCAAGACTCTTGCGAAACAGCTCTCAACTCTTCAACAGATGTACTCTTTACAGCAGTTGCCGAATTTGCTTCTACTCGAAAAAAATAATCAAGGGCGGTGGGACAGAAATCGATAGACAAAGTCTCGATTTCGTAGTCCCAGCCCCGCGAGGATGATTAGGAGCTTTTTGGAGTCTAAAAGACGAACAAAAAGTTCAATCAGCTACCGCGTCAAAGTTTGATTGCTAATAAAAAGTGAGGTCGGGATCTTTTGTCCCAACCTCTTTGTCTGGTTTCTATCATTCAGTTTAGGAAATGTCTCATGTCTATCACCCAACGTACTTTTAAACTTGTTTTAGCCACTTGTCTAGCCTGTGTTCTAGCCTACTTTCTTGATTTATCTTCGGCTGTTTCTGCTGGTATCATCGCCCTTTTGAGCTTATCAGATACCCGTAGAAGCACGATCAAACTGGCTAAAAACCGATTATTCTCAACCCTGCTAGCTCTGTCTATCGGTGTTCTGGCCTTTCAACTGACTGGCTACCATATTTGGAGTTTTGGTCTCTATCTGGCCCTCTATGTCCCTCTTGCCTACAAATTCGGCTGGGAAATTGGGATTACCCCTAGTAGTGTCTTGGTCAGTCATCTCTTGGTTCAAGAGTCTACCTCACCAGAACTACTAGCGAATGAACTCCTCCTATTTCTCATCGGTACCAGCTTTGCCTTGACTGTCAATCTCTATATGCCTTCTCGGCAAAAAGAGATCTATCTCTATCATCTCAAGGTAGAAGAAAAACTCAAGCATATCCTACTTCGTTTTGAATATTACCTTGGAAAAGGTGATGGCCGAAACCGTGCACAACTTATTGAAGAACTGGACCAACTCCTCGAAGAAGCTCTCAAACTCGTCTATCTAGACCATTCGGATCATCTTTTTCACCAAACCGATTACCATATCCACTATTTTGAAATGAGACAGAGACAGAGTCGCATTCTTCGCAATATGGCTCAGCAAATCAACACCTGTAATCTAGCAGCAAGCGAAAGCCTAATCCTTGCCCAGCTATTTGCTAAAATTGCGGATCAACTCAGTCAGACCAATCCAGCCAACGATTTATTAAATGATATTGAAAGCTACCTGCAGGTATTTCGCAATCGTAACCTCCCTAAAACAAGGGAAGAATTTGAAACACGCGCAACCTTGCTCCAACTCCTGCGCGAATTGGAAAACTTTATCCAACTGAAAGCTGACTTCTATCAACGCTATGCTAAAGAAGATAGCGATTTATCTTAATAACTAAAACACCTTTTGAACCGCAAAAACTTGCCATTCAAAAGGTGTTTTTCTGTCTTAAACCTAGCTAACTAGTAAATCATTCTTACAGAATATCAAAATTGGCATGAACTCTTATGAAACTTTTAAATGATTGACTTATCTTGCTCTTAAGAAGTATAGATGGAATTTCTAAACTCATTTGATTCCTTGAGATATGCCTTGTATATAGCTTTTTTCAACTTCTGAACAGGAGTTTCAATAAAACGGTATTGTTTTTGGCTGATATTTCCTGCTTTAATCTGAGCAAGTTCTTCTTTTACCGCTTCTTCCATCAATTGCTTCATTCGTTCAGGACTGAAAATCACTTCTTGCTTACCTTTATAGTCAATCGTAAGAAAATTAAATATGATTTCTTTGTTACAGAGTAAAAAAACCACAAGTGAAATCAGTTTTTCTGACTTCACTTGTGGTATGTTTTATAAATATCATTACTGAATTCTAGCAAAACTCCACAGCCATTTGCCTATCTCTTTTTCACCGACATTAAGGATATATCTCGCAGACTAAAGTAAGTGAGAGCAAGCATAGCTACTGTGATAAAGAATTCTGTTGGCAGTTGGAAGATTTGTAAGATTGACAACATCAATAGAATCAATAGGGCAACAAAAGCAAATACTAGAATAACAATGTTGACTGTTCCCTTGATACTTTGAGGTGTCGCAAATACATAGAGTAAGAGTAATAAAATCCCTATGATTAAATAGACCATTTTCTGCTCTTTCTAGCTCTTATTCAGCTGATTTTTTCTTTTTGTTTGCTTTCTCACGCTCTGCCTTGTTAAGGATTTGTTTACGCAAACGGATAGACTCAGGCGTTACTTCCATGTACTCATCGTCGTTCAAGAACTCAAGTGATTCTTCAAGAGTCAAGATACGAGGAGTCTTGATAACCGCTGTTTGGTCCTTAGTAGCGGAACGAACGTTGGTCATTTGTTTCGCTTTAGTGATATTAACTGTCAAGTCATTTTCACGAGAGTTTTCACCGATGATCATTCCTTCGTAAACCTCAGTACCTGGGTTGACAAAGATAGTACCGCGTTCTTCGATAGACATGATTGAGTAAGTTGTAGCCTTACCAGCATCGATAGAAACAAGGGCACCACGGTGACGACCACCAATTTCACCTGGAATCAAAGGCAAGTATTGGTCGAAGGTGTGGTTCATGATACCGTAACCACGAGTCATTGACAAGAACTCAGTTGAGTATCCAATCAAACCACGCGCAGGAACGAGGAAGACCAAACGAGTTTGACCATTACCAGTTGAGATCATATCCAACATTTCACCTTTACGTTCAGAAAGACTTTGGATAACGGATCCTTGGTATTCTTCAGGTGTGTCGATTTGCACGCGTTCAAATGGTTCACATTTGACGCCATCAATTTCTTTTACGATAACTTCTGGACGAGATACTTGAAGCTCATAGCCCTCACGACGCATTGTTTCGATAAGGATTGACAAGTGCAATTCCCCACGTCCTGATACAGTCCATTTATCTGGTGAGTCAGTTGGTTCAACACGAAGAGAAACGTCTGTTTGCAATTCTGCTTGAAGGCGCTCTTCAACCTTACGAGAAGTGACCCATTTACCTTCACGACCAGCAAATGGTGAGTTGTTGACCAAGAAGGTCATTTGAAGTGTTGGCTCATCGATGTGAAGAACTGGAAGAGCTTCAACTGCGTCTGTAGGAGTAATTGTTTCACCAACGAAGATATCTTCCATACCTGAAACGGCAATCAAGTCACCAGCTTTGGCTTCTTGAATTTCACGACGTTCCAAACCAAAGAAACCAAAGAGTTTTGTGACACGGAAGTTCTTAGTTGTACCATCCAATTTAGAAAGGGTTACTTGATCCCCAACCTTTACACTACCACGGAAGACACGTCCGATACCGATACGACCTACGAAGTCGTTGTAGTCCAAAAGTGACACTTGGAATTGAAGGGGCTCATCTGAGTTATCAACTGGAGCTGGAATGTGGTCGATAATAGTGTCAAAGATTGGCGCCATAGTCTTTTCTTGGTCTGCTGGATCATCTGACAATGAAGATGTTCCGTTGATAGCTGACGCATAAACAACTGGGAAGTCAAGTTGGTCATCATCCGCACCAAGCTCGATGAAAAGTTCCAAGACTTCATCCACTACTTCTGCTGGACGAGCTGATGGCTTATCAATTTTGTTAACCACAACGATAGGCACAAGGTCTTGTTCCAAGGCTTTTTTCAATACGAAACGAGTCTGTGGCATAGTTCCTTCGTAAGCATCTACGACCAAAACAACACCGTCAACCATTTTCATGATACGTTCAACTTCTCCACCGAAGTCCGCGTGTCCTGGTGTGTCCATGATGTTGATACGAGTTCCGTTGTAGGCAACTGCTGTATTTTTCGCAAGGATGGTGATTCCACGCTCTTTCTCAATATCGTTTGAGTCCATTGCACGCTCAGCTAACTCTGTACGCGCGTCAAGAGTTTCAGATTGTTTCAACAATTCGTCAACGAGGGTCGTTTTACCGTGGTCGACGTGGGCGATAATCGCGATATTACGGATATCTTCTCTTAATTTTGTCATGATTTCCTCTATTGTATTCAAAAATTTATTTTCTAACTGAACGATTATACCACAATTTTAAGCAAATGACTTAATTCAAGTAAGTGTAAATGTTTTCAAAAGATCATTATTCTTTATAAATTGAAATACAGTTGAAAAGGCATCTTAAAATAATGTACTAATGTTACGAAAACTAATACAGCTGATGGTTTTCCCATCGGACTTGGCTACTTTTTCTAGCTGGTCATTGACATAGTTGGTGCTATGACCGTTGGCATCTGTTTCTTTTGCCAAGCTACCTGTAGCGTCATAGGCATACTGAGTCACTCCACCTACACATTATCTTAAGTTAAACCTCACTATTTTGCTTACTATTTGAAAATGAAGTTGAGACCGCATCATCTCAACTTCACTTTGTAATTATTT
>NZ_KV804976.1:65042-114663 GCF_001811505.1 Streptococcus sp. HMSC034E03
TCTGACTTTAAATCATAAAATCCTATATGTACGCTATTCTTGTATATCCAAAACAGGTCTAAATTGGAATAATATTCTTATAGCTCAAATAATTCTTAAATTATTATCCGTCTTGAAGATTACACTCCTCAATGTATTCTAACCATGCATCAATATTAGGTAGAACTTCCCTTTGTTCCCATCCTGAATCAGCAAAGTCATGAATTATATGCACTAGAGTACTATCAACATCTTCAAAACAGGCGATATCATCATTATCATCTCTCCTTGCAAATGGATATAATGTTCGCTCAGGATATCTTGTTTGAAGACCTCTAAATCTCCTAACCGTTTCTTCATCGTTCATCAAGTACCAAACACCAAAATCAACGATACCTTTAGAAACTAAATCTTTTAATTGTTGTGGATAGGAAAAAAAAGAATGATTAAATGTAAATGGCATGAATTAATTCCTCCGTTCTAAGTCGTACGAACCGTATGGATTCAAGGTTCGAAAAGATGATTTTTGCTTACCAACACGTAACTGAACTGCTTCTCCCCAAGTTGAAGGTGTACCAGCAGGAGTTGTAAGTCTATCTATAAATTGTTCTGGAAGAGGATCCGTATATTGATGTACTCTAGCCGTAGCAGCAATCCCAGCTCCTCTAGCAGCTATAACCCTTGTATTATCAATAGTTGTTAACTTACCATCAGGCATATTCACAACATCAATTGCATCTCCTTTCCAACCATTAGATATCATACTAGATTGTATAGAATCGGCTCCATTAACAGAACTTTGACTAAACCTAATGTTGTAGGGATTAATTTGTGATATTTTATCTGATGGTGCTGGCAAGGCAAGTGGTTTACTAGTCGGCCCAGGCAATGCTAGTTGCTGAACAGGGGTTACATCTTTGCGTGGTCTCGTGATCGGTACATCCCCTGATTTCGGCTTCGTCGTCACCACATCAGCCTTAGGAGCCTTCTTAGGAGACACACTACCTGCTCCGTTGGTAAAGGTGTTAAAGGCAAAGTTCATAGCGACTGTTTGACCAGTAATCTTATTGCCTGTGGCCAAATCAATACCTGTATCAATCGCAGTCTCAACCGCAGATTCCACTCCAATCTTGGCAACTTGTCGAACTGCTTGATTGCCAATATTTTGGGTCACATTAGTTGCTAGACCAGCTCCTGCTCCCATCAATTGACCGCCAATAAGACCTGAGATAGCACCCGTTCCTGCTCCTTTGGCAATCGAACCAACCAATTCCCAACCACGTTGGCCAGAACTATAGGCATCATATCCTGAGATGATTGCTCCAGAGGCTGCACCACCGATAGCCATCGCTACGGGGGCTCCAAGACCTCCAGTCGCTACGGTAAGAGCAATACCGACACCGATAGCTCCCGCAGTTACGGCAACCTTCTTCCAGTCGACATTTCTCACGAAATCAACGACTTGATTCTTGATCCGTTCGGCTGTTGTACAAACATGTTTTAAGGTATTCTGCAAGGCTGTTCCCCAGTTTCGGAGGAGATTCTTTCCTTCTCGGATGGTTGGGGAAGAGCTCAAGCCTGTTGCTAGGGCATAGGCAGACCGAACCACTTGTTGGCGCTTAGCTTCTATCTGTGCTGCCGCTTGCTGGTATTTCGTTTGTACATAGTCGCGGGCACTATTGTAGGTCGTTTGAACCTTATTCCACTGTCTGCCAATCCAATTCGATGCACGGTTAACCTGGGTGCTGACCCAGTTAACACCTCTATCAATCTGTCTACCAACCCAATTCGACGCTCGGTTAAATTGGGTGTTTGCCCAGCTGACTCCTCTACTAATTTGTCTACCAGCCCAATTAACGCCTCTACTAATTTGTCTGCCAGCCCAATTAACTCCTGACTTAACATAGTTCCAGCCTTTTTTGATACTGTTCCAGAAGTGTCCACTCGGGTCTGTATAGTTAACAGGGTTGTTCTGCACATAGCTGTAGCTGTTCTGGCTGAGAGGATCTGTGTCCTCACCTGGGTAGCTATCCTCGGTTAAGAAAGTACCTCCTTGACTATCATAATACCTTGCTCGTAAATAGTCAAGTTCAGTATCGTCACGAGCTTCGCCGTTGTAGGCAAATGGATTCCCTGTCGTGTCTGTGCTTGTCTTTCTTGCCCCATAGAGGTTATAGCTGCTTGATGCGACGGCTTGTCCATCCTTGGTCAAGCCTGTCACAGAGCCTGACTGGTTAGTCAAGTAGTTGTAGCTGTCACCAGTTTGGTTGTTGAGGTAGCTAGCTCGACCTTTGCCATAACTATAGGTCTCTCGTGCCTTGCCATCATGGTCATAGGTTTCAAGGACTTCTGTATGTTCACGATTGACATCGTTGACATAGTTGCGTTCCTCATAATAGTTGTAGGTATCCTCTCGTGTGGTATAAGGGATCAGGACATCCTGAACCTGACTGGCATAGGTCACTTCTCCCTGACCCGGTAAGTTCCCGAGCTCTGGTGGGTTGACGACGATTCCTTCCTTGGTTGCTCGATCCTTAGCCACTTTCTGGTGATAGGCTCTCGACACATCGTCAAAGATGCTGTGCCAGATGCTTCCTACTGTCTGTGGTAGGGTGGATAGGGCTTGGAGGACATTCTGGCTAAAGCCATACCAGAAGAGGGAGTTTTCTTCCCCACTTGGGGCTGTATATGGCGACTTACGACCTGACTTGCCTCTACCTGCATGCGATGCCTGATCACCAGATTGATCTTCCTTAGGTTTGCGTTGGAAGAGTTGATAGGTATTTTTGCCTTCCTTGCGACTAGCAGTGAAGACACGATTATCATCTCCGTCGTAAAGTGCAGCCATGAGAAGACCCTTCTTATCCTTGATCGCAAGTAAGCGGTTCTCGGTGTCGTAGATATAGTCTAGCTTCTCTGAATTCTTCTCAGAAGCGATGCGATTGCCATTCTTGTCGTAGGTATAGGTGATGGTGCCATCTGGCCCTTCCAGTTTGGTCAAGCGGTTATGGTCATCGTAGGTAAAGCGTGTCTGGTTCTCCTTGCCATCAACTGTCTCGGTGCTGGTCAGTTTATTGCCGGCTAAGTCATAGGTGTAAGAGAGTTTAGAGAGTTCCTTACCAGCTCCATCCGATACGGTCATGTTTTCCACTTGACCCAGAGTATCATAGGTGTAGGTATGGACTAGGGTTTCGCCATCCTGCTTGATGGTTTCTTTGACAATGTAGCCACCATCATCATACTCATAGCCGTAGCTGGAGATGAGCTTGTCTTGCTTGTCCATGTGGCGGAGTTCGGTGAGACGGTGAGCCTTGTCATAGGTCAAGAAACTCTTGGTCCCATCTCCTCGAACAACCTCCGTCAGATCCCCTGTTGGGTTGTAGCTATAGGTGGTCTTTTGTCCCTTGACATCTGTCACGGAAGTCAGACGATCCAGTTCATCGTAAGTGTAAGAGACTGTACTACCATCTGGGTAAATCATCTTCGAGATATTGCCATAGGCATCATACTCGTACTGAATCAGGCTACCATCTCCCTGACGAACACCAGTAATCTCGCCTTCTTCGTTGGTCGCGTACTGACTAGTTCCTGTCAGATCACTCATAGACACCCGACGGCCATCCGCATCATAGGTATAGAGGACTTGACCATCTTGCTTTTCAGAGTACTCCACCTTGAGCAGTTGATCCAGCTTGTTGTAATCATAGCTGATGGTTTTCCCATCGGACTTGGTTACTTTTTCGAGCTGGTTATTGACATTATAGGTATAGGTCTCCTTGTCTCCGAGACTGGTCATGCGCTCCACTAGATTGGAAAGCTGGTCATAGCTGTAGCTTGTGACCTTGCCATTGCCATTCGTGACCGAAGTGACATTGCCCACACTGTCATAGGTATAGCTAGAGGTAGAAGCCTTCTCTCCACTTCCTTGTGTCGCTGTAAGCAACTGATCCTTTAGGTCATAGGTGTAGGTCTTGACACGCTTGCTTCCGGATGTGACACTGGTGAGGTTGCCATTGGCATCATAGGTCATGCTTGCAACGCCACCAGCTTCATCTGTGATCTTCGTGAGATGATTGTCGTGGTCATAGCTATACTTAGTCCACTGGCCTGCTGTATCGCTTTCTGAGGTGAGGCGATTGAGGCTATCATAGGTCCGCTTGGTTACTTGACCGAGAGGATTCGTCTCCTCAAGGAGATTACCGTTCGGATCATAGGTATAGGTCGTTTCGCGCTTGCCATTGATGGTTCGTTTTGTCACCTGACCGACTGGGTCATAGCTTGACTCCACTGTTCGACCAGTTGGCGTTTTGATCGTTTTGAGTTGATCGAGGGTCGTATAGTCAAAAGTGGTTGTAGCACCTGACGGCTTGGTCAGTTTAGCTAGATTCCCCGCTTCATCGTAGCTATACTTGGTTTCAAGGTCAAGGGCGTTCTTAGCCGTTAAGAGACGGCCAACCTTGTCATAGCTATAGTGATTGCTTCGATCAGATTGGTCTGTCTCCTGTACCAAGTTCCCAGACACATCATAGCTATAGGTTTTCGATAGTCCCTGTGGACCTGTTTGCTTGGTGAGACGTCCCAAGGCATCATAGGCGTAGGTGTAAGCCGCCTCATTTGGTAAGGTGCGTTTGGTCACACGACCATAAAGGTCATTGACATAGTTGGTACTATGACCGTTGGCATCTGTTTCTTTTGCCAAGCTACCTGTAGCGTCATAGGCATACTGAGTCTCTCCACCTGTTGGACGTTTCTTACTGCTGACACGGTTCATACTGTCATAGCTGTAGGTCGTTGTATGTCCTTCGCCACTTGTTTCGCTCAAACGATTTCCCAAAGCATCATAGCTGAAGCTTTGCTTGCTTCCTGTTGGAGCTACTGTTTCGATGATTCGTCCTAATGGGTCGTACTTAAAGGCTGTCGCTTGACCATTTGGATCTGTATAGAGTACCAATTTTTTATTAGCATCATAACCATAGCTACTTGAATGGCCATTGGCATCTGTCATTTTAGAGAGGTTACCTAGGACATCATATTCGTAAGTGGAGGTATTGCCATCGGCATCCGACTCTGTCACCACTCGGTTGAGGGCATCGTAGCTATACTTGGTTTCACGTTTTAAATGATCGACGGTCTTAACTAGATTGCCATTTTGATCATAGTGATAGGTCTTTGTCTTACCTTCTTGGTCAGTTGAGCTTGCGACATTGCCCATGACATCATAGGTGAAGGTTTCGCTGGTCTTATCTGCGTAGACCACCTTAGTCAGTTGGTTGTCACTATTGTAGCTATATTGGGTAACTTCACCCAAGCTGTTTGTTAAAGTGAGACGATTTCCTGCCTTATCGTAAGTATAGGTCTCATTGAGATCCTGATTATCTTTTTTGTTCACTACACGGTTGGCAGCATCGTAGCTGTACTCCGTCACCAAGCCACTAGAATGCGTCTGCTTGATAAGACGATCAAGGGCATCGTATTCTTGTCTTACGGTAGTTCCGTCTGGAAGAGTCACTTCTTCCAGTTGAGCCGTTGAAGTATAGGTCATCTTAGTGACATTGCCATTGGCATCGGTGACTTGGGTCGGATAGCCTAGGTCATTATAGGTGTACTGAGTCTTGCCACCCAAGGCATCTGTCAACTCTGTCAACTGTTCCATCTGGTTGTAGGCCATCTTAGTGACATTGCCTAAACCATCTGTAATACTGGAAACTTGATTTTGGCCTGTATAAGTCGTGCTAGCAGTATAGCCAGCCGCATCTGTTAGGCTATTTTGATTGCCATTGGCATCATAGGTCATGCTGGTGCGGTAACCCAAGGCATTGGTCGTTGCGATCAGGCGCCCTGCTTTGCTGTATTCATAAGTCGTTTCTTTTCCAAGGGCATCTGTCATGGACAGGATGTTCCCCATCGCATCCAATACATATGAAACACTGCTACCATCTGGGTAGGTAACACCTGTCACATTTCCCGCTGCATCATAGGTATAGCTGGTAGTCTTTTTCTCTTTAGTTTCACTGAGTTTATTTCCAACACTGTCATAGGTGTAGGTCACTGTCTGACCCGCTTCATCGGTGTAAGATAGCACACGACCCATGATATCATAAGTAGTCTCTGCCTTTGTACCGATTGGGTAAGAAACTGAGGTTAGTTTGCCTGCCGCGTCATAAGTATTTTGAGTAACTTGACCTAAAGCGTCTGTGATGGTTTTAACGGCATTGTTTCTATCATCATAAGTCAAGCTACTGCTATTACCTGCTTCATTGGTTCGAGTGACAATTCGACCCAGCGCATCACGAGTAACGGTAGTCGTTTGACCTGAAGCATTGGTTTCTGTTAGGAAACGACCCTTGCTATCATATGTATAGCTAGTAGCGTGTCCTTCTGCATCAGTCACGGAAAGCTGGTTTCCAACACCATCATAAGTGTAGCTATAGGTTCCACCTTCTCCATTCGAAGCACCGACTTTACGGCCGAAACCATCATAGGTGAAGGTAGTCGTATTACCATTGCCTTCTGTCACAGCTGTCACTTGACCAGCCTTATCAAAAGTATGGCTCGTCCCAACACCATCGGCATCTTTTTCGCTCAGCTTGCGACCTTCTGCATCATAGGTAAAGGTCTTGGTTCCACCTAGAGGATTCGTAATGCTAGTGACTTGATTGTGTGCATTATAGGTAAAGGTTGATACGCCTCCCAAAGGATTAGTGAGGCTTACCAGATTCGCACCTTCATAGGCAAAGGAAGTTGTATGCCCCGCCGCATCTGTTGTAGACAAGATGCGCCCTTGCTGATCGACAGTATAGGTAATCTTAGACCCATCTGGCAATGTTGTCTGGATTAGATTGCCATTGGCATCATAGCTATGAACTGTTGATGCACCACTAAAGTCAGTGAGAGACAGAAGATGGTTCTTCTCATCATAGCTAGAAGTTTTTACCGCACCGTCGAAACGCGTTTCTGTTAAGGTGTTTCCATTGCTGTCATAGGTGTAGCGAGTTGTTTGCCCCGCTTCATTCGTCACGCTTGACAGACGGTTGTTTTCATCATACGTTTTTGAGACACTAGTTCCATCTGCATAGCGAATGCCAGTTGTGCGATATTGCTCATCGTAAGTATATACGGTTTGATTGCCATTTCCATCGGTAGTGATTGTCTGACCTTCACTATAAGAAAGAGTTGAAACAGCACCTGCACCATCTGTTTGCTTAATGACACGATTTTCCTCATCGTACTCGTTTTGGATAACCTTGGTCCCATTTCCATCATACCAGGCTGTCATACGTCCCTTATCGTCATATTCATAACGAGTAGGAACTCCCGTCGCATCCGTATAGGTGGTCAAATGACCATTCGTGTCATATTCATAGGTCAAAGTTGAGCCATTTGGGATTTGAATCGCACCAATATAGCCCTCTGAGTTATAGGTGATACTATAACTCAAGCCTGTAGGAGAGGTAATCTTGACCAGCTGGTAATTTTCATTATAATCAAAGCTTGTTTTATTGCCTTTTTCATCCGTCTGGCTCGTTAAGAGTCCGTGATAGTTAAAGGTTTTCTCTTGATGATTGTGATCAACAATTCGGTATTCCTTTACATCATAGTTTTCTTTTTCGTCTCCGCCAAAGTCACCCTTCTTCGTTTCAACTGTTTTTACTTCGAGAGTGAGGTCATAGCCACTTGGAGCACGATATCCATCTCCATCCTTCGCAAACTTAAGAATAGAACCGTCTGTACGAGTATAGTAGAGATTTTGATCTTCATCGCTTGATAACTGCTCATTAAAGGCAAATGACCAACCACGTCCAAAGAGACTATTGATGCCTGCTGCTTTAGAATTATAGGCGCGAGTAATTTCAAATTTGCCGTCAACATCAGTGATAGAAACATCTGTTCGATCTAGGTAGAAATTCCCCGTGTTTAGATTGATTGGCTCAAATCCAAATTCACAGTGAAGACCACGCCCCATTAAAAGCCTGTCTATTTCCGCCTTAGTATTGGATGTTAAGGCTGGTGGATTATAAGGTTTATCGGCATTCTTTCTTGGATTACGAATAAATAGGGTGTTATTTTGCACAAGCATCATATCTTGGATACGATTATCGTAAGCAAGTTGATTGAGTGGTACTCCATAGTATGCCGCAATCTTTGGAAGGGTATCAAACTGGGTAACCTTGTAAATCAAGAAAGTATCACTTGATTTTTTACCACTAGTTTGACTATCCTTTTTACTCTCTGCGTCAATCGTATAAACCTTATTTAGTTCAGGTTCTGTAAAAGGGACCTGAGTCTGCCAATTTGAGAGCTTGTCTTTATATTTGGTCGTTCCCTTTTCAAATGCTGCATCAAAGGAACTACTATCAGGGTATTTGTAAGAAAAACTTGCAGGGCTTTGTCCCTTGTAATCTTTCGCAGTATCACTAAGATTGTAATCAACCTGAGCACCCGGCGTTGTCAGACCATCCGCAAAGACTCCCTGAAATTGTAATTTCCCTTTCTTATCTGTCTTCACCATTGTCCGAAGATTGATGGTTGTGTTCCCTATTGGATAATTGACATCAACTGGATCTGGAACGGACCAATTAATCGTCAAATTTGGAGCCTTGTCTGGAGTAAACCCAATCTGTCCTGCATTTTCTGCCGTCGCTTCAGTTGTATAGAAAGCACCACCGTCTGAGCCTTCGTCGGTTGCAGCTACAACTAAACCATAGTTTGGTTCCAAACCTTGAACCCATGCATTTACAGTCTCGCGGATATCAAAGTTATGCATCCCAATCTTTTTACCACTGGTCGCATTCTTTCCTGCGATTTCCATATCAAGGCCCACAGAAGTATCCCATGTGAGGTTATTAATATCAAAGTCTTGTTTTAAGCGATAAGCTGCAAACTGGGTTGATTGAGAATCTGGTGCCGTATATTCATAGATATTTAAACTCGCACTATCAATACGCGCTTCCTTAGGAATACTCTTTTGAAAATCGTAATTAATCTTAAAGTACATCCTTGCACGCCCGATGTCACGAACACCTGGAACACCCGCCATTCCGATCATTTCGGCTGTTAGATATCCAACATACCCATAAGAGTAACCTTGATATTGCCCATGTACAGATGAGGTAACAATGTCAAGAATTTTTTCTCGTGGAACTGTTACAGTCGGGTCTATTCGAACAGGATACTTACGTTCAGAATCAGACAACCACTCTTTACTAGCTGTGACTGTCACTTCATGACGTCCATCTCCTTTTTTCAAGCCAAGAGTTAAGGCATTACTTGTAGCACCTGCACTATCCACCATCATTGGGGCAGTTAGTACAAAGAGGATTTTTGTTTTCCCCTTTTCGCGAACAAGGATTTGATTGTCTTTCAAAGAAACATCATACTTAGATGCATCCAAACCATAAGTAAAGGAGTTCTTCCCACCCCACTCTGCTAGGATAATCTCTTCTTTGACACCATTAGACTGTACCGTATATTGCACATCTGTTTTGCCATCAACGTTATTGTATAAGATGGCATTCTTTTCGACAGTTGCCTGATCATACGTTTTATCAAGCGGATACAGGGAAATTTTGTCATCCTTGTGTGTAATATCAATAGGGGTTTCTTCTTTGACTTCGCTCGGAAGAACTACGCCTACTGGAGATTCTTTAGGTAGATAATAGTGTTTTCCATTGGCATGATAAGAATAGAGAGATAAGTCAACAGGAACTTCTACCCCTTCTTTATCAATATATGTTTTGATATCACTGCCAATATGCGTCACAAAGTGAGTCTCATCCACTCGAAACAGTTGTTCTTGCCCACTAACCGCTACTGGTGCCCCGTATTGTTTTTTCAGTTCTGCCTCTGCCTTACTCTCTTCATTGACAACTTTGGGCTGTTGAAGGGCATCTCCACCATCTTTTGCTGGTTTTGATGAGGTGTCAGCACTTGTCGAACCTTCTGTATTCGCATTCTCAGAACCTACAGTCTGGCTACTCGCATCTGTAACAGCTTTTTTATAAGCTTCCTCAGTTTGGCCTTGTTTGATTGCATGACTTATTTCTTCCGCATAGATCAACGGCATATTAGAAACAAACAAACTCAGCAATAATAACCACTGTACGGACTTACGCAGTCTTTTCATCATCATTCTCCTTTGTAAGATAAATAAAATAATAAAGTGTAAAAATTAAAATAAGAGCATCAGCGATTGATAAAACGAAAGAACCTAGTATATGAAACCAAGTAGCAATAGCTAAACAAACAGTAACGATAATCATTGATGCTAGCACAGGTAGTCGCAATTGATCTACCCTACTTTTAATTGGTAAATCTTTGTAAATACTAACCAGACTATAGGATAAGATTACTTTAAGAAAAGTTTGTATAATGGTAGTAAAAGCCCAGATAGCAATCTTGACATGGGTATATTCCAAACTTGTATTATCGTATAAAACTTGACCTAAACCTCCGATGAGGATACCACATAAAATTGCACTAAACAAGTAAATCAGAATAGTGTGATTTAAACGTTTATCTGATCGATACTGCTTATAAAACCAGATCGCTATTGGAAAAATAAGAACTGTTCCTATCATTAAAAATAGTAGGCTGAGTAAGGTCAGAATGAGTGATAAACCTTCCTCAACAACCACTGGAGAAATCGCACCTGTAAATAGAAGGCGTTGCCCCGCTCCTAGAAACAGTAAGCCAGTAGCTAGTCTCCAAAACCTTGAGAGTCTTAATATTTTCATTATTTACTTGTCCTTTCTTTAACACTTTTTAAACGAGCAGTAACCACAAATCGTTGATCATTTCCAGCAACATCACAGGTTGATAAGATTAAAAACCGATCTTTTTGAGGGTCAGTGGCTATCTGGCGATAGAATCCCCCATAGTCTGACGTTCTTATCTGTAATGTATCTAAATAATGTCCAAGTCCTTCTCGACTTCCTAATTCGAATGTATGAAAAAGATGATCATCTGTATAGGAGTGAGCTGCCAGCACCTCATATTCAAAATGTTGAGTCAAGGTGTCAATCGTAATACGTTCATGCTCCTTAAAAAAAGCTGGCTTCGCAAAATAATCTAAAGACCCAAACATAGAATCATCTAACATAGCATGCCCATAAATTATAGTGACAGGATCTTCAAATGTTATTTTGTTAACCAGCTCTGTAAATATAGCTCCATAATAGGTTTCTTTACCATCTATATCGTGAGATAGGTAATAAGCATCATCCCTTGGATGTTGAGCGACTGGATAATCTATTCGAGTCCCTTCAACTGTTAGCCAAGCAAAGACATCCGGATTCTGATGAAACTTCTTCTCAACTGCGTTTTGAGAATGTTGTTCCACAGCCCTCTGTTCAAAGCCATCTAAGAACTTTAAACCTAAAAATAACACCACTAGTATTGTAATTAGTGATAAACTAAACTTCAAAATTTTCATGTACTCGCTCCCATACTATCATTTTATCAGAAACCTGTATGCTTTGTAAATCCATTTTTTGTATAAAATGCCTTTTTATTACAACATTTATTAAATTTTTGTTTCTCTATTGTAAAATGAAATCTAATAGAAAAGATAGCTTCGTCTGATATATTAGAATCACAACAACTGTACAAGGTATGATGAATATGTTCATTATTCATTCTGACAAAAATTATTCATACAAACTCTGATCTCAGATCTATTCATCAGATATGATTGAAGCTTATTGAAAGAATTCGTTGCATTGACCCATGCAAAAAACTAAATTCGGAATTTTTAGAAACCTATACAAGATAGAAATTCAAAAGGTTCCTAGCTATAAATCTGCCAAAAACTATCGAGCTAGCCCAAATAACTTAAAAGATTCTCGATAACCAAATGGACTAATTTGTCACACTTGGCTTGACATTGCAAAAGATTTTCATTCCTTTTCTTTTCAAAAGAATCAACTTGTGATAAGATAAGCTGGTATGCGTTTAGATAATTTATTGGCCCAAGAAAAAATCAGTCGTAAGAGCATGAAACAAGCTCTTCTGAAAAAAGAAATTTTAGTTGATGGACTCCCAGCCTGCTCCCTAGCTCAGAATATCGATACAGGACTACAAGAACTCCTTTTTCAGGACCGAATCATTCAAGGCTATGAACACACCTATTTTATGCTTCATAAGCCTGCTGGTGTCGTTACAGCTAACAAAGACAAAAAACTCCCAACTGTCATGGACCTTCTTCCTCAGCATCTCCAGTCAGAGCAACTCTACGCCATCGGTCGGCTGGATCGAGATACGACAGGACTCCTCCTCTTAACGGACAATGGTCCTCTAGGTTTTCAACTCCTCCACCCTCAATATCATGTGGATAAAACTTATCAGGTTGAGGTCAATGGAGCACTGACTCCTAATCATATCCAAAAATTTAAGGATGGAATTGTATTTTTAGACGGAACAACCTGTAAACCTGCTCAACTTGAGATTCTATCTTCAAGTCCTACTTTTAGCCAAGCCACCATTACCATCTCTGAAGGAAAATTTCATCAAGTCAAGAAAATGTTCCTCTCGATTGGTGTCAAAGTGACCTCTCTCAAGCGTACCCATTTTGGTCCTTGGTGTCTTGATGACAATCTCCAAGAAGGCGACTATCGACATCTAAACTCAAAAGAATTGACAATTATTCGTGACTTTCTTAGAAAAAGTGGTTAAAAAATGAGCTCGGAAACAACCGAGCTCACTTTTTATTAGCAATCAAACTTTGACGCGGTTGCTGATTGAACTTTTTGTTCGTCTTTTAGACTCCAAAAAGCTCCTAATCATCCTCGCGGGGCTGGGACTACGAAATCGAGACTTTGTCTATCGATTTCTGTCCCACCGCCATTTCTTATTTTTCAACTTTTACTTTCCCTGTCCAAGAATCCAATCCGTAAGAAAGGATATAGATTTCTGAGAAACCTTGTTTTTTCAAGAAAAGTGCTGCATTTGTGACACGTTGCGCACGTTGGTTTTCATAAAGAAGGACAGGTTTATCCTTTCGAAGAGCTGCAAGACTTGTCTTCAATTGGTTTGAAGGAATATTACGAGCTCCAAGGATGTGTTTTTTGTGGAAGTCGGCAGGATCACGCAAGTCAATCAACTGACCTGTACGAATCAAAGACTCAAACTCTGCATTGTCTACAATTTTTGCCGCACGACGAATACGAAGGTAGTTGTAACCCATCCATGCCAACATCGCTACAATAAGTCCCCATAATACCCAAGTTACCATAATCCCTAATCTCCATTTTTTTCTAAATAGTCTAATTCTAGTTTGTGCTCTCTGCGAAGAACAGCCTCCGCTTCAAGATAATCCAGCTTATCCATCAAGCCTGCATCATAAATCCGTGATAGTTCAATCTTCATCAGTTCAATATCATAGAGACGTTTCCCCATATAGACAATGATACCGAACTGTTTGAGAAATTGTTGCACATCGTAGAGTGTTTTCATAGCTTTCATTCTAGCAAAAAATCAGAGTTTTTTCAATAGTTCAGAGGAAGATTCCCTTTTTACCGCTTACGAATCTTTTCAATACTCTGATGAATAAGATAGCCGACAAGCATCCCAACAAAATTCTGTAGCAGATTGTGAGGGACATCTAACAAGGCTTGTCCCCAACCTTTCATCCAAGCAGTCGCACATGCATATCCAGCTACCATGATGATAGTCGCCAAAACTAATCCAAGCCCCTGCCATTTTCCTTTAAAACCTGCAAAATATCCCTGCAGACCATGGAAAAGCAAGCTGAAGACCATCCAGTGAGGGTAACCTGAAATCAGGTCAATGAGAAATCCTCCTAATCCTCCAACAATGGCTCCTTCACGGCGCCCATAATAAAAAGCGGTAAAGAAGATTCCTGCATCTAAAAGAGTTAAGATTCCTGTTTGAGTTGGGATTTTTACAATATAACCTAAAACTACTGATAGAGCAGTTAGTATAGATAATAGGGCGATTTTACTTGTTTTGGTTTGCTTCATATTGTCTGACTCCATATTGATCTGCTTGTGCGATGGCACGGTAAACAAAGGCTTTAGAACTCTCAACCGCTGATAAGAGCTCCTCTCCTTGTACTAATTGACTGGCAATGCTTGACGCAAAGGTACATCCTGCACCTGCATTTTGACCTTGAATAACTGGATTTTCTAAAATGGTAAAGTCATGACCATCATAAAAAACATCCATAGCCTTATCCTGGCTGAGGCGATTTCCACCCTTGATAATGACTGCTGGCGCTCCTAAGTCATGCAATTTCTGAGCTGCAAACTTCATATCATCCAGACTTTCAATCTTTTGATCTACTAGCAATTCTGCCTCAGGAAGATTGGGTGTAATCACAGTCACATAAGGGAAAAAGCGAATCAACTCTTGACAGAGCTCGCTAACAGCAACGTCGTGTGTTTCCTTACAAACCAGAACTGGGTCTAATACGACAGGGACTCCTGTGCGTTCCTTGATAAAGTTAAGAGCTTTCTCAGCAACACCGACAGTCGGTAAGAGGCCAATCTTAATCCCTCCAAAGTCTACGCTCTTGAGACTATCTAGCTGTTGTTGGAAAATAGTCTCATCTGTCGGAAAGACCTCAAATCCATTCTCTGTCAAAGCAGTTAAGCAAGTCATAGCCACAAAACCATGCAAACCATTTAAAGTATAGGTAGCAAGGTCAGCGGCTAGTCCCCCACCACTAAAAATATCATTTCCTGAAAGTGCTAAAATACGATTATTTTTCATAACGAATCTCCTTCAAATATAAACCATTAGGTGCTGCAGTTGGCCCCGCCAACTGTCTGTCTTTTTTCTCCAAAATCAAGTCAATCTGCTCAATGGGCATCCGATTATTGCCAATTTTCAGCAGGGTTCCAACCATATTACGGATTTGCTTATACAAGAAGCCATTGCCTGAGAAGGTAAAAGTCAAAAACTGACCTGTTTCATCAACCCTAAGGCTAGCTTCCGTAATCGTTCTTACCTTGTCTTCCACGCTGGTTCCTGATGCTGTAAAACCAGTAAAGTCATGTGTCCCCTCTAGTTTTTTTACAGCAAGCTGCATCCGCTCCACATCTAGTGGATAGGGATAATGGGTGGCATAATGACGTCTCATAGGATTTTTAGGACGCCCTCTATCCACAATAAACTCATAGGTCTTACTATGCTTAGCATATCGGCAATGAAAATCATCAGCCACAATCTCAATCGAAATGACATCGATATCTTCAGGACTTTGAGTATCGAGAGCGAAACGAAGCTTTTCCTCATCCATCTGATAGGGAAGATCAAAGTGGATAACCTGCCCTAAGGCATGGACACCACTATCCGTTCGCCCAGCGCCATGAATGGTAATGGCCTGCCCTTTATTTAATTTGGTTAAAGTTTTTTCAATTTCCTCTTGGACACTACGTGCGTGTGGCTGTCGCTGGAAACCAGCAAAGGCGTATCCATCATAGGAAATGATAGCTTTATATCTAGTCATGTATCTATTTTATCAAGAAAATTTCTCTGTAACAAGTTTGAAAACTAAAAATTGTACGGGGACAGATTCTAGTATAATCTAGTTCTTATCTAGATTTTATCATCATATATTTTCGTACAGGCGCTTCAAACATTTGAACGATTTCAAATCCTTCTTTTTGGTAAAGATTCTGAGCTCTTTGATTTGATTCAAAAACCGTTAGGGAAATACTCTCTATTTCTTTATTTTCAAACATTTCTTGAAGAAAGTATTGAAAAGCTTTTCGACCTAATCCTTTCCCCTGCTTATGTGGAGCTATGAGAAATCTTCCAATATGAAGATTTTTATCTTCTAGTTTGATTTTCTGGATGATGCCTACAAACTCTTCTCCAGCAAAAATGGAAAAAATCCCTTCCATCTTTTGCAAAGATTGGGCAATCAAGGGATAAGAAATCTTTGGTCCCATCCATTGCTTCTGAAAACTTTCTCCCAAAGCATTAGACCACTGACAAATGAGTTGGGCATTTTCTAACTGAAGTCCTTTTTCAAAGTGAATTTTCATATTTGTTCCTAAAACTTCTCCTGCATCCAACTATTATACTCTTTCTTTTATCTTTTCCGAATAAATAAGTATGATTCATCTTTACTTTTTTCTTGTTGGAGCGATTCTTGCTTCCTTTCTAGGTTTAGTCGTTGATCGTTTTCCTGAGCAATCCATCGTCTTTCCTGCTAGTCACTGTGATTCTTGTCAGACTCGCTTGAGAACACTAGATTTGATTCCAATTGTTTCTCAAGTAATTGGGCGCTTTCGCTGTCGCTATTGCAAGGTAAGATATCCTTTCTGGTATGCTTTCTTTGAGTTGTGCTTTGGACTGCTCTTTCTAGCTGAGTCTGTGGGATTTTTAACCTTGGGGCAAGTCATCTTGATAACTGCCGGCTTGACTTTGGGCATCTACGACTTTCGTCATCAGGAATATCCCTTGATCGTCTGGCTAGTTTTTCACTTAATCCTCATGGCTTGCTGTGGTTGGAATCTAATCATGGCTTTCTTCCTAGTTCTTGGAATCATTGCCTATGTTATTGATATTCGCATTGGAGCAGGAGATTTTCTCTTTCTGGCCTCTTGTGCCCTAGTTTTTACACTTACAGAAATACTGATTCTCATTCAATTTGCCTCTACTACCGGCATCTTATCTTTTCTCCTGCTAAAGAAAAAGGAAAGACTTCCTTTTGTGCCTTTCCTCTTACTGGCTGCTTGTGTGATTATTTTGGGTAAGCTACTGCTTGTTTGATAAAGTCCAATTTCTATCATATGTCCTTCATGAAATTATTTCACAGTTAAATTATAAATTATTTCTTTTATACAAAGGAATGATATTATCAAATTGATCTGTTCTTTTATCTTCTTGATATTGATCAAAAAATTTCATTTCGACCGAAAATATTTCGCTTATAAACTGTAAACGAATACTTTGTTTAGACATTATCGTCGCTAGACTGACTAGACGATTACTCAAAACAACGTCCAGAATACTCTTTACTTTGCTTGGTTTTTTAACAAAAATTTGATCATCCAAAGGTTCAATAATTTTGTAACCTTTTTGCGCAATTTGACGATAAAAGTAAGAATGTTGCTTTGGAGTCAATAATCCTAACTTAAAAGCTCGATACTCTAAAGCCTGTATAGAAACATTCAAATCCGACTTCAATAAAATATAACTATCAGGATTGCTAACACGTTTCCCTACCCTCTCTTCAAATTTGACTAAAAACTCTTCTTTTGGCAATAAAAAACATGATGCAAAATAATTTGCTTCTTGCTCCAAACAATCACCATCTTCATTCATATCTTTATATTTGTGCAAAAGAATATGTCCTAGCTCATGAGCTAAATCAAAATTTCGACGTACAGATGATTTATTCGTTCCCAATACAATATAAGGTCTTCCCGATTTTGACCATGCGCTATAAGCATCAGCTTGACCATTAATGAGTCGTTCCACGATATAGATTCCTGAACGTTCTAATTTATAAAGCAAATCATGATTATCTTTTGAAATGCCTAATTTTCCTCTGGCGTAAAGAGCCAATTCCTCAATAGATTCTCCCTTATGATAAGATTCACTCACTACATTACTTAGGTCATGAATTGTAATATTAGGTATAATTACAAAACTTTCAAAATAATCAATCAAACTATCTACCTTATGTAAATACATAGTTTGAATATCTATTGTTTTCCGTGTTGCTAGATCTGCATTTCTAAAGGCAATTACAGAAGAATCAAATCGAATGCTCTCTTCTTCCTGTTCAAAATAAGTTAAATCAACATGAAATTGGTTGGCCAAATGCAGTCTAGTTGATAATTTAGGTTTCGTTTCGTTAGACTCAAACTGCCAAATGGCTTGTTCCGTTAAATTAATTCTCTGAGCCAATTCTGCTCTACTTAAACCATTTAACAGCCGTAATTCTTTCAATACCCGACCATTAAACATTTACATACTCCTTACTACTTTTGAGCTTCTTGTTTTTCTATTCTTGGAATAATTTCAAAATCTTCTGTTTCCGATAATTCTGAAAAATTAGGAATATCTTGATATTTAGCTTCTTCGAAATGGTACGAACTTGATTGAATATACTCAGACAAATCCTGAATCAAGTGTAACTGACCAGTTCGTGCATCAGGCATAACAACATCTACAGATATAATATTGTTTTCCGAGTCCGCCTCATAAGTTAAAATCATAAATTTTTCGATATTCGAATTTTTAGTAGCTTGTTCAATTTCTTGAATCATTTCATCAGAAACTAACTCCATCTGAATTGGAAAAGAATGACTATCTTCATCATTTTTGTAGGAAGAATGTTGATTAAGATAAAGTGTATTCATCCTAGCATATTCAAATAAGTAGCCACTCTTATTTTTTTGTACCAAAGGAAATTGGCTCGTAAGTCGCTTCTTACCCTTTATAATTAACAATACTTTCCCATATTTTTCTGTATTTGTTTCAAATTCTAAATATCCCCAAGTCTGTCCTGCTAATTGTAATTTATACTCAAACAAATCTGCTGATGCAAATGCATTATCAATATGATTAGGTCGCGTCCATGCATAACCATTCGACACTTTCATTGTCTCTCTTTTTTCTAGACGTTCATCTACATAATCTTTTTGACCTTTCATCAAAGTATCTACAATTTTTTGTGCCTTGAGCGAATCAAAGAGATCCTGATTCAACATAATTCTTCCTCCTCCGAATACTTTTTAATGAATTATATCATTTTCTTAAAGAAATTACTACAATAATTAGCTTTTTCTTAAAGTTACATATCAGAGTAACTTAGCAAATGATATCTAAAACTGGCCTTTCTCCTACAAAAGAAAAAGGAAAGACTTCCTTTTGTGCCCTTCCTCTTACTTGCTGCTTGTATGATTATTTTGGGTAAGCTACTACTTCTTGGATAAAGTCAGTGATATCTGCTACTTGTCCTTCATGTAGAGCCTTAACAATCTTGGAACCGACGATAACGCCGTCCGATACCTCATTGAAACGTTCTACATCAGCCTGTCTGGATACACCAAAACCTGTCAATACTGGAATGTTGGCTACTTGATGAAGTTGAGCCAAGTGCTTGTCCAAGTCATCTCGGTAATTACCTGCTTTCCCTGTCACCCCGTTAATAGCAACAGCATAGACAAAACCTTCAGCCCCTTCAATGAGTTCTTTTTGACGCTCAATTCCTGTCGTCAAGCTGACAAGTGGAATCAAAGCAATGTCTGTATTCACCAAAAAGGGCTCTACAAAGTTAGCATGCTCATGAGGCAGGTCTGGAATAATCAATCCCTTGACCGCTGTATCAGAAAGATCTTTAACCAATTTCTCCACACCGTACTGAAAGAGGGGGTTAAAGTAGGTCATGATGACAAGCGGGATTTCTGTTTCAATGGTTTTCAAGGTTTCAACCAAAGCCTGGGTAGAGGTTCCGCGAGCTAGACTGCGCAAGCCTGCTTCTTCGATAACTGGACCATCTGCAACTGGGTCTGAAAAGGGAACTCCTATCTCAATAGCAGACACACCCAAGTCTTCTAAAAAGTGGATTGTTTCAGCAAGTCCATCCAAACCTTTTTCATGGTCTCCAGCCATGATATAGGGAACAAAAATTCCCTTTTTTGCTGCTTTAAGAGTTGTCAATTTTTCGGTTAAGGTCTTAGGCATGAGCTTCTCCCTTCTTTGCTGCTTCTGCTTCCAAGCGGTCTTTAACTTGAACCACATCCTTGTCTCCACGACCTGATAGACAGACAATCATAGACTTATCTGGTCCAAGTTCTTTAGCCAATTTCACCGCAAAGGCGATGGCATGGCTAGATTCCAAAGCTGGGATAATTCCTTCTACACGAGACAAGAGTTGGAATCCTTCCAAGGCTTCCTCGTCTGTCACTGGTACATAGGTCGCGCGTTTGATATCGTGGTAATGGGAATGCTCTGGACCGATACCAGGATAGTCCAAACCTGCTGAGATTGAGAAAGCTTCTAAGATTTGACCATGAGCATCTTGGAGCACATCCATAAGCGAACCGTGAAGAACACCTGGACGACCCTTGGTCAAGGTAGCTGCGTGGTGCTCTGTATCCACACCGAGTCCTGCTGCTTCAGCACCATACATAGCTACTGTCTCATCTTCCACAAATGGATGGAAGAGCCCGATGGCATTCGAACCACCACCAACACAGGCTACTAGGGCATCTGGCAGATTTTCACCTGTCAAATCACGGTACTGTTGCTTGGCTTCTCGTCCGATAACACTTTGGAAGTCACGAACAATTTCTGGGAAAGGATGAGGTCCCAAGGCAGAACCAAGGATATAGTGGGTATCATCGATATTTGCCACCCAAGAACGAAGGGCTGCATTGACTGCATCCTTGAGCACGCGCGAACCATCTGTCACTGCCTCTACCTTAGCTCCTAAAAGTTCCATGCGGAAAACATTGAGGGCTTGACGCTTGACATCTTCCTCACCCATGTAGATAGTACATTCCATGTTGAAGAGGGCTGCAGCTGTTGCAGTTGCCACACCATGTTGACCGGCACCTGTTTCAGCGATAATTTTCTTCTTGCCCATGCGTTTAGCGAGGAGAACTTGTCCCAAGGCATTGTTAATCTTGTGGGCGCCTGTATGGTTGAGGTCTTCACGTTTAAGGTAAATCTTGGCTCCGCCGATATGCTGGGTCAAGTTTTTTGCGTAGTAAAGGGGAGTTTCACGCCCCACATACTGGCGCAAGAGTTGGTTTAATTCCTCTTGGAAACTTGGGTCTGCCTGACTTTCACGATAAGCTTCTTCCAATTCCAATACTGCTGTCATCAATGTTTCTGGGACGAAACGTCCGCCGAATTTTCCGTAAAATCCATCTTTATTTGGTTCTTGATATGCCATTCTTTACCCTCTCTATAAATCTTCTAATCTTTTCATGGTCTTTTTGTCCATCTGTCTCCACTCCACTCGATACATCTACTGCATAGGGAGTAAAGTGTTGAATTGCTTGTACTACATTGTCTTCATTAAGCCCACCTGCAATAAAGAAGGGTTGAGCTAGTCCTGTCGTATCCAGTTGACCCCAGTCAAAGGTCTGGCCACTCCCAGCCACAGGAGCATCAAAGAGTAGATAGTCTGCCTGAGAATTAGGCACATGCCCATTTCCATCCACCTGCACAGCCTGAATGCTGGCACAAGGCAAATTCTCAAACAAATCATCTGCCACCTGACTGTGAACTTGAACCAAGTCCAAGCCAACTTTTTCAATCGCTTCTAGCAGTTGAGCTCGACTTGGTGAAACAAATACGCCAACCTTTTTTACATCTGCTGGAATAAACTTCGCTAGCTCAGCAGCCTTTCCGAAGGTCACCTGTCTTTTGCTAGGTGCGAAGACAAAACCAATGTAGTCTGCTCCAGCCGACACAGCTGTTTTTACCGCTTCTTTGGTCGATAGTCCACAAATCTTAACCTTTGTCAATCTGCAACTCCTTGATTCTCTGAGCTACATCTTCTGCCTGCATGAGGGCTGTTCCTACTAAAATTCCGTTAAAGTATGGTGCTACTCGTTCCGCATCCTGCCCTGTGAAAATGGCAGATTCAGAAATGTAATAGCGACCTTCCTCAAAGTGCTGGGCCAAGTCTACACTGGTCTGTAAGTCGACCTCAAAGGTGGTCAAGTTGCGGTTATTAACCCCGATAATCTCCGCACCAAGTCTATGAGCCACCTCTAGTTCAGCTAGATTGTGAGTCTCCACCAAGACTTCCAGACCAAGCTCTGTCGCGTAGTCATAGAGTTCCCTAAGGCGTTCTTCTGCCAAGGCAGCGACAATGAGCAAGATGACTGTCGCACCGGCATTGCGAGCGCGGATGATTTGCTTTTCATCGATGATAAAGTCCTTGTTGAGCGTCGGAATCTCTACCTGACTGGAAATCCCTCGTAGATAATCCAAATGCCCTTTAAAGAAAACCTCATCTGTCAAAACAGAAATCATCACTGCTCCGTTCGCTTCATAAGTCTGGGCCTGTTGCACAATATCCACATCGAGATTGATATCTCCCAGACTAGGGCTAGCTTTCTTGACCTCAGCGATTACCTGTAAACGGTCCTGATGTTTTTTTAGATACTCAGCCAAGCGATAGGTCTGACGCAAGGGCTGGATTTCCTCCAGCTCCATCTGCTCAACCTCACGCGCCTTCTGCTCCAAGATTCGTGCTAAAAATTCCTGACTCATTTTTGGTACTCCTGTAACAGTCTGAGTTTTTCAAGGGCCTTGCCACTAGCAATCACTTGACGGGCCAAGGCAACTCCTTCCTTGATACTAGCTACCTTACCATTAGCATAGAAACCAAGACCAGCATTTAAAACTGTAGTTTCCAAGAATGGACTTGGTTCGTTTTTCAGAACGCTGAGCAAAATTTCTGCATTTTCCTGAGCATTGCCTCCACGGATATCTT
This sequence comes from Streptococcus sp. HMSC034E03, assembly GCF_001811505.1. Lineage (GTDB taxonomy): Bacteria > Bacillota > Bacilli > Lactobacillales > Streptococcaceae > Streptococcus. Next base: position 87,454 of record NZ_KV804976.1, read on the forward strand.
CGATAGCGTAGCGCTCCATTCCCAAATCCTCTGGAGTAAAGCTTGACAAGGTAATTTCACCATTTTCAAGAAGAGCAATCTTGGTTGTTCCGTTCAAGCCAGCTTCATCCAATCCTTCTGGTCCAGCAACCACGATGGCACGTTTGCGACCCATATTTTTCAAAACCTGAGCTGTACTTTCTAGAAGTTCTGGACGACTAATCCCAAGAAGCTGTGTTTCCAAGGCCATTGGGTGAATCAGTGGACCAGTCAAGTTCATGATCGTTGGAATTCCCAATTCCAAACGAGCTGGCATGATGTATTTCATGGCTGGGTGCATATTTTTGGCAAAGAGAAAGACGATTCCAGTTTTATCAAAGACCTTACCTAGTTCAGCTGGTTTGAGGTCTAGGTTGATCCCCAAGGCTTCGAGGACATCTGCAGAACCCGATTTAGAAGAAATTGAACGGTTACCGTGCTTGGCCATGTGAACACCGCCACCAGCCAAGACAAAGGCTGCAGTTGTGGAAATGTTGAAGCTAAATGACTTATCTCCACCTGTACCACAGTTATCCATAGCATCTTGAATGTTTGTTGGAATGTGTTGAGCATGTCCTCTCATGACTTGAGCGAGAGCTGTTCTTTCTTCAGGTGTTTCTCCCTTCATCTTAAGAGCTAAAAGTAGTGAAGCAATTTGTGCTTCTGTCACTCGCCCTGTCACGATGCGTTCGATAACATCTGTCATTTCAACACTTGATAAATCTTCAAAGTTGGCTAATTTTTCAATAATTTCTTTCATTTTGTGTTCCTCACTTTACAACTTTCTCGATAAAATTCTGAATAGAAGATAGGCCATCTGGCGTTCCAATACTTTCTGGATGATACTGCAAGCCATAAATCGGCAAGGTTTTGTGTTGAATCCCCATAATAGCTTGGTCATCTATCGAACGAGCTGTCACTTCAAACTCTTCTGGCATCTCTTCAATTAAAATACTGTGGTAACGCATGACTGGACGATTGTCCTCAATCCCTTGATAGAGAACGGATGGAGTCTCAAACCGGATTTGACTTTGTTTCCCGTGCATAACTTTAGGAGCCAATCCCAACTTACCACCAAAGACTTCTGCGATGGCTTGGTGTCCCAAACAAATCCCCAGAATAGGTTTCTTACCTGCAAAATCACGAATCATTTCTTCCATTTTTCCAGCATCAGCTGGCCAACCTGGACCAGGAGAAAAGACCAGTCCATCTGCCTTTTCAGCATGTTCATAAAGATGTGGATCATCATTTCTCAAAACCTGAACTTCTGCGAAATTCCCGATATATTGAGCCAGGTTATAGGTAAATGAATCATAATTGTCAATCAATAAGATCATGGTCTTAGTTCTCCCATTCTAGTCATAGATTTAGCTTTGTTAATGGTTTCTTGGTATTCGTTTTGGGCGATAGAGTCGTAGACAATCCCTGCCCCAGCCTGCACATAGGCTCTTTGATTTTTAAGAACCATGGTTCGAATTGCAATAGCGAAATCCATATCTCCAGTTGCTGATAAGTAACCGATAGCTCCTGCGTATACGCCTCGCTTCTCTGTTTCTAGTTCATAGATGCGTTTCATGGCTCGAATCTTTGGTGCCCCCGATACTGTTCCTGCTGGAAGTGTTGCCTTCAAGGCATCCATGGCAGTTAATTCTGGTAATAAACGTCCTTTAACCACGCTGGTCAAATGCATGACATAACGGAAAAGTTCCACTTCCATATACTTAGTTACTTGGACACTTGCTGTTTCAGCAATTCTACCGATATCATTTCGTCCCAAATCAACCAACATTCGGTGTTCTGCCGTTTCCTTTTCATCAGAAAGTAGATCACTTGCAAGTGCTGCATCTTCCTCGTCATTAGTGCCTCTAGGTCGCGTACCTGCAATTGGATTGGTTGTCACGATACCATTCTTGACGGAAACCAAGCTCTCAGGACTGGCACCGATAATTTGATAATCTCCAAAATCATAAAAGTAGAGGTAATTTGATGGATTGGTCACTCGGAGATTTCTGTAGAAGTCAAAAGGATTTCCAGTTACCTCTGCGGAGAAGCGCTGGCTAAGCACACATTGGAACATATCTCCATTGCGAATCAAGTCGCGAGCTGTTTCTACCATTTCTTCAAATTTCTGAGGTGCAATATGTGGTCTAAACTGAAGTGGAGAAACTTCCAAATCTTCAAATTCATTTGGAGCAGGGATTTTTAACTCTTCTAAAACCTGATCTAAAGCCACTTCTAGTTCTTCATTACTACGTTCACTGTAGAGAGCATCCTCTATGATATGAATTTTTTCTTTCTTATGGTCAAAAACTATATAACTCTCATATACGAAGAAATGCATATCTGGTGTCCCAATCGTATCCTCAGGGAGCTGACCAATTTCTTCATAGAGAGAAATCATATCGTAGCCAACAAAGCCAATAGCTCCACCACCAAAAGGTAGTTCTGAATGGTGCTGACTCTTATGAGTCACCTCATAGAGAAAATCCAAAGGATCACGATCAATCACCTGACCATTTTGATAAAGAACTCCATTCTCAAACTTAATCTCAAAAACTGGGTTATAGGCTAAGATAGAAAAACGAGCATTTTCCTTTTCTCTTGGGATACTTTCAAGTATGACCTTGTGTTGTCCGTTCAAACGCATATAAGCCAAGATTGGTGATAAAACATCTCCATGAATGATTCGTTCCATTGTAATTTCCCTTTCAGTTCTACTTCTAGTCCGTGGCGACTGTATGAAAAATCCCCACGCAAAATAACTTGCGTGAGGACGAAATTCGCGGTGCCACCTCAATTATAGGATTTCTCCTATCTCTCATTCCTGTCTCAGATAGCTCCTGTAACAGGCCGTGCGATAAAGGGCACTCCCTTGAGAATTATGAATTCTTCTCTCATTTGAGATGGACCCAACCTTACAGCTTTCTCTGCTTGTTTTCAGCAACCACAAGCTCTCTGAGAGAGAAACAGCTATAATTTTTCCATCTTTTATTTTTTAGCTTCAAGGTAGTCTGCAATGGCAGCTACGTCCTTGTCTCCACGACCAGAGACATTGATGATGATAATCTCATCCTTACTTAGTTTTGGTGCGCGTTTGACTGCTTCTGCGATGGCATGGGAGCTTTCAATAGCTGGGATAATTCCTTCTGTCTTGCTAAGTAAAAGTAAAGCTTGAACAGCTTCTTCATCTGTCGCAGCGACATATTCCACGCGACCAGAATCTTTAAAGAAGGCATGTTCTGGACCAACCCCTGGATAGTCCAAACCTGCTGAGATAGAGTAAACTGGCGCGAGCTCTCCATCTTCCTTAAAGACTGCATAGGTCTTCATTCCATCGACAATTCCGACACTACCCTTGGTCATAGTTGCTGCGTGTTTGTCGGTATCTAAACCGTGACCAGCAGCTTCTACCCCAACCAATTTTACTTCTTCATCAGCTACATACTGTGAAAAAGCTCCGATGGCATTAGAACCACCGCCCACACAGGCAATGACGTAGTCTGGCAGTCGTCCTTCTTTTTCCAAGATTTGACGACGTGATTCTTCACTGATTACTTTTTGGAATTCATGAACAATCGTTGGGTAAGGGTGCGGACCTACAGCCGAACCTAAAACGTAGAAAGCATCAAGGTCATTCATCCATGCTCCAAAGGCTGCATCAACCGCATCCTTCAGTGTACGAGTTCCCGTTTCAACTGAGTGAACAGTCGCTCCCATCATCTCCATACGGAAGACGTTGAGACGTTGACGTTCCACATCTTCTGCCCCCATGTAGACATCACAGGCCATACCAAATTTGGCTGCAGCTGCAGCTGTCGCAACACCGTGCTGACCAGCTCCTGTCTCTGCAATCACACGTTTTTTACCCATGCGTTTAGCAAGAAGGATTTGTCCAAGGACATTGTTAAGTTTGTGTGAACCAAGGTGGTTAAGGTCTTCACGTTTGAGATAAATCTTAGCCCCACCTAGATAATCCGTCAAACTTTCTGCAAAATAGAGCGGAGTCTCACGACCTGAATAATCTTTCAAGTAATGACGATATTCTGCCAAAAATTCTGGATCATCCTTGTATTTATCAAAAGTCACTTCCAACTCATCTAATAAAGCCTGAATTGGTTCTGGTACAAAACTACCACCAAACTGTCCAAAATAACCTTTAGTTGTCATAAATTTTTCCTCTTTTCTATTGTTCCAAAATATGAAAAAGCCCACACACGGAATCTACTTCCATGTGAGGGCGTTTGTAACGCGGTACCACCTCAATTGTAAAGAGAATATCCCCTTTACATCTCTGCCTTGTCTAACAACAAGTTGCACTGTAAGGTGTGCCTACCGAATTTTCATTGTTTCAAATTCACTTTTAAAATCAGCCCAATTTCACTAGTTCCAACCACCTGTTCACAGTAACCACAGGCTCCCTGAAGATTAAAAATAATTACTTTTCTGATTTGTTGAGTTAATTATATGTTATTGTTTTTTCTTTGTCAACCGTTTTCACTAATTTTTTACTAATTTTTTTAATTATTTTTGTGAAGCACTTAGAACTTCATCAGAAACTTTGACAAAAGTCTCAATGATATAATCTACTTCTTCATCCGTTAATTTGGTGTGAAGCGGTAGTGTAATCTCGTTTACAAAGTAGGCATAAGCTTTAGGATAGTTTGCCATGTCAAAGCCAAGATTCTTATAGGCAGTCAAAAGTGGAAGCGGTTTGTAGTGAACGTTACTTGCGATTCCTGCTTTGGCCAATTCTTGGATAATTTGATTACGTTGCTCGAGACTAGCACCTTCTACATGGGTAACGTAAAGGTGACGACAAGATTCTACAGTATCTGTCTCATGAGCCAATGGATGGATTCGAGTCCCTGCAAATCCACGGTCATAGCGATCTACGATGTCCTTACGACGTTGTAGCAAGCTAGGATAACGGTCCAACTGAACCAGACCAAGTGAAGCCATGATATCCGTCATGTTGCACTTGTAGGCAGGAGTTACGATATCGTATTCCCATGAACCTAGTTGCATCTTAGCTAGCGCATCTTTTGTTTGACCATGAAGAGATAGGATTTGGAATTCCTTGTACATTTCTTCATCATCAATAGCTGGATTAGCTTTCCAAGTAGCACTTCCTCCTTCAGCAGTTGTAAAGTTCTTGACAGCGTGGAAAGAGAATGATGTAAAGTCTGCAATGGAACCAGCTGGTTGCCCTTTGTAGGTTGAACCCAAAGCATGGGCGCTATCTGAGACAACAACGATACGGTTAAAGACTTTTTGCCACTTGCTAGTAGCTGTAAAGAGATCACGTTTTTTCTCAACAACTTGGAACAAACGGTCATAGTCACAGATAATCCCTGCAAGTTCTACTGGGATGATAACCTTAGTCTTCTCAGTAATCGCTTGCTCAAGCTTGTCATAGTCCATTTCAAAAGTATCATCTTGGATATCAACCATAACTGGTGTAGCACCTACGTGAGTGATAACGCTACATGATGCTGTATAGGTCATAGCGGGAACGATAACTTCATCGCCAGGGCCCACTTCAAGCACACGCAAGATCAATTCAAGAGCTGCTGTTGCAGAGTTGAGGCAGACTGTCTTAGGCGTTTGAGTATAGACAGACAGACGACGCTCCAATTCTTTTGTCTTTGGACCTGTTGTGATCCAACCAGAACGGAGGGTATCTGCTACTTCAGCAATTTCAGCTTCGGTAATATCGGGTGGTGAAAATGGAATATTGTAATTTGGCATTGATTTACTCCTTTTACTGTATTCACTCTTGTGATTACTTATTTTAAAACTTCAAATACAGTCTGGAACATGATCTTGATATCTCCGAAGAAATTAAAATCACGTAGGTAGGCTAGATTATAGTGCATCTTTTCTGGAAGGACTCTTTCGACATAAGCTTGGTCGACCGACATACCTTTTGCAGTCATTTGACTGATAATGGCATCCTCGTCCTTATAGTTAATGCTGGCAAGCGATGTAATCCCTGCTGGCAAGAGCAAGGTAGCCATCATTTCAGGGCTGTACTGCTCAGTATAGCGTGGTACTTCTGGACGAGTTCCCACAAAGGACATCTCTCCTTTGAGAACATTGACCAATTGTGGAAGTTCGTCCAAACGAACACGGCGAATGAAATTTCCAACCTTGGTGATGCGGCTGTCATTGGCAGAAGTTACTAGACTTCCTTTCTTATCCGCATCCGTCACCATGGTCCGGAATTTCCAAATCTTGAAATGTCGGTTGTACTGGGTTACCCGGACTTGCTTGTAAATGACTGGACCCTTGCTATCTAGCTTGATCCAAATGCTTAGAATCAGAAATACGGGTGAAGTCAAGATTAACAAGACCAAGGCTAGAAACAAGTCTAGACAACGCTTGAGAATCAGTGAACCTTTTCTTCCAGAGACGAGCTGGTAGTATGGTTTTACCTCACTTAATTGCATTTCTTGAGGTAGTTCATCCCATTTCAGCATGCACATTCTCCTCTGTTTTTTAATATGTAATCTTTAAACATTCTACATTATACCACAAAATGAAAGAGGCGGTGCAAGAAATCTGTATTTTAAAGGAATTCTTCCTTAGGACAGAGCTCCTGCCTGTAAACTATACATCTTGTGATAGGTTCCTCCTAAGGCCAAAAGTTCCTCGTGCGTGCCTCTCTCGATGATTCGTCCCTTATCTAGGACATAGATACAGTTAGCATCCTGAATGGTAGAAAGACGATGAGCGATGGCAATGGTCGTCCGGCCCTGTCTCATCTTGGCTAGGGAATTTTGGACCAAGGCTTCTGTTTCAGAGTCAATATTGGCTGTCGCTTCATCCAAAATCAGAATTTTCGGTTGACTGGCAACGGTTCTAGCAAAGGCAAGAAGCTGACGTTGACCGGTTGAAAAACTCGAACCACGCTCCGATACTGGAGCATCATAGCCTAATGGAAGATCCTGAATGAAAGAATCTGCATCCACAAACTCTGCTGCCACCTTAACCTGGTCATCGCTGATATCTTGGTACATAGCAATATTGGACTTGATGGTCCCATGATAGAGGAAAGGTTCCTGTAGGACCAGACCGATATTTTTTCTCAATTCCTCTTGGCTATACTTACGAATATCCACACCATCAAGGAGAACTCGACCTGACTGGAATTCATAAAAGCGCATGAGAACATTGATGATAGAGGATTTCCCAGAGCCAGTATGTCCGACAAAGGCGATGGTTTCACCTTTATTGACTGTAAAGGAAATATCATCGAGAATCTGGTGTTTCCCGTCATAAGAGAAGGACACATGTTCAAAACGGATATTTCCTTCTCTAATCTCGGCTTGTCCATTTTCTTGGACCGGTTCATAGTTGGTCTCATCGATAAGTGCAAAGACACGACCTGCTGACACCATGGATGTCTGAAGGGTAGAAAAGTTTTGCGTAACCTCGATGAGGGGATCAAAGAGGCGATTGATGTACTGGATAAAGGCATACATGGTTCCTGCCGTTATTCCTAGATAGAGACCACGATAGCCAAAGTAAGCCATCAAAACTGCATAGCCCAACAACTTCAACAAACTCATAGCTGGACGTAAAAAGAGGGAGTCCAAAGCTACTGAACGGTTGGCGTAGACCAGATGTTCCTGGTTTATCCCATCAAACTCTTCTTGCAGGCGCTTTTCTTGATTAAAGGCTTGAATAATGCGAATCCCTTCGATATTTTCAGCCAGCTTACTGTTAATATCTGACAAGAGACTTCTGGTTTTTTCGATGACCTTGACGGATTTTTTACGGTAGAGATTGACCAAAAGAAAAATCAAAGGTAGAAAGAGCAATACTAAAGCTGTCAGACGATAATCCAAAACGAGCATGGTATAAAGGGTTGTCACAAAGATAAAGACTGCTGAGACAAAGCTGGATAAAATTCCTGAAAACATATCACTAATAGTCTCAGTGTCATTGGTCAAACGCGAAACGATAGAACCTGCAGGTGTTTTATCAAAATAAGACATGCCTAGTTTTTCCATATTGGCAAAGGCATCCCGTCGAATATCTCTAACGATACTGTAGGACACTCGCGCAAAGAGGATGTTCCCTACATATTGGACAAGGGTTTGAAGAATGTAGAGACCATAGTAAACTAGCAGAACTGTAACAGCAAGCTGGTTGAGATTATGTAGATACTGGTCGATAAAGTGCGAAGCCACTAGGGGAATTACGCTCTTGATAACAGTCGTCGTAAGGAGAAAAGCGAGTGCTAAAAAGGTGAGGAGACCGTAAGGCTTGAGATAGGACAACAAACGCTTCAATACAGCCCATTGTTCTTGTTTATTGCGCATCTTCTTCTCCTTTCATTTCTAACTGTTGAGACTGGTAGGTTTGTGCGTACCAACCATCCAAGGCTAGTAAGTCTTCATGTGTGCCTCGTTCAATGATGCGGCCATTTTGCATGACCAAAATTAAATCTGCATGGACAACTGCACTGAGACGATGGGCTGTGATAATGGTTGTCTTGTCCTTGCGAGTTTCCTTGAGATTATCGATGATTGCGAACTCTGTCTTAGCATCCACAGCTGACAAGGAATCATCTAAAATCAAGATATCAGGATTTAAAATCATAGCCCGACTCATAGCCAGACGTTGCTTTTGTCCACCAGATAGACTGACACCTTTTTCGCCGATAACCGTATCAAATCCCTGGGGCATGGCTTGAATGTCTTGATAGACTTGAGCCAGCTTAGTTGCTTCTTCTACTTTTGAGAAAGGCAGGTCAGGATTCCCAAATCGAATATTGTCTAGGATAGAGCTGGCAAAAAGAAATTGGTCCTGTGGGACGTATCCCATCAAACTTCGTAAGTCAGCTAGTCGATAATCACGAATGTCATGACCATTTAGATAAATAGCTCCTTGGTCAACGTCATACTCACGTAGGAGCAATTTAATTATAGTAGTTTTCCCTGAACCAGTCTGTCCAACCAAGCCCAAGGTTTGCCCTTTTTCGAGACTAAAATGTATATCTCTCAGCGTCTCTTCGTCTTCAAAGGCAAAACGATCAATGGCATAGTCCAAGCGCCCATTTTCAATCCCTTCAGGTGGAGATTCTGGATCTTTGACAGGTGGCTCTTGGGACAAAAGACTCTCAATTCGTTGATAAGAAACCTTCCCTCTTTGAGTAATATTAAAGAGGAAACCAATCGCCATCAAGGGCCAGACCAACATATCCAAGTAAGAGATAAAGGTAACCAGATTACCAATGGTTACTTGTCCTGCTTGCACCATAAAGGCACCGACTAAGAGAGTTAAGGCATAGGAAGAACCAACAAAGAGTAGAACCATGGGGTCAAAGAGACTATCATATTTCATGGTTTGCAGATTCTTTTGGAAGGTCAAATCATTGACTTCCTGGAAAGAGGCTAATTCATCAGACTGATAACCGAAGGACTTGGTTACCTTGATCCCAGCTACAGATTCTTGAACCTTATTGTTGAGTTCAGAAAAGGCTGCTTGGGATTCTCCGAAAGCCTTATGGGTCTTTCTCCCCAGACGACTAGTCGCATAGGCCATAAATGGCAAGGGAATGATGGCAACCAAGGTCATTTGCCAAGAAATACTAAAGAGCATGGTCAGTAAAGTCACCAAGGCTGTGATAGAGGCATCCACTGCCATCATGACACCACCACCTGCTAAACGAGTCAGAGCATTGATATCATTGGTTGCGTGAGCCATCAAATCCCCAGTCCGATAACTCTGATAAAAAGCGGGAGACATTTTTGTAAAGTGCTCGAATAGTCTTGAACGCATGATTTGTCCAAGTCGATATGAGGTTCCTAGGATATACATGCGCCAAACATAACGCAGGTAGTACATCCCGAAAGCTGCCAGCAGGAGATAAAAGAGATGAAGCAAGAGCTCATCTTGTGTTAATCGTCCCGAAGTGATGGCATCAATCACGCGCCCCATGACCATAGGTGGGATGAGGTTTAGTACAGAAACCAAAACCAAAGCTACGATTCCAACTAGGTAACGGCGTTTTTCTAATTTAAAAAACCACCAGAGTTTTTGGATGATGGACATAAAATTCCTTTCTAATGACAAATGGAAACCTGAGGTGACTGCCTCAGGTTTTTCCTATTCATAGGTGATGACGCTTAGTTGACCCTTATCATACTCAGCGATAAAGATACTCAAAGGAGTAACATTTCATTTATTTTCAATCCTTTACATAAATCATTCTTTATTATAAAGGAATGGGCTTGATTTTTCAAACTATACGTTGGGGAATTACTTCTTTTTCTGGTATAATATTGTCTATAATCTGATTGAAAAGGTACATACTATGAAACTGATCTCATGGAATATTGATTCCCTCAATGCAGCGTTGACGAGTGACTCTGCGCGTGCGAAATTGTCTCAAGACGTTCTCCAAACTTTGGTAGCCGAAGACGCTGATATCATTGCTATCCAGGAAACCAAGCTTTCAGCTAAAGGTCCTACTAAAAAACACCTTGAGGTACTGGAAGAACTCTTCCCAGGTTACGAAAATACTTGGCGTTCCTCTCAAGAGCCTGCCCGCAAAGGCTATGCTGGAACCATGTTCCTCTATAAGAAAGAACTGACTCCAACTGTTAGCTTCCCAGAAATTGGCGCACCTTCTACTATGGACTTGGAAGGCCGCATCATTACTTTGGAATTTGATACATTTTTCGTGACTCAAGTTTACACACCAAACGCTGGTGATGGACTCAAACGCTTGGAAGAACGTCAAGTCTGGGATGTCAAATATGCAGAGTACTTGGCTCAACTAGACAAGCAAAAACCTGTCCTAGCAACCGGAGACTACAACGTTGCCCACAAGGAAATTGACCTTGCCAACCCAGCCAGCAACCGTCGTTCACCAGGTTTCACGGACGAAGAACGTGAAGGATTTACAAACCTTTTAGCCAAAGGATTTACAGATACCTTCCGCCATATCCATGGCGATGTGCCAGAACGCTATACTTGGTGGGCACAACGTAGCAAAACTTCAAAAATCAACAACACAGGCTGGAGAATCGACTACTGGCTCACAAGTAACCGTGTAGCAGACAAGGTTACCAAGTCAGACATGATTGACTCAGGCGCACGCCAAGACCATACACCGATTGTCATGGAGATTGAATTATAAGGATTTTCTTTATGGACTACAATGCAGTTATTCCCGAGTTTATGGTCTCAAATATAGAACAGTCCCGTTCCTTCTACTGTGATTTACTGGGTTTTACGATCGAATACGAGCGACCAGAAGAAAAATTTCTCTTCCTGTCTCTTGAAGATTGCCAGCTAATGCTAGAAGAGGGGACAAAGGAGGAGCTAGCTGAACTGACCTATCCCTTTGGTCGTGGAATCAACATTTCCTTTGGCATAGAGGATGTCCCTAGACTCTATCAAAAATTATTAGAATCCAACTATCCTATTCATCGTCCTTTGACTAAAAGAGAATTTCGAGTTGGTGAACAATATATCTATCCTCATGAATTTGCAGTTTTAGACCCAGATGGTTATTTTTTAAGATTTAGTGAATAGAATAATAAAGCATTAGAGTGGGAATGTAATAAAAAAAGAGGCATGAGCCTCTTTTTATTATTTCCTATATCCTCACCTGTCTATCTTCAGATCGTTGGCCTGTGACAAACATGGTGAAGGTTGCCTTGCAGACATTTCGGCCATCTTGATTAGTGATATCAACATCGACGACACAAGTGGTGCGTCCATGATGGACACATTCTCCTTTGATAGTGAGAATGTCCCCTAGATTTCCAGCTTTCAGATAGTTGATAGAAGACTGGAGCGTCACTCCATCTAAGCCAAGCGAAATCACCACAAGACCACTGATTTGGTCACAAAGGGTAAATAGATAGCCTCCATGGGCATTCCCATAATAGTTGAGTGAGGAGTCCACTACTTTTGTCGTTACCACAACGTGACCATCTCTCATTTTTTCAATTTCATAGTTTTCAAAGGCAGATATAGCGTCAAAGTGAAAATCTTTCATACGTTCCTCCTGATGTTTCAAACGACACTATGATACTACTTTTCATGACTCTGTGCAAGGGAGAAGCACTTATTCAGGTAAAATCCCAACCTGCTCCACGAAACGCATAAAGGCTGCCTGTCCTTCTTCTGTTTGCTTATAAACTCCTGCATCTTCCAATACCCGAGCGAAGATTTTACCCACAGATTCTTGGACAATTTCGAGAGCTTGGTCTTTATCAGTCAATCCAGGATGACTTTCTTTCAACTCATCTGCCCATTCTTGGTGATAATCGGCTACTAAAACATCCTCTCCGACTAGATAAGCTGCTACTTGCTCTACTTCTTCCTTCAAGCGTGGTGGCAAGATTGCTAAGCCCATAACCTCTATCAAGCCGATATTTTCCTTCTTGATATGTTGGACATCCTTGTGGGGATGATAGATGCCGTCTGGATGCTCTGGAGAGGTTTGATTGTCCCGCAAGACCAAATCCAACTCAAACTGCCCATCTCGTTTACGCGCAATCGGTGTAATGGTGTGGTGCGGAGTTCCATTGCTTTCCGCCAAAACCTGCACACTTGGATCGGAGTATTGACGCCAAGCCAGTAAGATTTTCTCAGCAAGATTGGTCAAATCGTCTTTTGAATCCGACGTCAATCGAATCACAGACATAGGCCACTGAACAATCCCTGCTTTGACAGATTCAAAACCTTCAAAGGTAAAGCTTTTCTGTAAAGGAGCCACTTCCATTGGGAAGACATGTCGCCCACCTTGGTAATGATCATGCGTCAGGATGGAGCCACCCACAATTGGTAGGTCAGCATTTGAACCTGCAAAATAACCTGGAAACTGCTCTACGATTGCTAACAAATGCTCAAAACTTTGGCGACTGATGGCCATTGGACGATGTTGGCTATCTAGGAAGATACAGTGCTCATTAAAGTACGCATAAGGCGAATACTGGAAGCCCCACTCCTGCCCAGAAATATCAAAACGTATAATCCGGTGATTGCTTCTAGCTGGATGGTTGACACGACCATGATAGCCCTCATTTTCCATACAAAGCTGACATTGAGGATAGTTGCTCGACTTGACTAACTTGGCTGCCGCGATCTCTTTTGGATCCTTTTCAGGTTTAGAGAGATTGATGGTAATCTCTAGTTCACCGTAGTCAGACGGAACACGATAAGCAATATTCTTTGCGATAGCCTTTAGTTTGATGTAGTCATTCTTCTGACTGAGTTGGTAGAAATCCGCAATTGCCTGCTCTGGTGACTGGGCATAGGTATCCCAAAAGTCACGATTAACCTGACTTGGACAAGGGGTTACCAAATCCATGAGGTCAGCACCGAGAATCTCACGCGCAGCCTGACTATCTTCAATTGTTTCCAATCGAACGGCTTCCTCGACAAGCTGATCTTTTAGTTCAATCAAATCATCCTGGTCAGTCTCAACTTCAAGAACTCCATCTCCCACCAGTGCTAAAACACGATTGGTCAGATAGATACGATCCAACTCTTCAAAGCTACTTTCTGCAATGATTTTGGTCACAAAATTTTCTACTAAGGTCACTAGAAACCCTCCTTCTGACTAATCAAGAACGCGAGTTCCACCTGCCACTTCAGCGATATAGAAACTTGGAGCGTAGCCAACTACTTCCTCGTAGTGCTTGCCTACAGCTTCCTTGAAGGCCTCAACAGCATCTTTTTGCACCAAGGCAATGGCACAGCCACCAAATCCTGCCCCTGTCATACGAGCACCAAGAACACCTTCTTGAGTCCAAGCTGTATGAACAAGGGTATCCAATTCCAAACCAGTCACTTCATAGTCATGCTCAAGTGAAACATGAGACGCATTCATCAAACGACCAAATTTTTCCAAATCTCCTGCTTGAAGAGCCGCTTGTGCCTTAAGGGTGCGTTGATTTTCAAGAACAGCATGGCGGGCACGTTTCAAACGATTTGCGTCTTTGATTAGATAGCTGTATTCATCAAAAGCCCATTCATCCAACTCACCTAAAGTCTGGATATCCAAGGCAACTTGGAGTTCTTCCACTGCTTTTTCACATTCAGCACGGCGTTCATTGTACTTAGAATCTGCTAGTTCACGACGCTTATTGGTATTCATGATAACAACGACATTGTCTTTCAAATCAAGTGGTACCAAGTCGTATTCTAGAGTGTTAGTATCCAGGTAAATAGCACGTTGGTCAGCCCCCATACCGATGGCAAACTGGTCCATGATACCAGAGTTAACACCGATAAAGTTATTTTCTGTCAATTTTCCGATTTTAACTAAGTCTAGACGGTCCAATTTTAGGTTAAAGAGGTATTCTGCCACAACACCAGTCAAAAGTTCCAAGGATGCTGAAGAAGACAAGCCTGCACCATTTGGGATATTCCCAAAAACATAAAAATCAAAACCTTTATCAATCACATGACCAGCTTCTTGCAAGAAATGAAGAACACCTTTTGGATAGTTAGTCCAGTTGTGCTCTTTCTCAAATTTGAGGTCAGCAAGAGGCACTTCGATAATGCCCTTATCCTCAAAGTTGGCTGAGTAGAAACGCAAAACTTGATCATCGCGCTTGCGAGCAGCCCCATAAGTTCCTAGTGAAATAGCTGCTGGGAAAACATGGCCACCGTTGTAGTCAGTATGCTCCCCAATCAAGTTGATACGGCCTGGTGAAAAGAAGGTTTGATCTGCTTCTTGACCAAAAACAGCAAGAAAGTCCTTGCGAAGTGCATCAGCAGTAAGATGTTGTGTCATATGAATTCTCCTTTGACAATTGTTAGGTAAAAAAACTTAACCTGTAATCGTTTTCTTCTATTGTACCCAAGGGTTTTGCTTTGGTCAACATTTTTACCTATATTTTACTAAACTATAGGTAAAAAGCAACAAAAATATGCTATAATAACCTAAAAAGGAGGGGAATTATGGCTACACTCAAAGATATCGCTCAGCTAGCCTCTGTCTCGATCGCAACTGTATCCCGCGTTCTCAATCGCGATCAGAGCCTATCTGTTACAGAAGAAACTCGACATCGTATCTTAACCGTCGCAGAAGAACTAGGGTACACAAAACATCTCAAAACAGGCGAAAGTCATAAACTCAAACAGAAAATTGCCATCATCCAGTGGGTGAGCGAACAAGGAGAATTAGAAGATCTCTACTACTACCAGATCCGTCTTGGAATTGAAAAAAGAGCTCAAGAGTTAGACTATGACATTTTGCGCTATTTTAACGACCAACCTTTCACGCTTAGTGAGGAAGTGATTGGTATCCTCTGTATTGGTAAATTTAGTCGTGCACAGATTGCTTCATTTGAAGAATATCAAAAACCTCTAGTATTTTTAGATAGTGACACTCTGGCTTTAGGTCATACTTGTGTTATCACTGATTTTTCAAATGCTGTCAAACAAGTTTTGGATTATTTTATCAATCAAGGCATGGACAGGGTTGGAATTCTGACTGGACTCGAGGTTACGACTGATCAAGAGGAACAAATCCATGATAAACGACTGGAAGCCTTTATTAGCTACACACAGGAGCAGGGAATCTATCATGAAGAACTGATTTTCCAAGGAGAGTTTTCTGCCCAATCTGGCTACGACTTAATGAAACATGCAATTCAAAACTTGGGTGAACAACTTCCATCTGCCTTTTTTGCTGCAAGCGATAGTCTGGCAATCGGTGCCCTTCGGGCACTCCAAGAAGCTAGTATCCACCTGCCAGAGCGAGTGAGTTTGATTTCCTTTAATGACACTAGCTTGACCAAACAGGTTTTCCCACCACTTTCAAGTATCACTGTTTATACAGAGGAAATGGGACGCACAGGCATGGATATCCTTAATAGAGAAGTGCTCCACGGGCGCAAAATTCCAAGCCTCACTATGTTGGGAACCAAGCTGACTCTTAGAGAAAGCACCTTGCATTAAATACAACTGTTTACAATAAAAAATCCTAATAGAGATTCTCAAATCCTATTAGGTTTTTCTTTTTATCCTCAATGAAAATCAAAGAGCAAACTAGGAAGCGAGCCGCAGGTTGCTCAAAGCACTGCTTTGGGGTTGTAGATAAGACTGACGATGTCAGTTACCTATATCTACGGTAAGGTGAAGCTGACGTGGTTTGAAGAGATTTTCGAAGAGTATTAATCCATCACAATCATAGACTTGATAGTCTTGCGCTCATCCATATCTTTATAGGCTTGGTCAATATCTTCCAGTTTATAACTTGAAGTAAAGACACGACCTGGATTGATATCACCGTCAAGGACAGCTTTGAGCAAGAATTGTTTATCGTATGTTGTCGCAGAAGCTGCTCCACCTGCAACAGAGATATTTTGCATAAAGGTTGAACCAAGTGCACGATTCTTATAATGTGGAACACCTACAAATCCCATGTGCCCTCCATTGTGAAGGACACCGAGCGCTTGCTCTACAGCAACCTCCGTACCGACGCATTCAAGAGCGGCATCTGCTCCTCCGCCGAGAATTTCTCGCACCTTGGCAATCCCTTCTTCACCACGTTCCGCTACAACTGCTGTCGCACCTGATTCTAAGGCCATCTGTTGACGGTCTTCGTGACGACTCATAAGGATAATTTGTGAAGCGCCACGCATCTTAGCTGCAATGACAGCACATTGACCAACAGCCCCATCCCCAATAACGACAACTTTGTCGCCTTTTTGCACATTAGCCACACGCGCTGCATGGTAACCGGTCGGCATGACGTCAGCAAGTGTCAAAAGTGACTTGAGCATGCCTTCGCTATAATCTGAAGGTTGACCAGGAATTTTCACAAGTGCCCAATTAGCGTAGTGGAAACGGAGATATTCAGCTTGGAAATTTCCTCCTAGATTATTTCCAATATGATTGTCACAAGAACCATCAAATCCAGCACGACAAGCGTCGCATTCCCCACATCCATGAGTAAATGGTACAATCACAAAATCACCGGGCTTGACTGTTGTAATGGCCTCTCCAGTTTCTTCAACGATTCCAATTGCTTCATGTCCACTATTTTTGTGACCCGCTTTAATATCTGGATTACGATAACTCCATAGATCTGAACCACAAACGCAAGCACGAACCACACGGATAATCACATCATCTGCTTCTTGAATGCTTGGACGTTTAACCTCTTCAATACCAACCTGACCTGCTTTTTTATAGACTGCTGATTTCATAAACATTTACCTCTCTGTATCTAACTTACTTCAAGTATACACTTTTTATGAAGCTTTCGCTCTCTTATACTACTCCTCATCAATGATGATGATCGTGATCATGGCTTTCTTCTAGCTCTGCCATATTACGCTTATGAACCTGGTGGCTTGCTAAGTCTGCATCTACCTCAATGGTAATATTTTGAAAACCACAATCTTTGAGTAGGGTTCGAATGGATTCTTTACAAACCTCCATCTGTCCGATCTCTTTTAGACAAACATGGATAATGGCATTTTTCTCCAAACCATCCATGGTCCATAGGTTAAGCTGATTGATACTAGCCACATACTCCAACCGTTCCAAATCACTCTTTACTTGCTTGATATCCACTCCTTCTGGCACGGCATCGAGGAAAATCTTGAGTGTAGACCAAAAACGTGGAATAGCCTTTAACAGAATGAAGAAGGAAATGACAAGAGATAAGAGCGGATCCAGAATATACCAGTCGGTAAATCGCAGAACAATAGCCATTAGGATAACAGCCAGCCAACCCAGAGTATCTTCCAGAAAATGCAGGCTAAGAATGGATTCGTTTTTTGTTTTTCCCTTGCGAACTACTAGACTCGCCAGCACATTAATGCTAACAGCAATGATTCCTAGCCAGAGGATACCCTCATCATTGACCGGTTGTGGATTAAAGAGTTTCGTTATATTTTCTAAAATAACGAGAACAGACCCTGTTATTAGAATCACAGCCGTTACCATGGCCCCCAAGAGGCTAAAGCGCTTATAGCCCAAGGTATAGTGGCTGTCTTCTTCACGATTAGAGACTGTTTCTAGAAAGGCTGATACCCCAATTGCGATTGCATCTCCCAAGTCATGAACGGAGTCAGCAAGCACAGCACTAGAACCAAAAATCCCTCCTGCGATAAACTCAATAATGGCATAACTCAAATTTAAGAAAAAAGCTAACCAAACAGCACCTTTCGTTGACATTTTCCCATCCTCCTTTGGTATAATTGTAGTATAATTATTTCCTTTACTAGTATTATCTCTTACTCCGAAAAGAAAGGATAGGGGCAAACTGTTTACTTTGTAAGTTAATGAACAGTTTGTTCAAAGTGTCCATATGACTGCTCAAGATCGTCGCATTACCAAGACTCGAAAAGCTATTTATACTGCTTTTTTACAATTACTAAATCAAAAAAATTTTGAATCCATCACTGTTCAGGAGATTATTGACCTAGCAGATGTCGGTCGTTCCACCTTCTACAGTCACTATGAGAGCAAGGAATTACTCCTAGACGAGCTCTGCCGTTATCTCTTTCATCATCTTTTTGAACGTGAGGAAAATATAACTACAAATGCTTACTTGACACATATCTTTTCACATTTTAAGAAAAATCAGGACCACGTCACCAGTCTTCTTTTCTCTAAAAACGACTACTTCCTCCGTCAATTGCAGAAAGAATTGGAACACCATGTTTATCCTATGGTCGCAGAGGACTTGCAAGTTTCCTATCCTAATATTCCTGCTTCTTATCTCAAACACTATGTTGTAACTAACTTTATCGAAACATTGACCTGGTGGCTGAAAAAGGGGAAATCTTACACGGAGGATCAAGTAGTGAGATTTTACTTAGACGTCATGGGGATGAAGTAGCAAACACAACTATAGATTTCATATCCACTCAAAAGAAAAATACCTGTCAACATTCTATCATTCAAATATTCCATTCACCATGAATATTTTGCCTCTACTTTCTATTTAGTAATCTGATCAAATTATGATTTTTTAAGCAAGTACATTAACTAAAAAAATTCTAAGACAAGGAGCCTTAGAATTTTTTTATCGTAACCAACTTTCGTCTAACTGGCCTTTACTTTTGCTAAAAGCTTTCCCATGTTCATCAATAACAGCATGAATCTCTTGGCATTGTTTGAGAGTGAGTCCTTCCAATACATTACAATAAACAGCATGCATTTCATTATAGGTATCAAAATTTCCAAATCCTAATCGTCGAAAAAGTCTTCTAGCATATTCGTCCGAAATAAAAACTGAACGATCAAAAAGATATAGTAAAAGTGCATCTGCAGTCTCTGGTCCAATCCCTTTTAACTCCAAAAGTTGCTTCCGTAAATCTTCTGTTCCAATCCTAGCAAGAACCTCAAAACCACCATTTTCTCTTAGCCAGATTAGAAGTCCCCTAATCGTTTGAGACTTTTGCTTAAAAAATCCAGCAGGTCGAATACGTTCCTGTAAATCTTCTAGTGATAACCCTAGGATACCCTCTACTGTCATGACATCCATAAGACCAGCTAAAGCCAACTTAGCATTTTTCTCAGATGTTCGCTGGATAAGAATAGTCGATACCAGATCTTCAAGCTTGTTATCCGATTGCCACCAATTTTGTTCTCCATAGTGCTTACAGAGTCGCAAAAGAGTCTCTTGTATTTCTTCTTGCCTCATCATTTCTTCAATAATCCCTGTTCCACCAAGAAATCATGTGCAACAGTATAAGCATCCTTACCATCAATACCAACCTGATAGTTCATCTGACTCATCTGGCTCTCGGTGATTTTACCAGCTAGTTTATTGAGGACTGCTTCCAACTCAGGATGTTTTTCGAGTAATTTAGCTTTCATCAGTGGAGCGCCTTGGTATGGAGGGAAGAGTTGTTTATCATCCTCCAAAACCACTAAATCATAACGAGCAATTTCAGCATCTGTCGAGTAAGCATCTGTAATTTGAATGTCCCCTGACTGGATGGCTTGGTAGCGAAGGGCTGGCTCCATGGTTGCCACATTGAGATTCAATCCATAAACAGACTGCAAGCCCTTGTTTCCATCCTCACGATCGTTAAACTCTAGAGTGAATCCTGCCTTGAGCTGTCCTTCCACTTTTTTCAAGTCTGAAATCGTCTTAAGTCCATATTCTTGCGCAATTTTTTTGGGAACTGCTATAGCATAAGTGTTTTGATAAGCCATGGGTTTAAGAAAGGCTAGTTGATCCTGTTTGGCAATGCCATCACGAGCCACCTCGTAAACCTTTTCTGGGTCATGCCCAATTTGTGGAGATGGTTGGAGGAGACTCTCTGTCACTGTTCCAGAAAATTCTGGATAGATATCGATATCACCCTTTTTCAGCGCTTGATAAAGGAAATCTGTCTTCCCAAAGTTAGGCTTGACCGTCACCGTCATATCCGTATTTTCCTCAATGAGAAGCTTGTACATATTCATGAGAATTTCAGGCTCAGGCCCCAATTTCCCAGCTATGACTAGATTTTCTTTTTCTGTCTGAGGAATCATGCTTGGAGCATAACTAACTCCCAAACCAAGGAGCATCACCGCAAAGGCTGCAACAATCGTACGCAACTTTGCCTTTTCCAACCATTTGAGAATGACATTGAAAAGAATGGCCAAGATAGCCGATGAAATAGCCCCGATTAAAATCAGACTAGCATTCCGACGATCAATTCCCAAAAGGATAAAGGATCCCAATCCTCCAGCTCCAACAAGAGCGGCTAAAGTCGCTGTCCCAATGATCATAACGGTTGCTGTACGAACCCCCGATACAATGACGGGCATGGCCAGTGGAATTTCAAACTTCTTAAGTCGCTCCCACTTGGTCATCCCAAAAGCAATCCCTGCCTCCTCAAGACTAGGATCAATACCATTCAGGGCTGTGATTGTATTTTCTAAAATCGGGAAAATAGCGTAAATGACAAGGGCTGTGAGAGCTGGTAAGGTTCCAATCCCCATGAAAGGAATAAAGAGCCCCAACAAGGCCATTGAAGGAATGGTCTGAAAAATACCCGCAACTTGCAGCACCCAGGTCGCTGCTTTTTTATGACCATTTAGATAAACCGCAAGTGGGATGGTCAGAAAAATAGCAACCAATAAGGTCAAAAGCGATAATTGTAAGTGTTGACCCAGAGCTGTTACCCATTCACTAAATCGCTCCTGAAAGGTTGAAATGAAATTAGACATGAAGGCTACCTCCAAACAAGTTCGCTACAAAGTCTGTCGCAGGCGCTTGTAAAATTGTTTCAGGTTCTGCGACCTGGCGAATTTCTCCATCTTGTAAAACTGCAATTCGATCCCCTAATTTTAAAGCCTCATCCGTATCATGAGTAACGAAGATGGTAGTCATGCCGAATTCTTTGTGCAAATCTTTGGTAAGAGCCTGCAACTGCTTGCGAGAAATGGCATCGAGAGCAGAGAAAGGCTCATCCATCAGCAAGATTTTTGGTTCCCCAATGATAGCCCGCACAATCCCAATCCGCTGTTGCTCCCCACCAGATAACTCACTAGGTATGCGCTTTGCATACTCTGCAGCAGGCAGACCCACCTTGTCCAAGAGTTCTTCTGTTTTAGAGGAGATTTGTTCCTTGCTCCAACCCTTCATCTCAGGAATCAATGCTATATTTTCAGCAACTGTTAAATTTGGAAATAGGGCAATAGCTTGAAGGACATAGCCGGTACTGAGACGCAACTCCCGTTCGTCATAGTCTTTGATGCGTTTCCCATCCATATAGATATTACCATCCGTTGGCTCCAAGAGACGGTTAATCATCTTGATCATGGTGGTCTTACCAGATCCTGAAGGACCCACTAGCACCATGAATTCTCCATTTTCAATGCGGAGATTGACATCTTTTAAAATGTTTTTATCCGTGTAGCGCAAGGCTACATGTTTGTATTCAATCATGTTCTTCCTCAATAAGTTTTCTGTCTCTAATAATATCCAATAGGCTGCTTGCTGGATGCCCTAAGACTTTTTCGATATCTGTTGAAACCCCAGCCTGTTCGCCAGCTTTAATCGCTGTATAGGTGCTGACCCAGGCATCGTACTCCCAAGTTTGTGCTGGCCATTTTTCCCGTGACTCATAGGCTTCTTCTACTGATTCATCTACATACATGATGGCCTTACCGGTCTCCTTTGAGAGAAGCGCTACGATTTTTTTCATAGAAAGATTCTCAGGCCCTGTCAGATTCAAGCTTTGATTTTCCCACTCCTTAGGATTTAAAAGAATCTTTGCTGCAACCCTAGATGTATCCTTACGGGCAACAGCTGACACAAGGCCACTGCTAGCCGGACCACGAATCTCTCCATTTTCAAGCGCCATATCAATCAGGAAGTCCAAGTAAAAATTATCTCTCAAAAAAGTGTAGGTGAACCCTAACTCCTTGATATAGGCTTCCGTCTGGGCATGATCTCGAGACAAAGTGAAAGTTGCCTTCTCATCTGCCCCATAAAAGGAGGTATAGACGATATGCTCTACTCCTGCTAGCTTTGCAGCATCTAAAAAGTCCTTGTGTTCCTTGACACGCTCTGGATTCTCCCGAGCAGAAACCATCAACAAGATATCGATCCCCTTTAAGGCCTCAACCACCTCTGAAGTATTGGCATACACTATTTTACGAATTTCCGCTGACGCATAGATCTTTGCACGCTCTGGGCTTCGTGCTAGATGGACTGAAGCGATTTCTTTTTTATCGACAAGATCAGCCACATAGGAACCTAATTTCCCTGTTACCCCTGTAATACCAATCATAACTGTTACTTCCTTTCCTTAGATGTCATTTTCTTTAGCCTTTAGATTTGAGATAATTCTCTCTTGATAGGTTTCAAATTCTCGGATTTCATGATCCGAAAATCCTTGATAAAAAATCTCTCCCAGTTCTTTGCTGACACGATCTCCAATTTCTTTTTGCGCCCAACCGAGGTCTGTCAAAGAGATATATTTTTTCCTTTTATCTTGTGTGCAAGGTTGAATCGTGACCAAGCCTTGTTCTTCCAATTTCTTAACCATACTGGTCAATGTATTATTGGCTAGACCCGTCGCAAGAGCGATATCGGTCGCTGTAGCGCACCCCAACTCTTGCTTCCACAAAATCGTTAAAATTTTTCCCTGTTCACTTCTGTATTGAGCATCTGGTTCATTGCTCAATAGTTTTTGAAAGATACGCCCGTTTAACAATCGAATCTGTAGAGCTTGGTAGCCTCCTAACATTTTGTGCATTTTGTCTCCTTTTTTGTTCTATATCGAACCTTTTAATTATTGTAACACTCTGAATTACATCTGTCAACTATTTCGATATGGAAATAATAAAAAACTTCCTACCAAAAAGTAGAAAGTCATCATTTTTATAAAATTAAACATGAATTACATCTGAAGCATTCCCCTTAAAGAAACTACTATGGACTAGATAAGGACCATACTTAGAATTTTGACTAGAAACCAAACATAAAGGAATGATAAAAATTTTTATAAAATATAGTAAACAAAAGAATAAGAAAAGACTAAAACTAAGATTCCTTAATTCAAAAAAATAAAGATAAAAGAAAATTAAAGAATTTAATAGAATATTAAATCCCCTAGCAAAACTAGCTGATAAGATATTCGTCTTGATCTGAGGATTAAAAAGTTTGACAAGAAACAAGGCTAATAAAGAAGTATTATAGATACAAATTGGCTTGTAATCATGACGATAGAGAACTAAAAACAAGAACAAAGAATGCTATAGCGGATTGAACTTAGAGTAATACAATATAGATTCTAAAACATTTTTAGCAGCCTTGGTGTACTGTTCTAGATTCATTCTACTATATTTTCCGTATAAAAGCAGACGAATGTCTACTAGAAATGTTGAGTTTTGGCAAACGACTGGGAATGATGATGCTATAGATTCCTTATCTCAAATACTGCCGTATGAATCCACTCGTTATGCATTTGAAAGTCATTCTCTATGATTTTACTAAAGGTGAAACCGTTTTTTAAAAGCACTCTCTGAGAAGCCAGATTGTCCGTTGCCGTCCCTGCGATAATCTTATGTAAACCATAAGTAGTAAAGGCCTTTTCTAAAACGAGTTTAACTGCTTCACTTGCATAACCTAAATTAGTAACATTTTCTCCAATCCTATATCCAAGTTCTGCTGTTTTCCTATCCTTCCCTAAAACACTTAAATTGATTCTTCCGACCATAGCGCCTTGTGCATCTCTAATAAGATGCATGTAGACATCATGATTCTCTTGTTCCCTTAACAATTCCCTTGTAAGTTCTTTAAAACCTTCTGAGTCAAAATAGTGGGCTGGTCTAGGAGGTAAACTTCGCTCAAAATACTCCCGATTTTCTTTTTCAAAAGAATAAACATCTATGCTATTTTCTTCAGACATCAACTCTAAACTTATCATTCTAAACCATCTCCTATCATTCTCTAAACTCAAATTTACTCATGTTCACACAAAGTGACATTTACAGAATTTACAGAGCTATCTTAATTTTTCATATCGTATCTACATGATAACACCACATACCATGAAGAAAAATAATATCCATCAAGGTCCTCATAAATTCCAACATCTTGCTAAACAGGCTGGAACGCCTATAGAAGCTATTTTAAAAGCACTAACGCGCAGCCGATACAGACTTTCCTATCAGAACAAATACGACGCTTATCCTGGCATTTAGTTACAGATCAAACTCTAACTTGACATCTAGAAATTCCAATCGCGGGATTAGTACATTTGCAAAGTAAGATGAAGTTTTCAAGGGTGCGACCAGTTATCTTTGTAAAACCATTTAATAAAAGTCACTCGTCCAGAAGGGCACTGGCTTATAGTCTTTTAAAGACTGAGAAAGTTCTCTATTCCCAAATTCAATCTCAAAATAATCGTATAAGTCTTTGCCATAATAAATAATATCTAAATCCACTACTGATAAAATCGGCATCTCCTGATTCTCATAACTAGGGAGAAAACGATGCCCATATAAGGGGATTAGTCGAGGTGCTGCTTCTAACATTTTCCTGATTTGAATATTTCTGTCCAAGAGTGTAGTTGGCTCGCTCCCCCAAGAGGCATCCCACACCAGTTCATCCAAACTTTCCAAAATTCCATCATAGGGAGCAACTAGGCTCCGTTTTATATGTTCTATATTTTCAGCTGAGAAATTTCTCCAGTTATAAAAACCTTCTGAAATAGGCAACAATTGTTGATAAACTGCCAGCCACTGCTCAGGAAATTCAATTCCATAGATTGTCTCGACTTTTTGTATTTCTTCATCACTTAGACCTGGTTCCAAAGAAATGCCATTCTCGAGCAATAGCGTCTTAATCCTATCGATTTTCAAAAGATCTCCAACCATTTCCTCTCCTCCTATTCACTCCCTATTTTATGGAGATTAGAGCACATGTCACTTCTTAGCTAAACTAAAATGACTTCAAAAAATCAACCAACCCATCATGTAATTGTATATTCTCATTTAAAACTTCCTTGCTCTCTTTATCAGATAGCTCCAAGTTCATATTACGATAGCCATCCAACAATTGTATATTCTTATTTAAAACTTCCTTACTCTCTTTATCAGATAACTCTAAATTCATATTACGATAGCCATCCAATAATTCCATCATCAAAACCAAAGTATCATAACTAACATTAAAAAGCAGTTCTTCTTTAGTTAAATCACTTTGATGGAGATTCATATTTACAGCTTGTTTCTGGATGATTTTTAGTTCTTGGAAAAATAGTGCTTGCTGATCTGTCATGCTTTATCTAGTCTTTCTACTTTTATTATGGGTATGTTGAACTTCCTTATCGCATAGGCCTGGAGATTCAAGTTACCAAAATTCTCTCTTTGACAAATGAAGATTGTTCCTGTCATAAGATAAATTTCTTAAATAATTCTGGAATTCCACCTTCCTGTGTAAATAAAGCCTTTACAGCAAAATCATTATCGCAAAAACGATTTCTTGGAAGTCATTATCAATTCTCCACTCGATATCTGTATAGAGAATATCATTATTTTCGACATTAACTATTTCAAACCAACCTATTGTCACTCCATAAAAAATAATCTCTTCCAATATCTGAGTTGAATATCCTTTATTTTTAATAAAAAACGAAAATAAAGTCGAAATAATAGCGTCTTCTTCAACTATCGAGAGTAAGAGTTCTCTTAAATCCTCAAAAGTCATTTTATTTACCTCCAGTCAAAGGAATTCTGCCTTCACTTGCAGATAATCTTGTTTTAAATAAACTCAACTACAAGGTTCATCCTAGCACCAAGTCACTATCGCGCAACTACTAACAATCTCCTTTGAGGATTCAAACAAGGTATTGATTTCAAAACTGAGTCCCTATCTAATCAGATATACTTACTGGATAAATGAAATGAGGTACGAATTGCTATCGTTTATCATTAGATATTCTAAAATAGTCATTATACTACTCTTCAAAATTCACCTTTAGCCAAAAAGCTTCTATATCACCCTTCTCATTTAACGCTGCAATGCAATCTGGATAAAACTCAACATACTCTACTGAATCTGATAATTTTTCCTTACCAAAATAAGTATATCCTTTGATTGGTGAATAATAACTTACCCAACTATCTGATTGTACGAATCGAATACTATCCCCTAAATCTAACTGGCATTCATCCAATAATAGAATAATACTCCCTTTATTCGAGTTAGGAACGAGAACATCTCTTTCTTCTGCTTTTAATGCCTGAGGAAAAAATCCAAAAATTTGTACGCACGCATTGTTTTCTGAATCAAAGCCAAGTTGGAGTGTGTCAAATAATATGTAGTAATCAGAATTTTTTAGAGGTATGGAATCAAAACTATATTCTTCTGGTCTATAAACTAATCGTCTATCGTTCATATCGTATTCTTTTGTAATTTTAAACATATATAATCGCCTTCTAAAGTTAAAATGGACAATAGGTTTTGTAGCCATATCAACCACTAACTTAAAATTTCTAGCACTTCATCCAGTATGAGCATCTGAAGTAGCCAGCGATCATCCCTTGACCAAGTATTATCTTTTGAATCATCACCAGCGCTCGTAGGTTTAGTTCCCCTAGATTACTATCCTTGATTTCAAATCCTAAAATCCCACACCGCCTGTAATCTGGGTAATGAGGTCTAAATGTTCTTTGACGGTAACTTATTGCAGAATTTCAGTAATAGTGACTTCTATTTCTGACTTTAAATCATAAAATCCTATATGT
>NZ_KV804976.1:114763-116874 GCF_001811505.1 Streptococcus sp. HMSC034E03
TTTATGCCAACCTTGTCAATATTGGTTAGATCCCTTTTTCCTCCAAGTACAAGAAGAGGAACAAAGCTAAAGCATTGATTGTAATCCAAGCTCCCATACTCCTTAACCACTTCTTCATATAAAGGAATATCAAAATAATCTTCTAAAAAACTATCATCATCTAAAAATTTGATAAAATGATCCATTCGTTTCGTCATCACATCAAAATCATTGTTCGCATAATAAATGATATCAATAAAGCCGTTCTGAGTGTAGATAATTAGATCCCCAAAACAAGTAACAAATAATGGAACTCCATTTGTTCCTCTGAAATATGTAGCTTCTACAAATTCTACATATTCTTCTGGATTGATAATTCTTAGATAACCATCAAGTAAAAATCCCAGTCCATATTGTTGCCACAATTCCACTAATTCGTCTGGAACTTTTGAGGCATACTTTTCAATGACTTCTTCTGGCATAGCTGCAAATTTGGTAAATTGTAAGTTCATTTTTTCTCCTCGTGTTCCTTTTAAAGTTTATATAACTCACTATAAGTAAGGTTTTCGCGATTATAGTAGCTAGCTCTATTATAGTTTACGAAAGGTTTCTTCAAGTCGATATACTTCAGGGTATTGTACTGTATGATTGAATCTAAATTACCATAATTGAGTCATGAGCGTCCAAAATACATCAAAATCAATTTGTTCAATATTTGAAAGGTCATCCAAACCACCTAAAAATAAAGGTACTTTATAACCAATGCATTGATCATAAGAAGGAGAGATTCCTCCTTGAGAAATATACTCTTTGTAAAAATCTAAAGCAAATAGTTCATCAGGATATTCTGGAATTTCATTATTCAAAAACTCCTTAATACCTAGTGGAATCTCTAAAATCTCATGACTTCCTGCATCACACATATATATTTTTGAATCACTAGTATCAGAACTAACAAATATCCTGCCTAACCAATCAAAACCTATAACTCGTATATCATCTGATAATTCAGAAAAGCATGATTGTACTAGTCCTTTAAAGGATTCTAAATTATTAGAATCAACAACCCTAAATAACCCACTACCAAAACTTTCCTTAGAATAGTTCATAATAAAATCAAGATAAATATCTTCTGAACGCTTTACGTAACCTTTATTCTCTGAGCCAAAAAATTCTAAAAATGAATTAAACATGTCTTTTTCTCCTAATCTTCAATTGTAAACTTCCCAAATACCGTTCCATCTGGATATTTTGGGAACATAAATTCCTATTCACACTTCTATCCAACGGATTGATATTTTAACGATATCATAAATCAACAATTCAAACAATATAGTAATTGTTTGAATCAGAGTCTGAACCATCAACCTTTTATCTCGTTACAAAGCAAATGTAGATTTACGATTCACCTGTATTTTAACTATAACTGCTTCAGTCAAAGCTTGGATTTTTTGCAATGCCTGTGCTCTTTGTTCATCAGTTTAGCCATCTTTAAATTCCAAATTGTTAAATCAAATCCAGCACCTCCAGTCAGCTCCCAGCGAGCTCATCTCTCTTGCTTCCTAGCCAAGTATTACGTTCGCTAATCTTATAATAGCCTATCAAATCTCAATACTCTTCACAGATAACTTCAATATCTTTTTCTGAAATAGTTAGATTAGATTTTAGGATAAATTTTTTAATACTATTTATATCCTCATCTGTCAGATATTCCACGCGAAATTCAATGATAAAATCGACGATATCGCTATTTCCTGAAATAATAATCATCACATCTTCAACAACTCTTCCTACAAATATTTGCCTCACATGCAAATATCCAGTAGCTGGACTCGAAAAATACTGCTCCCACTTTATAGCACTTGAATAGCTTAGTTCCTGGTCCTTATAATAAAAGTGAGAGGTAATAATCTGCTGACTAACATCTAATAAATTCAATAAGCTATCTATCATGGTTACGTCTGCTACCGCTATTCTCAATTCAACACTTAACATCATTTCATTCCTATTTATCAAGACTCGGTAATAAATTACACGTTTTTTCTTGTGCTTCGATCGGTTATTATAACCGTTTAGCTACACTTTAATCATTTTAAAATCTCATTATCCTGCCAAAAGAACTGAGCATCCTT
>NZ_KV804976.1:116974-117733 GCF_001811505.1 Streptococcus sp. HMSC034E03
TCCTTTAACTCAAGATGTTCTATCTGAATATCCCGACAAATAATTGTCATTTGCAGCAATCCTATATCAACCATACACTCCACAAAATCAGGATTATTGTCATACACTTGCAACGAAATTTCTTGACCATGGTGATGCAATTCTCCTCTAGTCATATCTTTAACGTGTTGATCTTTTCTCCACTGGATATCTAAAGCATCATTGCTATACTCTACTTTGGCGCATACTAAAAACTTAATTTCCCAATATTTTTCTTTGTTATGATAATCCTCTATGCATACAGAAACTTCATCGCCAAAATAGGATATCTTTAAATCTAGTATTCCCATTTCCCAATAATCTATTGCTGCAATCTCTTTTTATTTAGTTATTAAATTAAATAGTAACATAACTCTCTCCTTCCCATTTATCCCCTCAGATATTTTTGACAGATGACTATTTTCATCAATAGCGCTAAGCTCTACCAAGGTTCAACCTAACACCAAGTCACCGTCCATCTTGAAGATTACACTCCTCAATGTATTCTAACCAGGCATCAAAAGTGGGGAGAACTTCTTTTTGTTCCCATCCTGAATCAGCAAAGTCATGGATGATATGCACTAAACTGTTATCAACATCTTCAAAACAGGCGATATCATCATTATCATCTCTCCTTGCAAATGGATATAATGTTCGCTCAGGATATCTTGTTTGAAGACCTTGAAATCTTCTCACTGTTTCATCGTCATTCATCAAGTACCAAACACCAAAATCAACGAT
>NZ_KV804976.1:117833-124677 GCF_001811505.1 Streptococcus sp. HMSC034E03
CCAAAATCAACGATACCTTTAGAAACTAAATCCTTTAATGATTGTGGATAGGATAGGAAAAAAAAGAATGATTAAATGTAATATTTGACATGAATGTTCCTCCTCTAACTATTGAAAAATGGCAAATACTGGTTACCTTTCTGCCCATCTAGCTAATTTGATACAATAATCCTCGATTAAAGCTTCCGTGTCATACATTTTTAGAATATTTTCAAAATCTATCGCTGATATTTCAGACACATCAAACTCTCCTGTAGCATTTATTGCATCAAAATCACTTGGATATGGAGCTTCTCCCAACTCCAAGGGGGTCCGAGTATCAAAGTAAGCTACGTGTCCATCAGAAAATATATCTAATCGTTTTGTTTCAAATCGTTCTGCATCTATTTCTGAGTACATGATTATTGGAAAATCATCATTCGTATGATTCCAAATTGTTTTATAATACAACATCTAATCCCCCTAATTCCCTAGCTATCTATCCAGTCTAAATCTTCTTTCTTTAGATAGCGCCCATATCATAAGCTAGGCAAGTCTTTCGTTCAATCTACTCAGTGATGACATTATCCACTAAGAAAACTGCAATCCCCCATTTCTATGTGGCATTAGTAACAGTAAACTGTACAAGGTCATCCATAAAATTCAATTTCCCAAGCAGTACTATCGTATATTTCCAATCTTACTTGCAAAGCTTCTGTCCCTTTTTCTATAGTTTCAAATTCAACAGGACTTGTAGAGGAAACAACTATTAAATTATTTATATCCTCTATTCCCTTTGAAAATTTTAAAAGTCCAGCCCAACTCATCTGATAGCCATATTTTGAATTTAAGACTAAATCTTCAAATTCTGGCATAGGCAGATTATTGGGAGCTTTTCCTACAGCATCACATTCAAAGATATACCAATCTTCACTATTAGATGGTATTTGGGAAAGAATCTCAAAAAAAGTCAGCTTTTGATTATCCTTTAACAATTGTCCACTTATTTTCAACTCGTATTCTCCAAATTTTCTGTGATAAGGTCCATCTACAATTCTCTCATCTGTCACACGGTCCAAAACACAGTTTACTAAGACTTGTTCCGATAGCTACTTTTAAAGCAGGTTTAATGGCTCCCACCTACTAGGCTAGTAAACCAATCATCATAAAATTGTTTCTGTTCTGCAACACTGACACAGTTTAAGTTTGGTTTATCTTGGTCAAAAATCTCATAAACATTGTTTAAACTAGCTTGTTTTCTCATTTCCAAGAAATAGGCTTTTTCTCCTCCAAAATTCATCTGCATCGGAGAAGGAAATACACACTTGTCAGCTCCATTGCATTGGAGAATCCCGCCTTCCTTTTCCAAATCCAGACGATAGTTCGTAAGCGCCTCAAAGAAAGAGTCGGCTTCATAACGTTTAAAACCCGAATCTCTCTCAACATCAAGAATACATAATTCTTCGCTATCTCTAATAAAAATCTGACACGTTTCTATTCTATTCTCATCCTTATAATAAATTGGTAATAAAACTACTCTCATTTCCCACCTCTGCTGATTTTGTGTAATAACTTGAATAAGATGATCAACTTTTGGGATAGACTTAATAAACTGCAAGATCATCCATCTTTCTAATAAGGTCTCACCATCGATTAATGGTGCTGATAAAAGTTCCTTTGGGCTATAAAAAATGTGATAGTTTTCCTCAGAAGCCGTAAGATATAACTCCCCTAAGTCTTTCCTTTGACTGATATAAAACTTTCTATCTTGATAATATAGAACAAACTCTTCCCCATAGGATAATAATTTCTTAAAAAACTCATATGACATATCTTCATCTCGTTCCATTATTACTAAATTGACCTCTCCATTGTATTCATTCACCACAAGTGCCAGCTGGAGGAATTCCTTATCTTTTTGGTATTACTTTCAACCTCACTATTAATTGAATACATTTATGACTTATTCCTCCAGAAAAAATCATGTTCTGATCGTTTGATTCTTTCAACAGTAACATCCCTAGAAATGATGTTGAACTTGACTAAACCCTCTAAAACTATCCTGGTTTGAAAAAAACTGTCATCGTAATATTCAAGAGATATCTCTTGACAGGTATACAAGTGATTTTGTGTAAAATCTTTTACTTTAAATTTTTTGCGATTTTGTGCATCCGTCTCATAATTCAGTGCTGCACAAGCAAGGAAACTGACTTTCCAACATTCCTCTAAATCTACTTTATTCTCATGATAACTTTCTATATATAGATGAACTTCATCACCAAAATATAATATTTGTAAATCTAGAATCCGACCATCCCAATAGTCCGTCTGATTTATCTTATCTTGTTTTTCCCTTATTTCAAATTCTCTCATGTCTATTTCCTTCGCTTATTACAGTAACAACTACCATTCCGATTATGTCATCGCTACCATGGATATGCAGCAGTTTTTTGCCCTATCAAAGCTATACTCTAGTCTTTGACCTTTGGTGTTCTGATTGATTTCAGTTTGATCTGAATCCTATCGTCAAAAATACTTATAAGTCTTAAAATTTTTTTCACTTTAAAAGCACCATAGATATTCTTAATTGCCAAAGTATCCGAATTCTCAAACTTCAATAGTCACTTAAAATCAATCTTTCTCGCATAATGAAGCAAACAAGGAAACCTACCAAGTAGAAATCTCAACACTTTTTCCATAGAACTTACAGGTTCAAAGCCACAAACATTATCATAAGACGATAATTTGCTAAACTCTATACGAATACTCTGTAGTTCGAGTAGACAATTCTTTCAATAATATACTGAAAATCTCACTTGATACAACTCGTTCATAAGGATTGGATAAGGACTACCCCAATTTGAATGTTCAAGACGGACAAAGACAGTTGAAAAAAGGAATTCAAAATCCAATTGTCTAATAGAACAAGCCAACCTTTAAGACAAGTGACATCGTAATCTCCCATACATATATTTCAACAGAAAATCTCTTATTCTAAGCTATTATAGCATTCTTTCAAGTAAAGTTGTATGGGCTTTTCTAAAATTCATCAAAAAACACCTCGTGGTGTGAACCATGAAGCGTTTCGAAAGGTTGGTGCAGTCGTATTGGTTAACCTTTTGAGGCAACTGACTTTGTCAGGTTGCAGAACAATTTCGTATAGAAACAAGATCTGAGTGCTCCTCTGTATTAAGTGTAAAATACTTTATAAATTCAATGGAAGCTATTTATGTTAGGCTAGACAATTTTCATCACCTTAAAGTGCCCCTCAGGATAATTACCTTGATAGCCAACTGGAATGTAGCCCCCCTCATAAATTAAAAGTAAATCATCATGAAATGCAGACTCTATCCCAAAATCGTCTTGCAATAATTTATAGTTTCTAAGAGTGCTTAAATCAAATAAAATCGAATCTATGCATGTCTGTGACAAAAAATTTCTCTGTAGGTATTCTTTTATTATAGGGTCAATAGATTTACGAAAATAGGCCGAATTTTCATTCCAGATTTTTCCTATTCCAGTTCTAACTTCACCTTTGTTCTTAAGTAAAAATTCGCTTCGAAATTCCCAAACAAGCTCTTCCCATTCACTAGATTCTATATGTTGCAATCCTTCAGTCCTATCTAATATTTCTATCTCAAAGGGAATTGCCATATTACCCTCTCTAAAACACTCAAGAATATACTTCATATCCATATATTTTTCTTTCATTTAGAAAAAACCTCATTTCTTTTTAAGTAACGGCATTCTACCTAGTAAATTATTTCTAGAAAATGATTCCGTCCCTAACAATCTTGCTCGGCTCTCATAGCAGGCATTGTTTTAGTTAACTTTATAATGACTTATAAAAACTTAATACTTAGAAATAAATTACACGTTTTTTCTTGTTCTTAGATCCATTATTAAAACAGTTTAGCTACACTTTACTCATTCTACTGTTTCATTATCCTGCCAAAAGAACTGAGCATCCTTTAACTCAAGATGTTCTATCTGAATATCACGACAAACAATTGTTATATCCATAATACCTAGATCAATTCTGCACTCTACAAAATTTTTATCTTTAGCATGCGGAATCAACGTGAAATTTTGTGCGGAATAACCAAGTTGTGTCTTTTTCAAACTTTTGACATTATAATCTCGCCAATTCTTCCATAGAGCATCTGTTGTATACTTGACTTTACCACATAAAAGGAAGGTTACGCGCCAATATTTTTCTTGATCATCCTCATACTCAATAACAGTTTCATCCCCAAAATAGGACACATAAAAATTGTAAATAGTTGCATCCCAATAATATGTTAAGTCTAATTCTTTTTGTTTTTGTTCAATATTCATATTTCTATTTATATTTCTATTTAATAATAATCAGTCATACTTATCCCATGGAATATAATCATCTGGACTTCTTTTGTTAATAATAAAACTTAGTGGCACAATCTCTACATCCCCAAGATTATCAACGGAATAACGTTGACTACCATTTTTGAACCAGCGTTCTAGAACGACATCATAGAGCATGAAGTGAGACTTTTTGTTAATCTATT
The DNA here is from genome assembly GCF_001811505.1 of Streptococcus sp. HMSC034E03. GTDB lineage: Bacteria > Bacillota > Bacilli > Lactobacillales > Streptococcaceae > Streptococcus. Next base: position 122,360 of record NZ_KV804976.1, read on the forward strand.
GCGTTTTCGCTAATCATCTTTACATTCCCCCAATTTTCAACTGAAAACTGACTAGGATAAGCGGAACGCCAATCTGAAATAAGTTTATTTTTCAAAATATCATTTGCAATTTCAGTGTATACTTTTACATCTAGTTTGTTTTGAGTGATGTATTGTTCGACTGGATACTCTTGCTTATAATCATCTGAAAATATCCTTATTTTCTGAATTAGTTGATTTGATTGATGTTGGTACATGTATTCAACCTTCAAAATATCTGAGTTAGGCAAATCAACATTTATGACAATTAAAACATTCCCATTTCCCAACTCATTATCAGGATATTCGAATACGTAATTAATACTATGAATATTTTTAGGTAAGCTATTTTTCTTGTAGTTTCCCCCGGTTACTCCGTATAGTAAGCCTCTTGTACGTTTTTTTTTCATATCGGGTAAAGACTCTAAAGTAGAGGCTGTTGGAGATAACCAGGGCCCTACAGTATGATGGTACTCGTCATGATAAATTTCTTCAAAAACATTACTATATCGTGGCTTTAAAAAAATGAAAGCGAGCGGTAGTAGCATGATTAAAAACGCCCCTATAGATAAGGTATAAAACATTTTTTTATTCATTTAGCGACCTCTTTCTTGTTAATCAATATAATCTTGCAAATCATTTTTACCCTCTTCTAAACTTCGAATAAAATTATAAGAATCTGGATAGTTTTTCTTCAAGTATTCCATGGATTCTGCATCCGTTCGTCTACTATAGGATTGTTTACTCGGGCCTAAAGCTATCGTTTTAGCGGGAACTAAACTATTGTAGCCCAAATGTCTCGCAAATACTGGTACTTAATCTACCTATTGTCGTATTCTCCTTATAAGAAGACAAATCCTTCAAAATACTTATTACTTGTGGAAATTTGATTAGCTGTTCCCTATATTTCGAATAGTCAAATGAAGTACTTCTTCAAGTATATTTTTATCATGACACAGTATTAAGTTCATCAGAATATTAAAAGCATTCGAAGTATCATACCCTTCTATACAATAAGCCAATTTGTATTTATACAAGCTACTCTTTTCTTCAAGACAAGCACCAAGAGCACACCACTCTCCTTGTTTTAAAGACGGAAGCAAAACATCCATAACATATTCAACATCTGCATCATAAAAAGCATCACCTAAGTAAGGTTGAGATAATACTCTATCTAATTCTTTATAGTTATCCATACTAAAAGTCTCCTAGAAAACTAGCCTACGTAAAAAATAGCTCCCCGACTATCATAATATCTTACAAGTCAACAGTCAAGTCCAGTATCGTCACCCACTTCACCTCTATAGGCAACTATCTGACATAGCTTATCTGTACTTGTCTTTCTTGCACTTTAGAGGCTATCGCAACTAGATACGACGGCTTGGCCATCCTTAGGCAAACCTGCCACAGAGCCTGATATGAGGATAGGACTCACATTATTTGAATTTTTATTGGGGAACTTTGTGCCTATTGAACAGTAAAAGCACTTGAATCAATTTCTTCAAGTATTTTTGTATGCAAAGCGAGGTATAATTCTAATTTGCCAATTATTTATTGACTTAAAATCTTATAACTCTTTGATTTCTATGGACTTGCAAACTATATTATATCCGTCATACCCATCAAGATATAAAGAATAATGCTTTAATTCTTGGTGCTTGTTCATTTCTTCAAAAAGATTCCTGTTGGCTTCCATTAACTGTAGTATAATTGATGAATTAAATATTTCTAAAACTTTATCATAAGCTTCGATTGTGTTTACCGAAAACAATGCGTTTACCTTTGAAAAATAGTGGACTTCTTGAAATATCAATTCAACTTCTGAATAGATATCATCATAGTCATATCCCTTTAAATTGATACAAATATTTGTACCTGAAAAAGTTATTTGAGGTAACTCAGACAAAAGTGAAGAAAACATTGGAAGAGTGTATATCATTTTATTTTCCATTATTCGTACCCCCGCTACGTCTTACAGTAGAAATAGTTAGTTTATTACGTAGCAACTGCTCAACAGTAGTTTATTATGCAATGGGTTAGCGATATTATCAGATACATAGCACTAATCTAGGAACTCCTGCAACTGTCAACACTTGAGAGGTTCTTGTGTTTTTTCTAACAACGAAGGGGTTATGATTAACTCTCTCTATCTCAGTTGCAATATCTACCATAGTAGTTGTTCCATGCATCCCTAATATTTTAGGTTCGGTATTTAATTTTTCACCCGTTTCTTTACAGAAAAAGTTACCTTTAAAATGAAGTTGAGATCGCATCATCTCAACTTCACTTTGTAATTATTT
>NZ_KV804976.1:124777-126484 GCF_001811505.1 Streptococcus sp. HMSC034E03
TTTATGCCAACCTTGTCAATATTGGTTAGATCTCTTTTTCCTCCAAGTACAAGAAGAGGAACAAAACCAAAGCATTGATTGTAATCCAAGTTCCCATACTCCTTAATCGCTTCCTCATAGAAAGGAATATCAAAATAGTCCTTTAACAACTCTTCATCCTCTAAATCTTCTAGAAAATAGTACATATCTTCTAAAATAGTGGTGAAATTTTCCTCCTTGTATTCTACAATTCTCAGATAGTTTCCTTCCTCCAGAGTGATAATATCCCCAAATGCAGTTATAAAAACAGGAATAGATAAATCACCTCTAAAATAGGTCTTTTGCACAAATTCTACATATTCTTCTGGATTGATAATTTTTAGATAACCATCAAGTAAAAAGCCCAGTCCATATTGTTTCCACAATTCCACTAATTCATCTGGAACTTTTGGGGCGTACTTTTCAATGACTTCTTCTGGCATAGCTGCAAATTTGGTAAATTGTAAGTTCATTTTTTCTCCTAGTATTGTAATTTAACATTTAAGTAAATTTTATTTAAGTCTTCAAAAGATGTGGTTCTAACGATTTCATCCACAACATTATCTTTAATAGTAATTGCTGTAAAATTTTTAGACTATAGAGAAATTATCGTAGAATCTATCCCAAACTCTAGAAAAAATTTTTTAACCGAAGTAAAAAAATAAATCTTTACAAAAATCAATCTCCTCTTGAGTTAAATCTCTGTTTTTTTCTTTGTCTAAACTATAGAGTACACCTCTCACAGTATTAACAGACTTTGCTTGCTCTAACATTTGTAAACGTATGTCTGGATTATCAATGTATTTAATAATAATATTACATAATTTTTCTTTAACATCATCATAATTCATATTAGTCACCTATAAGATCCACTTTTTAAAATTCAATTACCGAATTAGTTTTCAATTGTGGATAGCCTCCTTTCCCATATTCGGGATAATAAGATGTGATTGGCTCCAAAACTTTTCCTGCATCTCTGGCTTCCTTAGGAACATACACATTATCCATTATCTGAAGTGTATCGAACTCTCCACGAAGTTTCACATTACTCCAAGCAGGAGATATTTGATAAGCATCTTGCATCTTACTAGCTAAATCAAATTTAGATAAACCGATGTAACTTCTAGGGGCTTCCATGGTCCTCATTGTCTGTTCAGCATACTTAGAATCCATATGATGATAAAACGTTGATGCAAAGTTCTATACATAAAAATCTGATTTAGATGTAATTTTAGACACTGGTAAAGCTAACACAAGTTATCGTACCAGCAAGGCAAGTAGTTTACTAGTCGCCCCAGGCAATTCTAGTTGTTGAACAGGAATCATATCCTTGCGTGGCCTCGTGACTAGTAAATCTCCTGCCATCGGCTTCGTCATAAGCAAATCAACCGTAGAAACTCAAACTATTTGGCTACTTCGGCCTTCAGTCACTGCCTTAATCAACTACCGTCCTGACTATCATAATATCTTTCTCATACATAGTCAAGTCCTCCCCTAAAAAGACATCCAAGTGAAAATCCTTAAATATCCGTAAACGTTGATCGTATCGTATTGATTAATTTTTTGTTATCACTGACTTTGTCAGTTTGCAGCCACATTTGTAAGCGACTAAAGTCGCAACAACTGTGTCAATTGCGCTAATTTAGTAAGAACGTACAAAAAAGAACACCCCGAAAGGTGCTCTTTGTA
>NZ_KV804976.1:126584-137674 GCF_001811505.1 Streptococcus sp. HMSC034E03
CTAAATTGTGATGCTTTACGAGCTTTTTTCAATCCTGGTTTGAAAAGTCTGGCTTTTAGGAAAGCTCAAAAGCGCTTGATAGGAAACGTCCGAAGAGTTTCTTCTGATTTCTATTTCAATAAATAAGAATTTATGTATCTAAAATAGTGCAATTTCTTAACGCAAAACTTTCAATCCTATCTCTTCCTTCTTATCCTAACAAAGTTTGTAATATTGGAATAACAACGATAAATAGAACCGTACTTAGAGTCACCACATTCGTAGAGAATTCCACATCTCCTTTTCCCTGATTAGCAAGGATCGGAAGAACAGCTAAAGCTGGTGTAGCGGACTGAATCATAAAGGTCTTAAATTCTACTGTCGCCATATTTGGTGCAAAGAACTTCAATACAAGAAGCATGATTAGAGGAGCTAGGATAAAGCGTCCAACTAAAGTGACAATTGTATCTTTATCAAAAGTAATAGTTTTCAAACCTGCCTTTGCAAGAACGATACCAATATAAATCAGAGATAGGGGAGTGACGATATTTCCAACATAGGTTAAGGTATTCGTTGCGAAATCTGGAATAGAGATTCGAAGAATCAAAAATAGCAGAGCCACAAGAAAACCTACAAGCGGAGCTGGTAGCAATTTCTTCCAGTCAAATTTACTTGTCTCCTTGCTTTGACCCGATTTACTGTCGCTCGTCATCAAATACACGCCCAATGTCCAGGTGGAAATCGTGTTGGTGATATAGTAAATTAAGAAATAAGGAAGAGCCTGATCCCCAAAAAGAGCAACGTTTAAAGGTAAACCAATAAAAATAGTATTGGCATTCACAAAGGTATTCATCATGGTTCCTCGCCGTCCTGGACGAACCTTGAAAACCACAACTGCAATATAAGCTACGATATAGCCCGAGATAAAGGCCACAAATGTATAAAGGAGACCTCCAGAAAGACTGATTAGTTTATCTAGTGTTAGGTATTTCATCACCGACACAAAGATTGACGCTGGCAAGGCTACATTCATGATCAAACGAGATAGGTTAGGTCCAAAGGCATCTCCAAACCATCCCTTCACCTGAAGAATATACCCCAAAACAATGATAGCGATAATCGGAATGATACTCGTAATCGAGGTTAAAAAGAGTGACATAGGTATCCTTTCTAAATTACTTAAGTCCACAGCCCATACAAATCTGTCGCTAGCGAAGGATAGACAGCAGCAATGAATTATTTATACTCTGGATACCACTTCAAATCACGAACTGCTTTGGCCATATCTGTTTCCTTAGCACGCGCCAGACCTTGCTCTTGTGCTTTTTTAGCGACTGCTTCTGCTACTTTAATAGAAACATCTGCTACATACTTGAATGGTGGCAAGACAGGAGCTCCTGGTTGGCCTGGATTGACAATACCACTCAATGAATGAGCTGCTGCTCCAATCATTTCATCAGTCAAAAGACTTGCTTCAGAAGCCAGCATACCTAGACCAAGACCTGGGTAAATCAAGGCATTATTGGCTTGACCAATCACATAGTCGACACCTTTATAAGAAACCGTATCAGCAGGAATTCCTGTTGCGACAAAAGCCTTGCCATCTGACCATTCAATCAAATCTTTGGCACTAGCTTCTGCTAGTTTGGTTGGATTTGACAAAGGGAAGATCATCGGACGCTCTGTATTTTCACACATAGCTTCTACTATTTCTTTAGTGAAGGTATTAGGCTGAGTCGAAGTTCCTACAAGAATGGTTGGCTTCACAGTCTTCACTACTTCAAGCAGATCAGTCAACTTGTCTGCGTTACTAAAGTCAGCACGTTTCTTAGCAAACGGTTTTTGTTCAGGAGTTAGGTCATCCATGTCATCAAAGAGAAGACCTTGTTTATCAACCATAAAGAAACGTTTATAGGCTTCTTCTTCAGAAAGACCTTCACTTACCATTTCACGAAGAACACGAGCGGCAATTCCTGCACCCGCAGTACCACCACCATAGCAGAGATAAACTTGATCTGTTAATTTTTCACCACTAATATCCAGCGAACCAAAGATACCACCTAGGGTAACGATTCCTGTACCTTGAATATCATCATTAAAAGTTGGAATTTGTTTCCGGTATTTTTCAAGAATATTGGCAGCATTCGAGCGGCCGAAGTCTTCCCAGTGAAGGTAGAGTTTAGGAAAGAGACGTTCTGCTGTTTGAACAAATTGGTCAATGAAGTCGTAGTAACGATCACCACGAACCCGTTCGTGACGATTTCCTAAGTAATTAGGATTGTTACGAAGTTCTTCACGGTTAGTCCCTGCATCAATAACTAAAGGAAGAACCATAGAAGGATCGATTCCAGCAGCACCCGTGTAGACCATCAATTTCCCAACAGAAATATCGACACCATTTGTTCCCCAGTCACCGATTCCAAGGATTCCTTCTGCATCTGTTACAACAATGAGACGAATCTCGCGATCCCCAGCAGCATTTTTCAAAGTGGCTTCAATATTTTCAGGATGATTGATATCAAGATATCCCGCATATTGGGGGTCTACAAAGAGGTCACTATAGCCTTCAATGGTATCTGCAATGGTTGGATCATATACAATTGGATTGAATTCTTCCAAATGTTGAGAAAAGAGGTAATAGAAAAGAGTCCGGTTGGTATTAAAAATTTCCATTAGGAAAAGACGTTTTTCCAAATCATTGGCTTTTGTTTGCATTTGTGCATAAGTTTGCGCCGCTTGTTCTTCGATCGTTTGAACATACGGTGGCAGTAAACCAATAAGACCTAGTTCCTTTCGCTCCTCTAAGGTAAAGGCAGTACCTTTATTGAGGAAAGGGTTGTTTAAAATATCATGTGCAGTCATAGTGCAACCTCCTTTTTACTTCTATTATACCACTTAAAATGAATTGTTTAGAAAACTTTGTTGTTTAAAAAATACTATCGTGTACGCATATGTTATAATGAGTCTACGAAGACAATTTTCTAATAAGCTCTTTATACTTAAAACACTATTATTAATGGCACTTTAAGTTGTTATATTTTATAAAGTTCTGAACTCATAAAACTCTCGATGATCACTCTTTACTAAAAGTTTCGAGTAAAAGAAACTAATCATACAAATTGGCAATCCGAATTAAAATAAATATTATATAAGTTTGTTATACAATACTTTGTATTTTTTAAAATGTTTTTTTGTCATGCAAAACTTGTATTCTATTTATATGACGAATAAAAACTATTTACAACACTATATTTCCCAAAAAGTGAAATATTTTCGAACACAGAAAAAAATGAGCCAGGAAGAACTTTCGGAACAAGCAGGACTTGGGCTTAAGTATATCAATCAACTTGAAAACCAAAATGTGAATCTGACCATTCACAGTCTTGAAAAAGTGATTGTCGCCCTAAAGATGACCCCAGAGGAATTTTTCAATTTTGATAGCCTTGAATCAACCTCTGATAAGACCGATAATCTTTCACTCAAAAGAATCAACATGAAGATTAAACAGCTCCCTATTGATAAACGAGAAAAGATGTTGGTCATTTTTGAAAGTATCTTAGATAACCTCTGATATCCCTGACTCACTTACATTTTAACCGGTGAATACTCGTATAGTCAAATTGTGGGATACGGATAAAAATTATTTATCTGGTGATTTCCACTTATTTTCCTTCTCCAACTAATGAAAGTGAGCCCATATGAATTTAAAAGATCTACAATATTTTTATGACCTCTGTCAGCTTCAATCCTATACGGAAGTAGCAAAACAACACAAAGTCAGCCAACCATCTATTTCTTATGCCATCAAGCGCTTAGAGGAATCTTTTAATTGCAAATTGATTCACCACGATCCCTCGCATCGTTCCTTCAAACTCACTCCTCAAGGACAAATCCTTCTAAAGCATACAGAAAAGATCTTACCTGAGGTTATTTCTACTCGCAAAGAAATTAATCGCTCCTTGGCCCAATACTCTACTGTAGGATTCCCACCTATTATCATTCAGTATCTCTTTGCTGCCTTAAACGAAAAAAATAAATTCGATTTTTTAAAAAAGGTACGCCCTATCCGCGGTGGCTCCGTAGAGTTATTAAATCTTCTCCTCAAAGGAGACCTTGATGCAAGCCTACTCGGCTTGATTGAACCACTCAATCATCCTTCAATAGAGACACATGAACTCTTTCATAAAGAACTGTATGTCGTTTTATCTAAGAACCATCCTCTTGCTACTGCTCCTTCCCTCACTTTTGAAGATTTAGTAGATCAATCCTTTATACTTTTAGATGAACACTTTGTTCACCTGAAAGCTTTTGAACTACTTAATCAAAAGTATCAAAACAAGGCAGAAATATTCTTTAAGAGTGACGACATTGTCATCATTAAAGAACTTTTAAAGAAAGGGATTGGCCTTAGTTTACTGGCTGATATCGCACTTTCTGATGAAGATGATGATTTAATAAAAATCCCTCTAGTACCGGAGGACCAGATCACATTTACAGTTTATTATGCTTATCTCAAATCAGCTACACTGTCATCAGAAGTAGAAGCCTTATTTAATCTCATTAAATCATATGAATAGAAAAAAACTCTAACTATCAACTACCTGATAGCTAGAGTTTTTTACATTATAGGTATTAGACTAAAGCACGAAGAAATAGGATATGATCGCCGAATTTTTCATTTACCTGATACCCTTCAAGGAGATTTCTAATTATAAATCCACAAGGTGTCAATAAAAAAAGAACACCCCGAAAGGTGCTCTTTGTAAGTATAGTCATTCTTTCGAAGAACGTTTACTAAATTGTGATGCTTTACGAGCTTTCTTAAGACCTGGTTTGGAAAGTCTGGGTTTCAGTTTGATTAAAAATATTGCAATATCAAGCACTTGCAGAATTCATTCTGCTTTTTTATTTTAAAAAAAATGAATGAGTTTAATTGAAATAGGGGAATAGTTTAGGTCTGTAAGCATTAAAATAATACACCTAACTTTGATCACCATTTTTTAGTTATTCACTCTTTTTTCAGATAGTGTTTTTAAAGTTATGATGTAAAATGCCGCAATTAAAACACTATACATCATAATCGGAGGATAGACAATTAAGGATAGAATCAATCCCACTCCTTTAATTATTAGGTCAGGTATCAATGACTTTCTATATTGTGCGGTAGCTTCAAGTAATTCTTTCTGATCTATATTGGGTTTATCAATTACTTTATGTAAAAACCAGTTTGCTACCGTAATAAATTAAAAATCGTGTTGGTAGAAAAATCGTCTACTTCTACCAACACGATTTTACAAAGAGCCAGTACTTACATCTCTTTTTCTCCTGTAAAACTATTGTATCTTGATACTTTAAGGAGTTTCAATCATTCGATCTGTTAACCGTTATTTTTTGGATATAAACTTAATAACATCGCATTAATGGCGACGATGACTGTTGACACAGACATTAGGATTGCTCCTAATGCAGGGCTTAATGTGATACCAATAGGAGCCAAAATTCCTGCAGCTAGAGGGATAGCTATAAAGTTATAACCAGCTCCCCAAAATAGGTTTTGTTTCATTTTACGAGTTGTTTTGTGTGCTAATTCAATGAATGATTCAATATCTCCTGGATCGGATTGAGTCAATATGACATCAGCTGAATCCAATGCAACTTGAGTTCCAGCACCTATAGCTATACCAACATCTGCTAAGGCAAGAGAAGGAGCATCATTTACACCATCACCTACCATGATAACTTTCTTTCCTTCATCTTTAAGTGTTTTAACCAACTCATATTTGTCTTGTGGAGATTGATTTGATCTATATTCAATCCCTAAAACTTCTGCTGCGCCTTGAGCCGCTTTTTCATTATCACCTGTTGCCATAATTGGTTGAATATTGTTCTTTTTAAGAGCTTTAATTAACTCTTTACTCGTTGGTTTTAATTCGTCCCCTAAAGCTACAGCACCAATGGCATCATCGTTTTCTACTAAGACACTAAGAGTTGCTCCTTTTGGAATATCCATATCAAGATTACGTCCATAGGCTTTTTGACTGATTAATTGGTAACGGTGCCCACCTGCTTTACCCTCTACTCCAGAACCGGAAATCACATCAATCGAATCAAAAGATGCTGGACGTATATCTTGCTGCTCGGCGAACCTTATAATTGATTGAGCAATTGGGTGGCTAGATCCTCCTTCAATACCTGCCAATAAGGCAATGATTTCCTCTTTTGTATATTTGTCATTAAGAAGTTTTACATCTAATACTTTAAATTCACCAGTTGTTAAAGTACCCGTTTTATCTAAAATGATCACATCTGCATCTTGAGCTATTTCTAAGGCTTGGCGGTCTTTTACTAGTAATCCACGGCTAGCCCCTAAGCTTGTGCTACGGGCGGTTACTAATGGAATAGCCAGACCCAATGCGTGCGGACAAGCAATAACTAATGTAGTAATAGTAAATATAACTGCCGTTGGGATATCTCCAATAATCATCCACACTACAAAAGCAATTAGCGCGACAATAACAGCAATATAGAAGAGCCATCCTGCAACCTTTTGCGCAATATTTTCTGCTCTGGAAGGCTGACTTTGAGCTTGGCTGATTAAATTCTGAACTTGAGAGATGAAGGATTGATCACCTGTCTCATTCACTTTAATATAAAGAACCCCTTCTCCATTTGTTGAGCCTCCGATTACTTCATCGCCAGGGCCTTTTTTTACTGCTTTTGACTCCCCAGTTAGAAGAGCTTCATTTAAACGTGATTCGCCACGCTCGATAATCCCGTCTGCTGGCACATTTTCTCCGGCTTGAACACGAATTAAATCACCTACCTTTAAGTCAGCAACTGGTCGTGTTTCAATTGAATCGTCTTCTAATACAACGTGAGCATCTTTCGGCACTAACTTGGCCAATTCTGCTTGTGCGTCTCCTGCTTCTCCAATAGCTTTCATCTCAATCCAGTGACCTAATAGCATGATTAATAGTAATGAAGCAAATTCAAAGAAAAAGTCCATCACGTGTTCACCCGTTACGTAGGTAATGATCACAGCATAAATACTGTATGAATATGAAACACTTAAACCTAAAGAAACGAGTGCCATCATTCCAGGTTCTTTTTGTTTAAATTCGTCAACTGCACCTTGATAGAATGGACGTCCACCATAAATAATTAATATAGTAGATAAAATAGCTACTACAATATCAGAATATGGAAAAGTAAACTGGAATGGTAGTTCAAATCCATGCAAAGGGACTAAGAGCATAATAATGATTCCTAGTGGCAATGACTTTAAGAAAAGTTCCTTAAAGCTTCCGTGATGATGGTGGGCATGCCCTCCGTGCCCACTGTGGTCATGCCCACTGTGCCCGCTGTGATTGTGCCCGCTGTGATCATGCCCACTGTGATCATGCCCAGCATGATGTTCTTGATGTTTATCCTTATGGTCTCCATGTTCATCTGTGATTCCATGCTCGTGTTTTAACTTATCCATGTTGTCATTATTCATTTTAAATTCCTCCTTATGCTAAATGATGATGTAAATGACATTCGCATTGTCCTTCTGGACAATTGCAATCCACTTCTTCTAGTGCGAAAGATTTTTCATCTCTAATATTTTTTCTAGTCGTTCTATATCATCGAAGCTTAAAACATGATCGTCAATGATACTTCTTATTACATTTCCGACTTTCTTATTGCAAATACGGTTAAAAATATCTTCTGCATCTGTGATATAAGTATTAAATTCTATTGTGCTCATTCTCCTTTCCCCCTAGTTGTCTACAGATGTGAACAAACATGTTCGAAGTAAGTTTACTATTGTAAACAAATTGTGTTAAGTATTTTTAACAAATGTAAGGAACGCTTATAGCTTTTTATCTCTCCCCTTCTATCTCATAATAATTTTCATAGTTTTTCCTATACTGAACAAGGTCAGAAAATTGTTCTTTTTTTCTTGCAATTTATCGAAGTTTGATAGTATTTCTTTTGTTTTTGGTAGCTTTTTATAGTTTTCTAAAATTTCTTTAGCGGCAATTTTATATACGGGAAGTTCGCTATAATACTCCTCTGCAAATTGTTTATCTTCAAGATTTTTCTTGTGGTATTTATAGATTTCACGATACTTATTTATAGTATTTATATTTTCCATATCTTGAGATAAACTCTTCATTTTAGTTTCAATGTTCTTTATTTTATCTAACAAATCTTGTCTATCATCGGCAGATTTTTTGATTAGATCATCGAGCTGGGTAATGGAATTAATGCCTTGTTCTCTTAATTTAATTATTGAATCTGCCATTGTTTTGATATTATGTTTCCTTGCCCAAACTTCATAACCTTTGGCACTGACCCCCGTAAATGAGAATTAAATAAAAACACCCAAAAAGTTAGATTTTCTGTCTAACTTTTTGGGGTCAGTACAACCATTTTAGAACCTATTCTTTGATTTTCAATAAGCGTAAACTGTTTAATGTTACAAGTAAAGTTGCTCCCATATCAGCAAATATCGCTATCCAAAGTGTTAACCAACCGGGCATGACCAAAAGTAATGCCACTAATTTAATCGCCAAAGAGAAGGTAATGTTTTGCTTGATGATTGCTAAAGCCTTACGACTTAATTTTATTGTATATGGCAATTTACTCAAATCATCAGACATTAAGGCGATGTCAGCCGTTTCTAGAGCTGTATCAGTTCCAGCACCACCCATTGCTACACCAACGGTAGATGCCGCAAGGGCTGGAGCATCATTCACGCCATCTCCGACCATCCCCACACTTTGATGTTTTTCTCGAAGTTCTTTAATAAAATTAAGCTTATCTTCTGGAAGTAAGTCAGCTTTAATATCCGAAACACCAACTTGTTTTCCGATGGCTGTTGCCGTTCTTTGGTTATCGCCTGTTAGCATCACTGTTTCGATTCCCATATTGTTCAACTTGCCGATAACTTCTTTAGACGATTCCCTCATTTCATCGGCTACGGCAATAAACGAAAGAATTTCTTTTTCTGTTCCTAACACCATCACCGTTTTACCTTGAGTTTGCATATCGGCAATTTTTTCTTTTTTATCGCTTGAAATGCTTCCGTGTAATTCCTCAAAAAGATTTTGACTTCCCACATAATACATTTCATTATTTATTTTGGCTTTAACGCCTTTACCTGTAATGGATTGAAAATCCTCTACTGTTACTTCATTGAATTTTAATCCATTTTCTTCTGCTTTTCGCATAATCGCTGAAGCAAGAGGGTGCTGCGATCCTTTTCAATGGCTGATGTTATGGTTATTAATTCATTTTCATTTCTACCATATGTCACAATGTCTGTTACAGCTGGAATCCCTTTGGTTAATGTTCCTGTTTTATCAAAGGCTATCGCTTTTAAGTGTCCTGCTGCTTCTAAATGGATACCACCTTTAATTAATACACCATTTTTCGCTGCATTTCCTATTGCTGTAACCACAGCAACTGGAGTTGAGACTACTAAGGCACAAGGACAACCAACCACTAATACAGCTAATCCTTGATAAATCCATTGGCTCCAGTCTCCGCCAAATAATGGTGGAACTACTGCAATTAAAAGAGCTAGTATGACAATAGCTGGTGTATAGTATTTTGCAAATTTCTCGACAAACGCTTGAGAGGGGGCCCGTTCTGCTTGGGCTTCTTCTACCAAGTGAATGATTTTTGAAAGAGTGGTATCTTCAACTCGTTTTGTTACTTTAACCTCAAGTAACCCTTCTTCATTCAAGGTTCCTGCAAATACTTCATCATTTGTGATTTTCGTTACTGGAACACTTTCACCTGTAATCGCAGCCTGATTTAATGTCGATGTACCTTTAACCACTATTCCATCCATTGCTAACTTTTGACCGGGCTTAACTATCATGATGTCTCCAACTTGAATCTCATCAACATGAATCATCATTTCTTCATTGCCTCGTCGAATTAACGCTTCTTTTGGGGCAATATCCATTAAAGATTCAATAGATTGACGTGCTTTATCCATTGAATAACGCTCTAATGCTTCACTAATCGCAAATAGGATAACAACGGTTGCCCCTTCACCCCATTCACCAATAATTGCAGCTCCTATAATGGCAATAGTCATAAGCGTATTCATATCGAAATTTAATCTGCTTAAATTTTTGAGACCTTTAATAAATAACGAATATCCACCGATTAAAATGGACGCTGCATAACCAATTGTCGGTAGAACATGCTCTTCACCATACTGCTCTCCTAAGAACCAGCTAACTACAAGTAAAAGAGCTGATATATATACCTTAATGTTTTCTTTCTGCTTCCAAAAAGGTTCTCCTTCTACCCTTTGTTCTTTTTCATCTCGAATTTTTAAATTTTCAAATGCTCCTGCTTTTTCTAATTCTTCAATGGTTGTCGTCCCTTTAACATAAACTTTAGATGCTCCGAAATTTACTTTCGCATCCTGAACACCGGGAAGTTCTTTAACATTATTTTCAAAAATGGCTGCACAGTTCGTACAAGTAAATCCTTGAACACGATAGGCTTTCATTTCTTCTTCGAACTGTTTTGCTTTCCCACTAGACATTGATCTTCACCTCTTTCTTAAGTGCCAATGCAATCATCATAATTTGTCTGATATGCTCATCATCTAATGAATAAAATGCAAGTTTTCCCTCTTTTCGAAACTTAACAATCCCTTGCTTATGGAGCGTTCGTAGGTGATGAGAGGCATTTGCAACCGTAACACCTATAATATTTGCAATATCACACACACACAGTTCGTCATCTTGACACAATGCATAGGTAATTTTTGCTCTATTTTTATCTGCAATAGCTGTTAACATTTGGGCAACACTAGAAATATCTACTGTCTGTAAATTCCCTTGTATTCGATTGACCTTTTCTTCGTCATAACAATAAATTTCACAAGTATCTTTGTTAATCATATTCTCACCTCAATATCATTCAAGTATTTGCTTGAACATAGTATAACCCTTTTCATTAATTAAGTCAAGTGTTTTTTGGCACTGACCCCCGTAAATGAGAACTAAATAAAAACACCTCCAAGTTGGATTTGACACAATATAATCAAATGCACATGGAGGTGTCTTTTTATTAAATTCTCACTTTTTGGGGTCAGT
>NZ_KV804976.1:137774-143797 GCF_001811505.1 Streptococcus sp. HMSC034E03
TATTAAATTCTCACTTTTTGGGGTCAGTCCCTTAAAACATGCTATTTTTATCATTGATAAATATTAATAGCTAACTTTCCGAAAAACAACTATTTTTTATACAAAAAAGACATCCAAGAGAAAATTCTTGAATGTCTGTAAACGTTGATAGTATCCTATTGATTAACGTTTTGAGAATTGTGATGCTTTACGAGCTTTCTTCAAGCCTGGTTTGGAAAGTTTGGGTTTCAGTTGGACTAAAAACAGTGTATTATCAAGGCTTTTCAGAGCGATATCTACTGATTAATTTCATAAAATTTGAATCAATAGATTCTAAATAGGGGAAAAGTTTAGTTCTGTAAAAATTAACCACAAATTTTATCCTTTTATTATCCCTGTATAATTAATAATAAGTTTGCTACTTATAGCAGTATCCTCTACAGTAGGAATTTCTAATTTCAGGATTAATCAAATGGATCGAAAATATTTAATAAATTTGCCGTATCTTTAATAAGATTTACTTAATTTTTTTATTTTCGTAATCAGAAAAATTAATTTCTGTAGCAATTCTCTCATAGTAGATTTCATTTTCTGTATGTCTTGTACATCTAAAAACTCCTTTGAAAGAATAATAGATATTTCCCAATACATCTTCTTGATGCGCAAATACAATTGAATCTTTAATTTCTTTTATCTCCATGTCATTTCCAACTCTAGTTTGCTCTATTATCTTTCCATCAGGAGAAATAAAATTAATCCAATCATTATTCTTGTACAGCTTTGGAAACCACACCTGTACTTTCTCATTTAAAGGAGATGAAGCCGCTTGATGGAGGGTAAAATTTTTCCCAAACAACCTCAAGACATCTGCATGTGTTCTGAATTTTGCTCCGTCAGATATTCTTAATTTGCCAACTTTCAACCATTTATCTACTGAAAATTCATCCTGATATGAGTATGCTTTGAAATTTCTGTTCTTTTTTAGATGGCGAATTTTATCAATTAATTTGTTAATTCTTTGATGAACTGACTCTATATTAGAGTTATCATCACACTTAATTCTGAAGAATTCAACGTCTGTATAAGCAACTATTTCCCTTTCTCTCACTCTATCAGCTTCCTCATTGGATAAATGATAACTTTCATCAACTTCAACTGCTAGTTGGAACTGAGGAAAATATAGATCTATAAGATATCTCCTACCATCATTCTTCCTAACTACCTGTTGTGTTGTAAATTGGATTTCTGTATCATTTAATAAGTGGATGATTCTAGATACAACATAGAATTCATACTTCTTGTTACGAAGTTTAGTCAATAGTCTTGCGTAATAAGTCAATTCATCTAAATTATTTTTCACAATTGGGCCTCCTGTAATTAATTTATACATAATTATTGTACACGAATATTATAAAACCTCAATTGTCAAATTAAGCTAGACAATTTTACCTGACTCAGACAAACTTGAGACGGAGTTTGGTAGTTAAATCCATAATTTTTCCTAGAATTCAATATATATCTTATTGGATAATGAATAGTTTTGCTTCACACTTCTATTTAATGGGTGTATTGGCTCTCCCCACTTTGTTAATGGTGCAAAAGAGTATACTCGAATATCATTTTGCTTAAAAGCTGATAGAAGTAACTTTTTACCTCGTTGTAGAGATGGATGCCCCAAATTCCCCCAAGCACCCCAAACCTCGTTAATACCATACTCAAGCAAAAAATTAATTATCAACCTAACATTTTCTGTTGCGAGTTCCAAATTAAACTCATCTAACTCAGAGGCATAAGTCGCTCTTTCTGGATAGACATTTGACACAATCCAACCATCATATCCTAACTTCTGACTAACACCAATAATTCGGTTAATCGTCCTATCGCTATACTCTTCATTAGCAGCCGAAGGATTCATACAAATGGCAACCAGAGGTCTCTTTCCTAATCTACCCAATAAGAATCTATGATACTCATTATAATGCTGAGGAATACATAAATTAGGTGCTTCGCCAACAGGATAACTTGGTCTGACTTTTGTAACTTTTTGATTCATAAATATTACCTCAAAGATATTATGCCACGAATACGCTTATATAAAACACCAAAAAAGTAAAGCCACAATAATCGTGATCTTTCTTAAGGAGATTATGTAAAAGCAAAAATTATTTAGGAGTGACGATAGTATATACTTAAAATAGAGATACACCATTTTAACGAATCTTAGATCTTTCTCGAGTAAATATCTTTGCAAAGGTATCAGCATAAAGTTCAGGCGTTAAGTCTTGCTTTTGAACTTTCTCCAGTAATTGTGAAAAATATTCCTTCTCAGTACCCTTTGTATTAGAAATAATACCTAACAAAAATCTATTTAATTCACCAGCTGCTTTTTCTGAGTCGTAGGATTCATAGTATTTTTGATAAAATTTATCGTATTTCTCGTTTTTTTTAAGTAAGTTTGCTTCCTCTTGTTTATCTAACAGTTGTTGATAAGAGACATTAAGATCAAGCCAATCTTTTTCAAACTGTTCGAGTAATTTGTCTGAAACTTTTTTCCTATTATAGTATAGTTTTATCAAAGGAATAATATCTATCCATACCTGATCAATGAAAACTTTAACAATCTTGTCTTTAAAGATAAGTAAAGGCTCATCATCACATGCATGCACACGATATCCATCTTTCTGTAATTCATTTATCAGGTCCTCAGTATGAGTTTCTGATGTATTGACTATATATTGTTTTAGCCATTGTGGCATATTAGGATCTTGTATATGCCAAGATGCGCTCAAATATTTACAATCATTTCTTCTGGTTTCACCTTTTTCTAGACGACCTGGTACTCGTGTGCTAGAAATGGTATGTTTTTCAATGATATCTCCCTTTTGATAATATTCATTGTGAAAGCGTTCGTATTTATTGGGTCTATGAATTTTTGTTCTATAAATTAGTTTCATTACTATTCCATTATTTTTCATAGTTTGTCAAATTAAGCTAGAAATTTCACCTAGCTCATTTAAAATTGATACAGAGTTTTGTAGTTCAAGGACTTCCTTGAGATTCGATTTCTCTTATCAGCTAGAATTGATATGAATATTTGGGAAAGTCCACTGAAATCCATCCTCCTTAGAGGTCCATAATGTCTAAATAAAACATTAGAATGTTCATGATCCTGGAACATCCAAAAGATATAAACTCAGTATAAGTATATCATAAATAACAACATTTTGACTTTCCGAAAAATGTATCTTTTTCTGAAAGTTAAATGCTAATCATTTTTAAGTTTATTTATATCAATTACACGCTTGTATATTTTTACCTTATGTTCAAACGATTCTTTGCCGCCTTCAAGATAGTTTACTATGTGTTTTTTGATTTTATCTTCACTTGGATATCCGCTCTGTTCTACCCACCCATGTTCTCCATCTGATTCCATCAAAATAACTAAATCAGACATTGCATTTGTTACTATTGTAGCATTGTGAGTTGCTATAATAATCTGACGTTTAGCTTTAACATCTCGCAATATTTGTACCAAATTATTGTATATATACCTTGAATCTAGATTATCCTCTGGTTGGTCTATAAGCAATGGTCGATTATCGTTTGTGAATTCTGAATAGGCAAGAATAAAATCAAGCATGGCAACAACCTTCTGCCCTAAACTTAAATGTACTACTTCTTTAAAAATTGTTTTCTTATTCCCATCCGTCACTTTAGAATTGATATTAAATTCCAGAGATAATTTTTCACAATTATTATAAACATCTTCTAAATATAGCTTAATCAAATTAATATCCACATTATTCCAAAGTTCAAAAATTTCATTCAGCAATATATCATCTACTTCTTTTAGAGAAATATCATTTTTCAACCTACTGTTTTGAGCAAATTTTTTAATTGAATATTCACCTTTGAGATCACCACTATTCATTATAGTAACAAAAGTTTTAAAACCGCTTCTATCAAAAATCATTGAAAAATAATCGATAATCTCTCGATATGTCAAACGGTAACCTTTAAAAGAATTTTCTAAATTTTTCCCTTCAGGGAAGAACCAAACATAAAAATTTTCAGGTAATACAAAGTTTTTTTGCTGACTATATAATATTTTTAACTTTTCTGATTGGGTATCATTAAATGGAATTATAAGTGATAATATTTTATTTTTCTGCTTTTTTAATTGCTTATTTTGATTTAGAATGAAATGTTCGATTCCACCAACGGAAGATATTTTTCCAGATATTTGATATTTTTTTATCTCCTTTTTATCTTTAGCAATTACTTCAAACAAATAATCACTTATTCTGTCATCACTAGCAATATTTACAAGTTCGTTTACTGAATACCTATTATCAAACATTTGGTCAATCAAACGTAATTTCTTTTGTTTAGAAACTTTACTAATTTGGTCATTCTCTAGAACTTCATATATTGATAAATATTTTTCTCTAATTTTATCCCCTAGTCGACTTTCATAATACCAAAATCTTGATGTACATTTTGTCTTAACTCCAAATGTTTCATATATATCTTCTCCATCCTTCTGAGTAGGTAAATTTAATTCAATAAGATACTCTTTCTTTGACATCTCATATAAAATGTAAACTTTTGAGTGCCTAGAAAGAAATTCAAATTTCTGTTTCGTATCAGCTTTTTGTGACAACACAAATTGAATCAAATCTAAAATAGTACTCTTTCCAGTTCCCCTTCCTCCAATTAAACAATTTAATGACTCCGAAAATTTAATGACAAATTCCGAATTATTCTTTAACAGATATGAGTTTTTAAGGGGTGGTAAATAAATTCCACGTATCGCTTTCGTCTTGTTAATTTTTGGATTGCTTAGCTCAATTGATACATCATATTCTGATAAAGCCTCTCGAAGTTGGTCATAGTTCCTTTTACTAAATTTCATCCACATCGGATTAATAGAATGATCCTCAATGCAATGAGAATCATTATCAAGAACAAATGCTGGTTTTCTCTTTTTTAAATATGCTTTAAGATAGCTATTGATATTATCTATTTTATCAAGATTCGATACCCCTATGAATTGAGTATAAGCTATTGAAAAAAGTTTTTTCTTGTAAGCGTTAGAAAAATGCCCCTCTTTAAATAAATCTGAACTATTTATATGAGCTATATAAGCAAAGCAATTTTCATCGATAAATTTCTCTAATACCTCCAAACTCGCCTTGAAAGACCCTTCTTTAATACTCATTAGATTAGAGTTGAGCCATTTTTTAATGAAATTAATTTTGATGTTAGGAAAGGCAACAAGTACGTGTACCTTATCTGCACAAGAAATTTCCACTCCATTTATTACCTCAATATACTCTTTACTTTTATTCTGAGATAAAGCAGATACTAATTTAATAGCAGATTTTAATTTTTCAATACCTGATATGGTATTATGGTCTGAGACTACAACTACCGATACATTTTCATTGTAAAGATTTTGAGCAAGAGTTAAAAAGGCAATCTGTTCTTTTTCGCTACTGAATCCATTCATAAGATATTTTTCATATAAAATCTTTTCACCTTTATCTGTTTGAAACACCTCTTCTGGAAATATTTTTTGATTTATAATCTCTTTAATATAGTCATCAATAGTTAAATTAATCCAATCATTCTCTGGTAAGTCTTTCCATTTTTTAAACAATCTATAATCATGAGACTCTGGAGTATGTACATGAAAAAGAGTCTTACAGTAACTTCCAAATTTATTTTTTCCGTCACGAATTTTCTTATATGCTAACTCTGCTTCTAAGTTAATTTTATTTCTCATATATATCCTTCCTTTAGTAATTCCTGATATATCAATAGCTTAGCTAGAATGCTTTTATTTTATAATAGTCTATATACAAATTCAGTATCATAGTTCACTTACAGGTTGGCAGATTCATAACACCTTGTGCATCTCTAATAAGATGCATGTAGACATCATGATTCTCTTGTTCCCTTAACAATCCCCTTGTAATTTCTTTAAAACTTTCTGAATCAAAATAGTGAGCTGGTCTAGGAGGTAAACTTCGCTCAAAATA
>NZ_KV804976.1:143897-153802 GCF_001811505.1 Streptococcus sp. HMSC034E03
TTTCTTCAGACATCAACTCTAAACTTATCATTGTAAACTATCTCCTATCATTCTCTAAACTCAAATTCACTCATGTTCACACAAAGTGACATTTACAAAATTTAAAGATATATCTTAATTTTTTCATATCATATCTACATTATAACATACTTATTAAGAAAAATAATATCCATCAAGGACCTCATAAATTCCAACATCTTGCTAAATAAGCAGGTTTTTCTCTTGAGACCATTTCAGAAGCACTTACTCATAGTGACATCCAAATAACGAAGACTTATGTCAATACTACTGAAAAAGTAAATCAAACAGCAGGAGAAATAGCCTTTAGAAGTCTCAAAAAGCAATAGGGTGAACTTGGGGTGAACTTTCGTTTTTTGAACAAAAAAAGACATCCAAGAGAAAATTCTTGAATGTCTGTAAACGTTGATAGTATCCTATTGATTAACGTTTTGAGAATTGTGATGCTTTACGAGCTTTCTTAAGACCTGGTTTCTTACGTTCAACTTTACGTGAGTCACGTGTAAGAAGTCCTGCGCGTTTCAATGAATCGCGGAAGTCTGGGTCTACTTGAAGAAGGGCACGAGCGATACCGTGACGGATAGCTCCTGATTGACCAGCGTATCCACCACCTACAACGTTAACGAAAACGTCGTATGAACCTACAGTTGAAGTAACTGCGAATGGTTGGTTGATTACAAGACGAAGGTCAGCGTGTGGGATGTACTCTTCAACATCTTTTTTGTTAACAGTGATTTTACCAGTTCCTGGAACAAGGCGAACGCGTGCAACAGCGTTTTTACGACGTCCAGTACCTGCATATTGTGCTTGTGACATACTTTATTGTTCCTTTCCTTAGATAAGTCCTGAAATATCAAGAACTTCTGGTTGTTGTGCAGCGTGAGTGTGCTCAGCTCCAACGAATACTTTCAATTTCATACCTTGAGCGCGACCAAGAGTATTGTGTGGAAGCATACCTTTAACTGATTTCTCGATCAAACGAACTGCATTTTTAGAACGAAGTTCACCAGCAGAGATTGATTTCAATCCACCTGGGTGGTTTGAGTGAGTGTAGTAGATCTTATCCGATGCTTTTTTACCAGTCAATTTAACTTTTTCAGCATTGATAACGATTACGAAGTCACCTGTATCAGTGTGTGGTGTGAATGTTGGTTTGTTTTTTCCGCGAAGTACGCTAGCAACAACCGCTGAAAGGCGTCCAAGAGGTACATCAGTTGCGTCAACAACGTACCATTTGCGTTCTACTTGGCCTGGTTTAGCCATGAATGTAGTTTTGTTCATGATTTCTCCTATATGAATATCGTTTTTGTTTACAGGGCGGATGTTCCGGTCCGCAAGTTATTTGAAAGGTTCCGGGGCCTTACAAATGGGGTAAACAATACCGTCTACTATTGTATCAAAATTCTCAGATAAAAGTCAAGAGATTGGGAAAATATTTTTTTATTTCTGCCAGATTCTCAACCTTTTTTCTTCCTGTCCCTGAAGGATTGTCTGAAAAATTTTAGAGACTAAGTAAATGGCGCAAGTCAAGAATAGCGTTACCACTAGATAATTGATCAGACGACCGTGGTCTCCAACCAATGGTGGTCTTGTCAAAAAGCCATAATCTCCACCTGTTACTAAATTAACCATGAAAATCAAGGCATTGAGCGAAGATGTGATGATTAGGGTTCGTTTGAAGTCCAATAAGCTAGCATCGTAGTCCTTCAAGAGATAAATCAAGGAATTCCCAAGGAGGGCTAGGTGCCCGAAAATAAAGGATATGATGGCAATGTGGGGGAAGGGATAGGGATCTGGCACTGGATAAATAAAAGCTGCCAAAGTTCCAAAGGTTCCCAATACAGCAAAATACTGTTTGACTCTAGAGACACCCGGGGTCAAAAGCACTACAAACATAGCCAAACGGCAATGATAAAGGGGTAGACTTTCAGTTAGAGGCATCTGATTTACTAAATACCATCCGTAGAGCAGGATTAGCTGTACCGCCTGTAAAATCTGGAAAAATCGCTGACAGGCCTTTTTCTCACCATAACGATAGGCAAGAAACACAGTCAATGCTAATAAGGTAAATAGACTTCCATACCAAAGAAGGTCAAACTGGGGTGGCTCCGTCGGCTGCGTACTAAATAAAGCTTCCCAAAAATTCATGTAACTTTCCTCATTTTCATATAAGCCAATCTCTTACTGATTTTTATAGAGCCTAGCTTACATTTATTTCTTATATTTTTGTGTAAAAGAAACTGTCGATCTTAATATAAAACAAAGCTTCTAATCGACATATTGTTCCCGCTCACCCTGATAGACCTGCCATAGAATTTCCATTTGTTCTTTGGTTATTCGTTTTTCAGATAGGGGTGGGAGATTCTTGATATCAAAAAATTCAAGTTCTGCAATTTCTTGATTTTCTTGAAATTGTCCATCCAATAACTGACAGTCAAAGACGAACTTGGCATACTATTTGTTCTGAAGTTGAAAGCGGTTGGTATCAAAAACCGCTAATAAAGAGCCTACTTCTGCCGAAAAGCCTGTTTCTTCCTGAACTTCTTTTCGGATATTTTCCTTAGGCGAATAACCTACTTCACCAAAGCCACCAGGTAAGGCCCAAGTATCCTCTCCTTGCCCTCTAACCAAACAAATCTTCTGATCTTGAACAATCCAAGCCCTTACATCCATCAAGGGAGTTGCATAGCTACCTGACGGCTGAAAAATTGCAGTCAATTCCTCTTGATTGAGCTCTGTTTGATCCTGCAAGACACTCCATAAAATCTGACGTAAATCCTCATAACGTTCACGGTCATAAGGATCCTTTGTATAGGTCAAACCAGTATCAGTGATGGCCAACATTCTCTGAATAGCTTTGGCGAAATCAGTTGTGCTCATTTTCTAGACTTTCTACTAGCTTAGCTAGATTCATAGAGTTCGAACCTTTAAGCAAAATCTGGTCATGTGCTCCAAGACTCTCCTTAACCTGCTTGACCATGGCTTCAAACTGGTCTTCTTCAACTGTTTTCTTGAAGTAGTAAACATGACCGATTGGGAACATTTGACTAGCTAATTGAGCCAAGTCAGCAATGTCTTCACCGTAGAAAATAACAGTATCAAGAGCATCGGGTGTAATGCTCAAAATCATCTGATTGTGGAGTTGAACAGACTGGTCTCCAAGTTCTTTCATATCCGCCAGAACTGCGAGTTTCTTGCCACCTTCATTGGCTGGGATGGCTGAGAAAGTCTCCAAAATCAACTTCATAGCTGTTGGATTTGCATTGTAGACATCTGATAGGATATCCGCACCGTTGGCTGCTTTTTTCCACTCGGTACGATTGCGGGTCAATTCTAGATTTTGGAAGGCTTGACCAATCTGCTCCTCAGTCACTCCCTCTTGAAGAGCAACATAAGATGCAATCATGGCATTGGTCGCATTATACTTACCAGTCACAGGCAAATCAAGGGGTTGCTCCAAGAAATTAGCCTTGAAGGTTAAGCTATCCTTACGCTCAATCAATTCTGTAATTTCGAGTTCTGCACCTGGACCAAAACGAACTACTTTTTGATCAGCAGGTAGATAATCCTCTACAATAGGATCAGCTGGCGCCAAAAGTAAGGAACCCTTTTCCATCCCATCAGCGATTTGTAATTTCCCTTTGGCAATTTCAGAACGGTCCTTAAAGAAAGCCAGATGAGCTTCTCCAATCAAGGTCACGATAGCTGTCTTTGGATGAGCTAGTTCAGATAGGAGATGGATGTCTCCTAGGTGATCCTGTCCCATTTCCAAGACCAGCTTTTCAGTATCATCTAGCATATGAAGAACAGTGTAAGGGAGGCCAATCTCGTTATTGTAGTTCCCTTGCGTTTTGTAGGTTTTGTAGCTTGTAGAAAGCAAATGAGCCAACATATCCTTGGTAGTAGTCTTCCCATTCGAACCTGTAACAGCAAAGACATCTACTCCCGTCTTTTGAAGGTAATAGGCTGCAAGAGTTTGAAAGGCAGTCAAGACATCTTCTACCAAAACATAAGGATGGTTTGCTACTTCCTTTTCTGATAAGGTTAGAGTAGCGCCGTTTTCAAAAGCCGTCTCGATAAAGTCATGACCATCACGCGCCCCCTTGAGTGGCACAAATAAATCTCCAGGTCCAATCAAACGGCTATCAAATTCTGCCTTAACTAGCGGACTATCCGGATAGACTGATACGTCATTTTTAGCACCAACAAGACGCGCAACTTCGTGAATCGTAAGTTTCATGTTTACTCCTTTAAAAAGGGGCAAGGAGTCCTTCCCCGCCCTTATGTCTGTCTTTACAATAGGTGCGCTTCACGCTTGTCAAAACTCTCTTTAGCAAGATCAACTAAACGTTCAATTAATTCTGGATAAGAAATTCCCATATTGTCCCAAAGCAATGGATACATAGACCATTGGGTAAATCCTGGCATAGTGTTAAGCTCATTTAGGAAAACTTCTCCCTTATCTGTATAGAAGAAGTCGCAACGTGATAAGCCAAGTCCACCAATAGCACGGAAGGCTACTTCTGCATTTTTTCGCATGACTGCTACCACATCATCGCTAATCTTGGCTGGAATATCCATAGTAATCTTATTGTCGATATATTTGGCATCGTAGTCATAGAAGGCTACGTCCTTGATAACTTCACCAGGTAGAGTGCTCTTGACATCATAGTTTCCTAAAAGTCCAACTTCGATTTCACGCGCATTGACTCCCTGTTCTACCAAGACACGGCTATCGTACTTGAAGGCAAGCTCTAAAGCTTGGCGAAGTTCCTCTTTATTTTCAGACTTAGAAATACCAACACTAGAGCCCATATTGGATGGTTTGGTAAAGACTGGGTAACTTAATTTTTCTTCTACTTCTGCAATCTTAGAAGCCAAATTATCCCCTTCAACAATAGCTACGTAAGGAACTTGGGCAATCCCAGCAGACTCTAAAACACGCTTGGTTGTAATCTTATCCATAGCAAGGCTTGAAGATAGGATGTTACAGCCAACATAAGGCATTTTCAGAACTTCTAAGAAACCTTGAACAGAACCATCTTCTCCCATAGGTCCATGAAGAACTGGAAAGACCACTGCGCCTTCTTCATAGATAGCACTTGGAGCAATTTTCTTGTCCCAATCGATCGTTTCATTGGTCATGAGACGTTCATCCTGCCCAGGAGTTTGGCTAAATTCTTGGGTTTTGATGAAATCACCAGACTGGCTGATAAAGAAGGTTTTTACTATGAAGCGATCATAGTTAACCGCACGCATGACACTCTCAGCTGACAAGACAGACACTTCACGCTCTGCACTGCGCCCACCATATAATAGAATAATTGTTTGTTTCATATGATTGTCCTATTTCTACTAGAATACTCGCCTTTTAGTATATCACATTTGTCTATTTTTTTAAACTTGTATAGCTAAAAACAAGAAAAGAGCCTGAATCAAAATGGGATTCAGGCTCTTTGTACTTTTAAATGATTATCTGCTGCTAGTTCATTGCCTCTATCGTCAATCTTACAGACTAGAGTTCTGTACGATTTTCAATGGCTCTTAGGAGTGTTACTTCGTCCGCATATTCGATGTCTGCTCCGACTGCTAGACCTCGCGCTAGGCGCGTAACCTTAATTCCAGCAGGTTTAAGAAGTCGAGAGATATACATAGAAGTCGCTTCACCATCAGCTGTCGCATTGGTTGCCACGATGACCTCTGAAACCTCGCTATCCATGAGACGAGTCATAAGACTCTTAAGATTGATGTCATCTGGGCTAATGCCATTCATTGGTGAAATCAAGCCGTGTAGGACATGATAGAGTCCATGGTATTCTTGGATATTTTCCATAGCCGCTACATCTCGGCTATCCTCTAATACTAGGATAGTTGTCTGGTCACGACTAGGATCCGTACAGATAGAACATGGATCATCATCCGTTAAACGTCCGCAAATCGAACAATAGGTCAATTCTCGCTTAGCTGCAAGGAGATTTTTGGCAAATTCATTGACGTCATCATCAGGCATCCCAATGGTATAAAAGGCCAGTCGGGTTGCTGTCTTAATCCCGATACCTGGAAGTTTAGAATAACTGTCAATCAGCTTAGCTATAGGTGTTGGGTAAAGCATGGCTTCCTTTCTAGTTCATTGGATGGTGTTGGTTGTATAGATTAATAATGTCGCGAGCAATAGATGGACCGACACCGTTAGTTAGGTTGGTATTGTGAGGGAAAACAACCGCGACTGCAATCTGCGGATTATCTGTCGGTGCATAGGCCACGGCATTAGTATTGTTGGCTTTTTGACCACCATTGACGTAACTTTCGGCTGTACCGGTTTTTCCACTGATAGAGACTGCTGCCCCATTTGAAAAGGCACGACCAGTCGTAAGGGCACTTGTCCCGTGCGATACCTGGTAAAATCCTTGTTGTAGGATGGACATGTCAGATTCGGAAATATTAATTTTATTCATTTCCGTGCTGTCATTTTGCTTAATGAGTTCTCCCAAACCACCTTGTTCATTGTTGTCGTAGACTCCTTCCACGATATGAGGAGCTAAGCGAACACCATTATTGGCAATCGTTGCTACATACTGAGCTAGCTGCATCGGCGTGTAGTTATCGAACTGTCCAAAGGCGTTATTTAGATAATTCGCCAAATCATAATCTTTAGGGATAAATCCTGTTGACTCTTCTGGTAGATCAATTCCTGTAGAAGCTCCCAGACCATATTCACCAAAGGTTGAACGTAATTTCGCCATAGCAGACTCAAGATTGCTGGTTCCTACTGTCATATTAGGCTGATAGGTTTGCCCCATAATCCCTAGAGCGGTTTGGACCATGTAGGTATTAGATGAGTATTCCAATGCCTCGACAGCTGTAATCGGGAAGGAACCGTAAGAAAGGGTGTACCATGAATTGATTGGTGCAGAACCTTGAAAGACGATTGGTTGATCTGTTAAAGTTTGATTGCCTGATAAAACACCATTTTCCCAACCTGAGCTGATGGTTGCCGCCTTAACGACAGATCCTGGAACAAAAACGTTGGTCACTGTACCTAGTGAGTCTGGAGTCAATTCACCAGATTCCAGATTGTGCTTGATCCCTGACATGGCTAGAACAGCTCCTGTCTTAGGATTGATGGCAACCGCATAGACACCTTCCGAATATTGGGCACCTCCGTTAGCAAGCTCAGAATTAAAATAGCTTTTCAAAAGGCTATCCACACTATCTTGGAAGGCCAAATCAATGGTCAGTTTGATGTTTTTACCCTTGCTACCTTCCTCAATATTTTCTACACTTTCCATATCTCCATGTTTGTCGAGATGGATTTCTTTAACAGTACGTTTCCCTTGTAGGACTTCCTCATATTGTTTCTCAAGGTAAGAGGTCCCAACACGGTCATTGAGGGAATAACCTTTTTTAAGATAGGCGTCCACTTCCTCAGCTGGAAGACCTGATTTTTCACTGGAAACACTTCCTACGATAGAAGCAAGAGAAGTTTCAAGGACCTTGCGATCCCACGAAGTGGAGATGCTAATCCCAGGTAACTCTTTAGATGCAGAGGCAATTTGAGCGACTTGAGTATCACTTAAAGGATCTGTTTGGATATTGCCTGTTGCAAAATTTCCAACTGCATTGAGCTGACTAAAGAGATAAATAGCCTTCTTTTCATCCTCTGTATAATTAGTTTGGCTAGAGCTAACACTCTTAACAGCATTGTTATAAAGATCCGATTCAGAAAGTTGATTACCATCAGAATCAAAACGCTTATCTTTGGGTAGGGCCTCTACCGTTTTTTTATAAACTGCTGGATCAGCTAGATAATAGTCAGCAATTTGACGTTCTGTCAAATCTGGAGAGGATACCGTCACATAAGTTAATAGTTTAGCAGAAATATCCTTTAAATCAGTCGCTGTCATCTTATTGCTTCGTGTGAAAGCAACTACTTGTTTAACCGTATTTTCTACCAAAGGTTTTCCAGCTGCATCATAGATTTCTCCACGAGCAGACCCCGTTGTTACCCTAGTTTGGCTAGCAGATGCTAACTTGGCTTCATAGAAATCCTTATTTACAAATTGCATATAGAGCAAGCGACCAATGATGGTCATGAAGAGCAAAATAACGATTGCAAACAATAAATTAAGCCGAGTCGGTATCGAATGGCTATTAAATTTTCTCATACAAGGCAGTCTCATTTCTAATCAAAATCTTACTCTTCATTGTACCATAATTTGATGAGAAAATTATGGAAAAAGAAAAGACTTTTCCTTTTTATCCAAAAAACAAAGCAACTGTGGTATAATTAAAATGAGCGCTATTTTATAGATTTCATTGATAAAAATTTTAACAAATAACTACAAGGGAGGCCCATGAACAAGCAAGACATCTCTACGATTATTGATCTTCACTTTGAAGAAATGACCGATTTAGAGCAAGAGATTGCCCGCTATTTTTTGCAGGCAGATACCATTCATGATGACTTGTCTTCTCAGCAGGTCACTCAAAAACTTCATATTTCTCAGGCCGCTCTCACTCGCTTTGCCAAAAAATGTGGCTTTACGGGTTATCGAGAGTTCATTTTCAAATACCTACAACAAATTGACAACCTTTCAGTCCCTCAGCAGGATATGAACCCCTTGACTCAACGAGTCTTGAGAAGTTATACAAATATCCGTGAAATGTCTCAAGAATTGATTGATGATGACCAACTGGAGCGCATTGCCCAAATGATTGATCAATCAGAACGCGTCTATTTTTTTGGGACTGGAAGTTCTGGCCTCGTTGCACGTGAGATGAAATTGCGTTTCATGAGACTTGGAGTCGTTTGTGAGGCTTTGACAGATCCAGATGGTTTCGCCTGGACAACCAGTATCATCGATGAAAAATGTTTGGTCTTTGGCTTTTCCCTTTCAGGAACAACTCCATCCATCATTGACAGTCTACTAGACGCTCAAGATATGGGGGCTAAAACTGTTCTTTTTACTAGTACGCCTAGCAAGGAAACTCAGGAATTTACAGAAACTGTACTGGTAGCAAGCCAGAGTCAGGCTTCCTATATCCAACGCATTTCTGCCCAACTTCCTATGTTGATCTTAATTGATCTACTCTATGCTTATTTCCTAGAAATTGACCGTGAGAGTAAAGAAAAAATCTTTAACAGTTATTGGGAAAATAAAAAACTAAATGGCTATCGTAGAAATAGAAGGTCTAGATAAGCCTTCATCCCTATCAAGTAAACAAGCATATGAGTAACCAGCGATTAAAGTCGCTGGTTTTTAGTTTGCTCAAGTCCTATAACTGATGACTTATGCACATAGAACTTTACACCTGATTCTTGATATAAAAAAGCGAACAAGACCAGCTTCTGTTTATCAGAAAACTTGTTTTGCTCGCTTTTTATAATTGAGATTAGTTATTGGTTCCAATCTCTAAAGTTTGGACAGTTATTACAGCAGTTTCTTTAAACAATGCTACTATTCTGCAATAACTTCCCACGAAATCTATACTTTCTCAAAAGTGTTTCTTGAGTTTGACAGATTCTATTCGTCTTCTTTTTTCTTTCCCATTGCAGCTAATCCAAGAAGTGCTCCTACAGCTCCCAAGCTTGCAAGGGTAGCAGTTTCTTTTGCGCCTGTTTCAGGGAGAATATCTTGACGATTTGCAGGTACTTGATAAGTCTTGTCTTGTGACATAGCCTGAGCTACATGTAACTGCTCATCCTTGTATTCTGGGAGCTCATGGACAGTTGCCTCTGCTCCATTGACATTACCAGTAAACTCTGGAACATCATGACTAGCTGCTTCTGTTCCATTGACACCACCTGTGAACTCTGGATCTTCTCCACGAACAACTGCTTCTGAGCCATTTACTCCACCAGTAAATTCAGGAAGTTCATGACTAGC
>NZ_KV804976.1:153902-154235 GCF_001811505.1 Streptococcus sp. HMSC034E03
ACCACCTGTGAACTCTGGATCTTCTCCACGAATAACTGTTTCTGAACCAGTCACCCCACCAGTAAACTCTGGTACTTCATGACTAGCTGCTTCTGTTCCATTGACACCACCTGTGAACTCTGGATCTTCTTCACGAATAACTGCTTCTGAACCAGTCACACCACCAGTAAATTCAGGAAGTTCATGACTAGCTGCTTCTATTCCATTGACACCACCTGTGAACTCTGGATCTTCTTCACGAATAACTGCTTCTGAACCAGTCACACCACCAGTAAACTCTGGAAGTTCATGGCTAGCTGCATCTATTCCATTGACACCACCTGTGAACTCTGG
>NZ_KV804977.1 GCF_001811505.1 Streptococcus sp. HMSC034E03
GTAACACCTGATAAACCAGGGGAAGATACGCCGATTATCTATGTACCAAAAACTAATGATGTGACGCAACCAACAAAACAAACTGTTAAGTACACAAGTACAGATGGTAAAGCTCAGGTACCTTCAGATAAGATTCAAAATGACTATACTTTCACAGGTAAGAAGAATCAAGCTGATGGTACAACAACATGGACTGAAAACAGTCATACTTACGGTAGGGAAAGTGTTCCAGTAGTTTCTGGTTACTACGCTGACAAGTCTGAAGCAGGTAGTAAAACAGTCACTCCAACCAATCCTAATGCTGAAGATGTTGTAACTTATAAACCACTTGGTAAGATTATTCAGGTAGATGAAGATGGAAATGTTATTCCAGGTTCAGTATCTAAGACTTATGAAAATAACCCATTGAATCCTAAAGAAGCAGCAGAAACTAAAATTCCAGATGCACCAACAGGATATGTGATTAAGGAGGAACAACCACAAGCATGGGGTTACAATATTGTTGATAAAACTATTGAACCAAATGATGAAAGTGATCCAGATCGAATTTCACAAGATACGAAGATTGTTTATGTTAAGGCAGACCAAAAAGCAGTGATCAAGTACGTTGACCAAACAACAGGTCAAACCCTTGCCAATGATCAAGTCGGTGGTAAATCAGGTGAGGCAATCAACTACTCAACTGCGGACAAGATCAAGTACTACGAAGATCGTGGTTATGTTCTTGTGAATGATGAGTTCCCAACAGGTGCCCACTTCGATACCGATGCTTCAGTCGATCAAACATGGACAGTAA
>NZ_KV804978.1 GCF_001811505.1 Streptococcus sp. HMSC034E03
TTAGAAACTTGAGTTCTAAGGACTTTGTCTTCAATCTGAAGAGCCCTCGGGCTCTTTTTACTTTATGCTCTATTCTCCTTCAAAGGCATCCTTAATATGGTCAAAGAAGCCTTTTTTCTTTGGATTGACTTTTAGATCACCTGCAGCTGCGAATTCTTTCAAGGCTGCTTTTTGTCGTTCGTTCAAGCCTGTTGGAGTCACGACATTAACAGTCACGTATTGGTCACCAATGGCACCACCACGAAGGCTAGGCGCACCTTTACCACGTAGGCGGAATCGTTTACCAGTCTGAGTTCCTTCTGGAATGACTAATTCTACATCACCATGAACTGTAGGGATATCTACTGTATCACCAAGTGCTGCTTGAACAAAATTGAGGTTCAAATTGTAGAAGATAGTAGTTCCTTCACGTTCAAACTTATCACTAGTTTCAACTGAAACCACCACGTACAAGTCACCATAAGGACCACCATTAAAGCCGGCTTCACCTTGACCAGCTAGGCGGATTTGTTGACCTGTTTCCACACCAGCAGGGATTTTTACGTGCACGCTATGGGCTTGTTTTTCATGACCAGTTCCATGACAGGTTGTACATGGATCTTTAATTTCTTGACCACGGCCATGACAGACATCACAGGTTACTTGGCGACGCATCATACCAAGAGGTGTTTGGGTATCAACATTGATCACACCTGAACCATGACAGCGTCCACAAGTAACTGGACTTGTTCCAGGTTTAGCACCAGACCCATTACAAGTACGACAGCTTGCTTCACGATTGTATTTGACTTCCTTTTCTGTACCAAAAATAGCTTCTTCAAAAGTCAAATGAACGCGATACTGGAGGTCGTCACCTTGACGAGGGGCGTTTGGATTACGTGATGCACCGCCACCACCAAAGAAGCTTGAGAAGATATCTTCAAATCCGCCAAAGCCACCTGCTCCATCAAAGCCACCGAAACCGCCAGCACCACCAAAGCCACCGTTGGCTCCAGCCGCACCATATTGGTCATAGGCAGCACGTTTCTGTTCATCGCTCAAAGTTTCATAAGCTTCTTGAACTTCCTTGTACTTGTCCTCAGCACCAGGATCCTTGTTGATATCTGGGTGATATTTTTTAGATAATTTCCGATAGGCCCTCTTGATCTCATCTTGAGATGCATTTTTCGAAACGCCCAAACGGTCGTAAAATTCAGTATTGTTCATAATTCAAGATACAAAGGGCGTTAAACGGACACAGCCAAAATAGGAGTTTTGACGACGAACGATCACGTCCTAGAAAAAACTATCTTTTTGGCACAGTCCGTAGCCCGTGTTCAGTTGCGAACACCTTTGTTCCTTTCTATTGATGTTGTGAATCAAACCTCGATGTAGGTCGGGTTCAATTCCTTTCTTTTATATTGAGTAAGAAACTTCAGAGCTCGGCTACAATTCCCCAAACGCTCTTTGTTCCTTTCTATAATTTTTATGTAAATCTTTAGAGGGTGTTTTCTATACTTCGCTTCACTTGATCAAACTCTTCATCTGATAGAGTAAATAACAAATCCTCTTCTGAATATTCGTTCTGTTCTTTAAAATAGTTGTCCGTATTCTCTGCCAACCCTAGACTTAGAATCACTTTCCTTGCAAACTCTTGATGTGCGAATCCTATAGCCGTAATGATCTGTTTATCTTGCACAAGAACTTTCGGTTGGAAATTCTCACGAGGAAGAAATTCAAAATAGTCAAAGAAGTTTTGCCAAATTCCACCTGTAAATTTCGTGTCCTTCAACAAGCCTGCTTTGGCTAATAAAAGGGGGGCTGAAGAAATGGCTGCAATTAGTATATCTTGCTCATTAAGACTTCTCAAAAACGAGATCAATCTCTCATCTTGTAGAGCAGGACCTATATTTACCATTCCTGGCAAAATCACACAAGAATACTCTTCTATACGGATTTGCTCCAATGTTTTAGTCGGTTGACAGGGTAAGCCATCCTCAGATATAACTATCGAATATTCTGAAGCTGCATAATCAATTGTTACACCAAAAGATAAAGCTAAAGTACTTGTTAAAGTGGTTATCTCATAAAGAGAAAAATTAGGATAAATGATACAAAGTACTTTTTTCATACGCAACATCCTCTATTTTACCGAAAAACAGAGGCTGGGTTGCAACCTCTGGATTTCTTATAACAAATTCGGATACTCCCTAATTATATTGATAATATCTCGAGCATTAGTTATATTTTCTGAGTAACTTCCACTC
Source organism: Streptococcus sp. HMSC034E03 (assembly GCF_001811505.1). Classification (GTDB taxonomy): domain Bacteria; phylum Bacillota; class Bacilli; order Lactobacillales; family Streptococcaceae; genus Streptococcus. The sequence goes on from NZ_KV804978.1 coordinate 2,247, forward strand.
GCGCCATCATCATCTTGGTAACTATAATTACTTGTTAATGAATAATCACTTTCAATTATGTATTCTTTAACCCAATTCCTAGTATATCTACCATCCGAACTCCAGCTATCAAAGCTACCTTCTTCAGTATGTCTATTCCCTACCGAATTAATAAAACGCATTAACCAATCTACATCACTATCATTCAAATGACAACTCGCGATATCTACGAATTGCGAAAGATACTCTCTTTCTTCTTTAGTAGCCATATCATTCTCCTTTAAAGTATAACTATCTAATAACCAGGGAAATTAAATCTATAACTTAATAAATCTTTTTACTTTTCAGTAAACTCTCCGTCTACGACGTCATCGCCTGCGTTTCCTGTTGCTTGTGCGCCTTCTGCTCCTGCTTGAGCTTGTTGTGCTGCTGCGGCTTGTTCGTAGAGTTTCACAGCAAGTCCTTGAGCTTTTTCGTTCAATGCTTCAAGTTTTGCTTTCATGTCATCCAAGTTGTTGTCTTCTTGAGCTTTCTTAAGCTCATCAAGAGCAGCTTGAGCAGCGTCACGTTCTGCGTCGAAGCCTTTACCTTCAGTTTCCTTGATTGTCTTTTCAGTCGCAAAGATAGCTTGGTCTACTTCGTTACGAAGATCAACTTCTTCTTTACGTTTCTTATCTGCTTCAGCGTTAGCTTCTGCATCTTTCATCATGCGGTCGATTTCTTCGTCAGTCAAACCTGAGTTCGATTGGATCACAATCGTTTGTTCTTTTTGAGTTCCAAGGTCTTTAGCCTTAACAGACACGATACCGTTCTTGTCGATGTCAAATGTTACTTCAATTTGAGGAATTCCACGAGGTGCAGCTGGGATGTCTGTCAATTGGAAACGTCCAAGAGTCTTGTTATCTGCTGCCATTGGGCGTTCACCTTGAAGAACGTGGATATCAACAGCTGGTTGGTTGTCTGCTGCTGTTGAGAAGACTTGTGATTTAGATGTTGGAATAGTTGTGTTACGGTCGATAAGTTTTGTGAAGACTCCACCCATTGTTTCGATACCAAGTGACAATGGTGTTACGTCAAGAAGGACAACATCTTTGACATCACCAGTAATCACACCACCTTGGATCGCAGCACCCATAGCAACTACTTCGTCAGGGTTTACTGATTTGTTTGGTTCTTTACCAGTTTCAGCTTTCACAGCTTCTACAACAGCTGGGATACGAGTTGAACCACCAACAAGGATCACTTCGTCGATTTCTGACAAGCTCAAACCTGCATCTGAAAGGGCTTGACGAACTGGAACTTTTGTACGTTCTACAAGATCACGAGTCAAATCGTCAAATTTCGCACGAGTCAATGTCATTTCCAAGTGAAGAGGTCCAGCTTCACCTGCAGTGATGAATGGCAAGCTGATTTGTGTTGAAGTTACACCAGAAAGGTCTTTCTTAGCTTTTTCAGCTGCATCTTTCAGACGTTGCATTGCCATCTTGTCAGTAGACAAGTCAATACCGTTTTCTTTCTTGAATTCTGCTACCAAGTGGTCAATGATTTTTTGGTCAAAGTCATCACCACCGAGTTTGTTGTCCCCTGCAGTTGACAATACGTCAAAGACACCGTCACCCAATTCAAGGATAGAAACGTCAAATGTACCACCACCAAGGTCAAATACCAAGATTTTTTCTTCTTTGTCAGTCTTATCCAAACCGTAAGCAAGAGCTGCTGCAGTTGGTTCGTTGACAATACGTTCTACTTCAAGACCAGCGATTTTACCAGCGTCTTTTGTTGCTTGACGTTGAGCGTCGTTAAAGTAAGCTGGAACTGTGATAACTGCTTTAGTTACTTTTTCACCAAGGTATTCTTCAGCATAACCTTTCAAGTATTGAAGAATCATAGCTGAGATTTCTTGTGGAGTGTATTCTTTACCGTTAGCAGAAACTTTTTCAGAAGTACCCATTTTAGATTTGATAGAAATCACTGTATCTGGATTTGTGACTGCTTGACGTTTTGCTGCGTCACCAACGATGATTTCACCGTTTTTGAATGAAACTACAGATGGAGTTGTGCGGTTACCTTCTGGGTTTGCGATGATTTTGCTTTCAGTTCCTTCAAGAACTGCTACTGCTGAGTTTGTTGTACCTAAGTCAATACCGATAATTTTAGACATGTGTTTTTCTCCTTAAATTTTATATTCTATTTTCTATTTTTCTTTTTGATACTCTTCTTAGGTGGCGGCGCCGTCAGAGCTTAACTTCGTTAATCTCTTTGACTAAACTTTGAGCCTAAGGTCTCAAAGTTTGCGCAAATAGCGCCACGGCGAAGAGTATCGCCAATGGTTCGCTTCGCTCACTATTGGCAAAGACGAACCATTGTTTATCTTTCTTTCATAGTTTAGTGTCGTTTCGGACAAGACTAAATCAGTCTTTCTTATTTACTGACATCTCCTCTGTAATTAATAATAACAATTGACCAATTAAAATCGGTTGCAATATAAGTTCTAATACTTTTTGCAACCAAATTACTGGCTGCGTTCCAAAATAAGAAACTTGTGCTCCTTCCGAAATAGGATAAGCAAAAAATATCCCTACTACCAAAAAGAAAACGACAATTCCAATAGCCCAATTTGTAGACGCTATCTTTTTCATTCTCATCTTCCTACTATATTGTTTCGACATATAAAATTCCTAGTTATAAACCACTACCATAGCCGGTCTTAGGATGCGGTCATGTAGTTTGTAGCCTTTTTGGAAGACTTGTGCGATGGTGTCTGCTGGATGCTCGTTATCCGCTGGAACTGTTTGAATAGCCATGTGGTAGTTATGGTCAAATTCTCCATCTGCTGGGATTTCTTCGATACCTTCTTCTTTCAGAGCATGTACCAAACTTTCTTGGACCATTTCCAAACCCTTCTTCACATCATCTGTCAACCCTTCAACGGCAAGGGCACGTTCGAGGTTGTCGAGTGATGGCAAGATTGCTTTCGCCAAATCTTGGCTGCGATAGCGTTGCAAGAGTTGGCGTTCTTCGTTGGCACGACGCTGAATGTTTTGCATTTCTGCGTGGGCACGAAGATATTTGTTTTCAAATTCTTCGGCACGTTCATTGGCCAAGTCCAATTCAGACTTTTCAGGAGTTGTTTCTTCAGCTGTTTCCACAACTTCCTCTTCTTTTACTTCTTCATTTTTAATATCTTGGGCCATTTTCGCCTCCTTTAATGATTTCAATCTTAATTCACTTCATAGTGATTACTGCTGAGATAGCGGTAAAAATCCGTCAACTTCATAGTCAAAACTCGATTGACAACATTAAGTTGATTAACCAATTGTTGATAATCCAGATTGACCGGACCTATAATCGCAAGAATTCCAAACCCACGATAGGGAATCAGGAACTTACTGCTAATCACTGCTAAGTCAGCAAGACAAGATTCTTGGCTATCCGCAACTCGGACACTTTGCATCTGGTCGCCAATCAGATTCTCTCGAATTTCCAAAGCTACCTTTTGTGGCTGATCAAAAAATTGATAGGCCGCTAAATTAGCGAAATTCAAGAGATTGACTTTCCCAGAAACTACGATATTTTCATTGAACATTTCTTTGAAGATATGCTCAATAAGATCCATAACGTTATCCGTTGTTGTGAAGTAACGTTGGATAATTTGCGGAATCTCTGTCCGAATCTTGTAGTGAATATCCAAAACAGTCTGATCCAGGAAACGTTCTTGAATCATGGTCTTGAGGCGGTTCAAATCCTCCTGCAAGAAATTTCTCGGAATCAAAAACTGACTGGTAACTGTTCTAGACTCATCAAGCGTAAAAACAGCAAGAGCTGTATGTTGCCCGAGGACAACAATATCAAAAGCTGTTAGCTTCTGCCTACTTGGTTCTACATCCAGCGCTACAACCGTACAACCACTCGAGTCTGACAAAATTTTCGTCGCCTCTTGAAGAATATCCTCTAGCTTGAAGAATTCTTGATCAAAGGCTTTTACAATCTCATAAACTTGATTTTCAGCTAAACGGTCGAAGGATAAAGAGTGTTTGACATAGTATTGAAATCCAGCTACACTCGGCATCCGACCACTGGAAGTATGAGCCTTTTCAAGCAAACCTTGCTTTTCTAGGGCTGCCATATCATTTCGAATGGTTGCACTACTTGAGTTGATAGACTCTTGCAAGGCTTTGGATCCAACAGGTTCGTGCGTTTTGGTAAAGATGTCAATAATCAGATTTAAAATATTCTGCTGACGTTCTGTAACCATCTCGCTACTCCTCTCTGATAGATCTTTTAGCACTCGATACATTCAAGTGCTAACTTATGATTCTATTATACACCCTTAAAAGAGAATGTCAAGACAAAAACTCAAAAAATTAGCACTCTTTTATCAAGAGTGCTAAAAATCAGTCTGAGGACCTAGAAACTATTGTCAATCAAGCAGATATTTCCGTCTAAGTCTGTAAAAACTATAGATTAGATAAGTAATCATGAGAGCATATAGGGCAAAAATAATGAAGAAAGACTGAGAGAGACTTTCGCGAAACAGGCTCATACAAACAACTAGACCGCCAGAGATAGAAACTGTAGATGTACGAAGTCCAGATTTCACACCATCCCATCTAAAACGATTATCCATGAAAAATCGATCATTTAAATCTACATCACAAGTTGCTTTTCGAAAAACAGTATAAGAACAATTTTCCACAAATTCCCATCCTCTATCCTTAATACTTTGTAAATCTACATCATTTTTTCTAAGGTAGCTAGTATTCCACACACGGTAAATCACATCATCTGGTCGGCATTGTTCAAAATAGAAAAAACCAAAACGATTCGATTTAAATTTCCAACCTTTCAAATGCATCTCATGCAAATAATCTTCTACCTTATCCAAATCAAAAATGGTAAACATTCGAAATTGTACTTTGCTATTCATTGTCTAACCTCCAAAATGGTTTTATTTATCAGATAATTCTTTCCACTTTTGAAACAATCTCCAAAAAATATAAGAAATCTGAATCGCAAAAACGATCAATAAAGTACCGTCTATGATAACAATCAAAAACATTCCCCAACTGAAATAACTTCTTCCACTGAGTAACTTTGAGAAAACCGGTAGTAGCACTGAAAAGAGAAGCAAAACAGGAAGCATCCGCATTGTTAAAATCTTCTTGACCATTGCTAACTTCCCGGCCGCGTCATTATAAATTTCAAACTCGGCATTCGACTCAACTCCAGAATAAAGCTTTCTAAAGTAGGAAAAACCATTAAAGTCTGTAATATGCTCCCAGCCACAATCTTTAAACAGTTGTAAATAGGAAGCTCTCTCTGACTTTTTCATAGGATAAAAGTCCAACTGATAAACCACCTGCTCCGGTTGGCACTTTTCAAAAGTATACTTAACCGCAATTACTAAGCTAGAGTAACTTACTTCCTTAAGTTTCCAGCCCTCAGCATGCATTTCACTGAGATAGAGAGCCTCTCTATCATAATCCGCAATGGTACAAATCCTATAAACAACTTTCTTTTCCATCAAAGCTCCTCCCGACTATTTCTGTAGAGCCGCTCAATACGTTTCAACTCAATCTCTAAAACTTTACGGCCCAAGTCTGTTATCTGATAGATTTTTCGTTTTTCCTCTTCTCGGACAAAGGAGATCAAACCGTCTTTTTCCATCTTTGACAGGGTTCCATACATGGTCCCAGGACTAATTGAAACCTGTGAATCTGTCATCTCTTTGACCTTTTGTGTAATACCATAACCATGGTTCTCCTTTTGCAGACAGAACAGAATATAAAAACCTGTTTCAGTCATGGGAAGGTAGACCCGTCTAATCTTATCTGTTAATCCCATTTAACAAGACCTCCTATTCAGTTCGATATATCGCACTTCGTTATACAAAATATATCACACCTCGATATAAATTGCAAGAAAAAAAGATTGCCCTCACGGACAATCTTATTATTTGTTATTAGTAAAGATCTAGGTAGTTATCAACTTCCCATTGTGAAACGAAGGTTGCATAACTTGCCCATTCGATTCGTTTAGCTTCAAGGAAGCTGGTGTAGATGTGATCTCCTAGAGCAGCCTTAACCACCTCATCCTCAGTCAAAGCCTTCAAAGCGTTGTGAAGAGTTGATGGAAGGTCTGTAATACCAGCTTCCTTACGCTCTTCTGCTGTCATGATGTAGATATTTTCTTCGATAGGAGCTGGTGCTTCGATTTTGTTTTCAATACCATGCAGACCAACTTCCAACAGAACCGCCATAGCGATGTACGGATTAGCCATTGGATCCACTGAACGCAACTCAAGACGAGTTCCCATACCACGTGAAGCAGGCACGCGCACAAGTGGCGAACGGTTACGACCAGCCCAAGCAATGTAAACAGGCGCTTCATAGCCTGGAACCAAACGTTTGTATGAGTTCACTGTTGGGTTGGTAATAGCTGTAAAGTTGTAAGCGTGCTTGATCAAACCTCCAAGGAAATGATAGGCTGTTTCTGATAGTTGCATACCTTTTGGATCATTTGGATCAAAGAAAGCATTGTTCCCTTCAGCATCAAACAAGGACATATTACAGTGCATACCTGATCCAGCAATACCAAATTTTGGTTTGGCCATAAAGGTTGCGTAAAGCCCATGTTTGCGAGCAATAGTTTTAACAACAAGTTTAAAAATTTGAATCTTATCACAGGCACGGAGAACTTCATCGTACTTAAAGTCAATCTCGTGTTGTCCAACCGCAACCTCGTGGTGACTCGCTTCTACTTCAAATCCCATTTTGGTCAAGACGTTAACAATCTCACGACGAGTGTTATCGGCAAGGTCTGTAGGCGCCAAATCAAAGTAACCACCCTTGTCATTTACCTCAAGAGTTGGATCACCATTCTCATCCAGTTTAAATAGGAAGAATTCTGGTTCTGGTCCAAGGTTGAAAGACTTGAATCCAACTTCTTCCATGTGGCGAAGAGCACGTTTGAGGTTTCCACGAGGATCTCCAGCAAATGGTTCCCCTTCTGTTGTATAGACATCACAGATCAATCCTGCGACACTACCGTTCTCATCTCCCCAAGGAAAGACTGTCCAAGTGTCCAAGTCAGGGTAGAGGTACATATCTGATTCGTTGATACGAACAAACCCTTCAATAGAAGATCCATCAAACATAGCCTTGTTTGACAAGACCTTGTCTAGTTGTTCATCTGTAGCAGGAATTTCGACGTTTTTCATAGTTCCCAAAATATCTGAAAACATGAGACGGATAAAGGTTACATTTTTTTCCTTAACTTCACGACGAATATCTGCAGCTGTGATTGGCATGGTTTTTCTCCTTATATATGACGACTTGCGGTTGCCTAACCGCGACCAAAAGGTGATTGTTGAGAAGCGAAGCGACTTTGCTGGAGAACTTCATTCCGAAGCGCTCTACGCACTTCAGTTTGACTCACTGGTTTCTTAGACTTCGCCTCACGTTCAGCATATTTTTTCTTGATGGCAGCAATGTTAAGACCTTCAGAGATATAATCTTTAATCTCAAGCAATCGATCCATGTCATTCAAAGAATACATACGGCGATTGCCCTCGTTACGATCAGGCTTAATCAATTCCTGGTCTTCATAGTAACGAATTTGGCGCGCCGAAAGATCGGTCAGTTTCATAACACTGCCAATAGGGAAAACTGCCATATTGCGACGAAATTCTTTTTCCTTCATGTACACTTCCTTCTTTCTGTCTATTATAGTCTAAAAAAATTCAATCGTCAATCAATAATGTTATATCTTATAACATTATTTTTCTTTTTTCTCTAAAATACTTCGTAAACGATCAATATCGTAATTTACAAGAATTGCCACAAAAACACCCATAAATGTTTCAAAAACTCGGGCAAACACGTACAAAACAGTCTCACCATTTGGAATTGATAAGGTAATAATCAACATAGCCGCAACTCCACCGATAACACCTGCTTTATTGTTCATAGCAACATTTGTCATAATGGTTAACATGGTGCAAATTGGAACAACAAGGAGGGTTACCCAGAAGGAGCCGTGAAAAAGATTATTTAAGAGAAAGAAAATCAGGGCATAAAAACCACCGATACTATTTCCGAGAATACGAGAAGTACCAAAATGAACACTCTTGTCAAAGTCTTCTCTTAAACTAAAAACTGCAGTCAAGGCTCCAATCTGAAGTCCTTTCCAACCAAAAAAACCAAAAATCATGAGAACTAAAAAAACAGCGATCCCTGTCTTGAAAGTTCGCATCCCTAACTTAAACTTGGATTTGTCAAATCTATACTTTTTAAAATAACTCATCATTTCAACTTTCTATTTCCATTTTACCATAAATTTACCTATTTTTGAGAAGGGGATGCAATAAACTGATGGAAATAAAAAAGAGAAGGAACTTAATCCTTCTCTATCTGATGATTCCACACTCTCTTTTTAGAACAAATACATGAAAACTAAAGTCAAGAGACTAGCGAGCAAGCCCACTCCCCAGAAGAAGAAGTCGACCTTCCATTCACTCCAGGCTTGCCCTTTTCCAGAAAAACCACCCAGCTCAAAATGGTGATGAACAGGTGTCATCCGGAAGATACGCTTACCTCCACTCAGTTTAAAATAGCTGACCTGCATCATGACAGATGTTGTTTCAAAGACATACACTAGACCAATCAATAGAAGAGTCCACTCTTGGTGAAGAGCCATTGAGATAGCAGCCAACATTCCTCCAAGGGCTAGACTTCCTACGTCCCCCATAAAGACTTTAGCTGGTTTGTGGTTAAAGACAAAGAAGCCAAGCAAACCACCAATCATGGCTAAAATTACTAACAGGATATCTAACTGGTTTTGCACATAAGCAATCACTCCGTAGGCAGATAGACTAATCACCACCGAAATACTTGCCAAACCATCAATTCCATCAGTCAGGTTAACTGCATTTGAGAAACCAACTAACCAAAAGAGGGCAAAGAGAATGTAAAGAACACCTAAATGCAAGGGATAACCAAATACATTTAAGATATCTCCTCCTCTTTCATAGAAGAAATAGAAGATCACTCCTCCGACCAACTGAAGCAAGAGCTTCTGTTTAGGATTAAGTCCTTCATTGATTTTGCGGAAAACCTTGAGGAAATCGTCCAAGAAACCGACCAAACCATATAAGACCAGGATAAAGAGGATCATTCCGACATTATTGGTTAATTGATTAGTCACGAGAGCAAGGACCAGACTAACTAAAACTCCTGCTAGGAGAAAGACGAGTCCCCCCATTGTTGGTGTCCCGGCTTTTGCTTGGTGTTGTTTGACATCTTCATGCATCTGTTGACCGGTAATCTGTGCTTTATGGTAAAAACGGATAAAGGCTGGAATTCCTATGACTGTTAGAATAAAGGCAATCACTCCAGCAAAGATAGAAATAAGCATTCTAATCTCCTAATGTTATTTTTATTTTCTGTAAATCTTTTAAAGCTGTATTGGCACGAACACTTTGCTTTTTAACAGTTTCTCCTGTACCTTCAAACTCAACTTGGATATTCAGCCATTTGGCAAAGGTTTCAACATTTTTCTTAGACCATCCATATAAGTCAGGCATCTCTTCTACCTTATCTGAAAGGAGTAAGATTTGCTGATTGGCGTCTAGATTGGTTCCTTCTGCTACAGAGCTTTCTTTGATTTTTGTTCCCGAACCGATAACAATTGGTTGTACAAGGTTACGACGGAGTTCCTCAGCTAGATCTCCAGGGCTATAATCCTTCATTTCTGGCATGGAATAACTAGTTGTAGATGTTACCTGATCCAAGCTTTTAGCTGTTGATTGAAGATTGAGTGTATCTTTCATTGCTGAAGCTCTTTCCAGAATAGGGTTGGCAAATTCTCCTAACTGTATTCCTGAGTAATGTTCTGGCTGTTGAACGGTCACATAGAGGATGAAATCTGGATTTTCAGCTGGGTGCATAGAGACAACTGAGAAAATATAGTTGGTTGAACCTTTTAGATATCCTCCATTTTGTTCATCCGCAATCTGGGCAGTCCCTGATTTCAATGCCACATTATAGCCAGGAACGTTGATTGTCCCTTTTCCTGTACTATGATTGTACATTGTACCATAGGTAGGATCTGTACCAACCATCACCATGTGATCTCGAGTCAGGCTAGCTGCTTCCTTGGACACAGGATTTCCCACAACTTCCTTTTGTGACTTACGTACTGTTTGATCATTTGGATCATAAAGGGCACTGATAAATTTAGGCTCCAACATAACCCCATCATTGGCAATAGCCGTAAAGGCACGAAGCATCTGGGTTTGCGTAACAGAAATCCCTTGACCAAAGGAACTCATGGCAATATTAACGATATTATCTTCAGGGAGTTGACCAGCATACTCTTCACTCATCCCAAACCGAGTCGGAACTCCAAATTTGAAACGATTGAGATAGTCTAACCAAGTAGCATCACCCATTTTCTGCTCAAGGAGAGTCATACCGATGTTACTAGAGTGAGCAAAACCTTGCGAGAAGGTCATCATTCCACCACTAGTCAGACCTTCATTGACATCCCAGTCTTTGATGGTAGCATCCGCCACCTTCAGTTCACTACTGTTGAAATATTCTCCTCCAGGGAAGGTATTGTTATCTATAGCTGCTGCTAAGGTCATGACCTTCATGGTTGAACCTGGTTCATAGTTACTTTGGTAAAGGATATCACGCCAGACAAAGTCCTCTGTAATCCCTTCTTTGGTATCAGCATCAAAGGTCGGCCTTTGAGTCGTGGCCAGAATTTCTCCTGTCTTGGCGCTAACCAAGGTCGCAGTCATATACTTGCCTTTCACTTTTTCCTGGAAGGCATCCATTTGGCTTTCCATAAAGGATTGCAAAGGACTAGATATTGTCGTGTAGACATCTTTTCCATCTACGGTTTGTTGAGTGACTTGTTCCGTACCTGGAACGATATCCCCCAAACGATCCTTTTCATAGGTAATAATACCATCTGTCCCTGCTAACAATCTATTCAAGGAGCTTTCAATACCAGATGTTCCAATAAGGCTCTTTGAACCATCTTCATTTTCATGAAGCTGGGCTAGACCAATGAAGGATGAAGCAAATTTCCCATTTGGATAACTTCGATTGGGGCTTGTGGTAAAATCCACTCCCTCAACCTTGGCAGCTTCTAGATCCTTTTTTATGGACATCATATTTGCGTAGGTAATCCCATTTCCTTTAGTACCAAAGGAAACCTGTTTGAGATTGGGTTGAGAGAGTTGATCTTTGACGTAGGTCTCCTCCATATCCAAATACTTATGGAAAATTTCGGCTACCTTATTGTACTGAGATTCCTCAACATATAGAATATCTCCATTCGCAGACTTATAATCCTTATCAATGACCGCATAAACATTGTAGGAGGTTGCATCTTCTGCAATCGGAGTTCCATTACGATCATAAATGGTTCCCCTCTTAGCAGGGACTGTTCGAGTTGTTTGATGAACCTTATAAGCTTCTTTGACCAGGTCAACACCAAACTTCTTTCCCGTACCAATAATCACCGCAAAGTTAACCAAAAAAACAGCAAAGAGAATGACAGCCAAGAGACTAAGGCTTTTTCCAACTCGTCTGCGGTTTTCTAGAGGAGTTCTGCGATTCTTAATGGCAAAGTGTACTATTTTTTCTTTCCATGTTTTCATATATTACTCCGCCGATCGGATATTTCCATTGTTTAATTGCAAGTCTTGCGAATCCGCGACACCCGCCAGACGTTCTGAGCGAATCAATTCATTGACTTCTTGCTTAGCGTCGTCCAGCTCCGTCTTTTTCTCCTCAATCTGTCTGTTGACAGTTGTCAAATCACTTTGAACTTGTAGGAGCTTGGTTTGCATATAGACCACACTGATGGCTAAGACAAGGGCTGTAATGGCAATCGAAAGGTAAAAGGCCTTCTCAACACGTGAAAATCTCTTGATACGAGCTTGCAGTAATTGGCTCGTTGTTTCTCTTTTTTCTACCATTTTATCCCCTTACTTATGAATTTTTCGAGCTACTCGTAACTTGGCTGAGTGGGAACGATTATTGGCCTCCAACTCCTCCTTGCTTGGTAGAATCGGTTTGCGAGAGACTAATTCCATCTTGGGCTTAAGATCATCTGGGATGAAAGGCAAGCCTTTTGGCACTTCCACTGTTGAAGCTTCCTTGAACAATTGCTTGGTCAAGCGATCTTCCAGTGAATGAAAGGTAATGACTGAGATTCTTCCGTCCACTGCTAGTAATTCCATAGCTTGTTGGATGGACTCATCTGCAGCTCCTAATTCATCATTAACCTCAATACGGATGGCTTGGAAAATCTGCTTGGCCGGATGACCTTTTTTCTTGAGTTCCTTGGCAGGCTTAGCAGACTTGATAATCTCGGCCAATTCTGTCGTGGTCTCAATCGGCTTCAGCTCACGCGCCTGTTCAATCTTCCGAGCGATCTGTTTGGAGAATTTGTCCTCGCCATACTTGAAGAAAATACGAACCAAGTCATGATAGTCATAGTGATTGACAACCTCATAAGCTGTCAAACTAGCCTCCTGGTTCATCCGCATGTCCAGTGGCGCATCTTTTTTATAAGAAAAACCTCGTTCACGCTGATCCAATTGCGGGCTCGAAACTCCCAAATCATAACAAATGCCATCAATTTCTTCTACACCTGCTTCCTGCAAACGTACCTGCAAATGACGGAAGTTGTCCTTGATGAAGGTAACCATTCCTTTTTCGATATAAGGCGCCAGACGTTTTTGGGCGTTGTCAATGGCATTCTGGTCCTGATCAAAGGCATAGAGATGCCCCTTTTCACTTAATTTACTTAATAAATACTCGCTATGGCCTGCTCCACCCAAGGTCGCATCAACGTAAATACCGTCAGGTTTTACATCAAGCATATCAATGGTTTCATGGAGCATGACCGTTACATGATGAAATTCTTTAGTCATATCTTATCTATTTTACCACAATTCTGACTAGCTTGCACTCGCTAAAGCAAAAACCTTTCCTTACTACTTTATCACTTGTATTCAGCAGGCGATTCTGCTACCTGAGCTAGTTCTACACGCTCTTGAGGATTCAAGTGTTGGCGAACAGCCTCTGCTACTGCTCTTGGTATACCAACTGCGACAATCTCATCCACGCTGGCTTCCTTGATTTTTGTCAGAGATTTGAAATATTTCATCAAATTCTGCTTGCGTTTTGGACCCAGGCCTTCAATTCCATCCAATTGAGAGGAGAAGGAATTTTTAGAGCGCAGTTGACGGTGGAAGGTGATTGCAAAACGGTGAACCTCATCCTGAATGCGTTGTAGGAGGAAGAATTCCTGCGAATTACGAGACAACTCTACCACCTCAAGTGGGTCTCCAAAGAGCAATTCATGAGTTTGGTGCTTGTCATTCTTTTGCAGACCTGCAATCGGAATATCTAACCCCAACTCTTCTTGAATAACTTGCTTAGCGATATTGACTTGTCCTTGTCCCCCATCAATGACAATCAAATCTGGCGGTGTCAAGCTATCACGCTGGACGCGCCCATAGCGTCTGCGAATAACCTCTCGCATGCTAGCATAGTCATCTGGTCCCACAACTGTTTTTATCTTGTACTTGCGGTAATCCTTCTTGCTCGGTTTCCCATTGACAAAAACAACCATGGCAGAAACTGGACTAGTCCCCATGATATTGGAGTTGTCAAAGGACTCGATACGGACAGGTGTCGGAATTTGTAAAAGTCGCCCAAGATTTTCAATAGCCCCTTGAGTCTTTTCAACTGATTTCTCTAACAGATTAAACTTCTGCTCCAAGCTTACACGCGCATTTTTGATAGCGAGATTGACCAGTTGTTTTTTCTCCCCACGTTGGGGCTTTAGAACCTTGGTATCCACCAAGGCCTTGACGGCTTCTTCATCGATATCCTGAGGAATCAAAATTTCATTAGGAACCAGGTGAGATTTTTCTTGATAGAATTGTCCTACATAGGTCAAGAAATCCTCATCTGGATCATTGTAGTAAGGAAAGAGATTGACATCGCGTTCAATCAACTTGCCCTGACGGACAAAGAAAACCTGAACACACATCCAGCCCTTGTCTACATAGTAGCCAAAGACATCACGATTTTGGAGATCCTTGGCCATAACCCGTTGCTTGGTCCGGAGCGTTCCAATAGCTTGAATCAAATCACGGTATTCAGCCGCACGCTCAAATTCCATACTCTGGGCTGCCAAGTTCATCTTACTTTTGAGATCATCAATGATTTTGTCATCCTGCCCCTTTAGAAAATCAGAGACTTCTTGAGCCATGGCTTTGAAATAGGCCTCGTCTTTCTTACAGATGGTGTGAGCCACGCACTGCCCAATATGGTAATAAAAGCAGACCTTTGATGGTGGATTGGTACATTTACGAAAAGGAAAAATTCGATCCAATAGCCGTTTGATTTCATTGGCCGCCCCCACATCCGGATAGGGTCCAAAATAGAGACCTCCGTCTTTTTTGACCTGACGGGTGATAATCAAGCGAGGATAGCGCTCATTGGTAATTTTGATGAAAGGATAGGACTTGTCGTCCTTGAGCATAATATTGTATTTAGGCTTATTTTCCTTAATCAGGTTAATCTCCAAAAGGAGGGCTTCAATATTAGACTCCGTGACAATAAACTCAAAATCTACAATCTCAGACACCAAGGCTTCTGTCTTGGTATCATGACTTCCACGGAAATAAGACCGTACACGATTGCGTAGATTTTTAGCCTTTCCTACATAGATAATCGTACCGTTTTTATCTTTGTGAATGTAACAACCAGGGCTGGTCGGCAAGAGCTCTAGTTTTGATTTAATCAAGTTATTCATAGTTCCATTATAGCAAAAAGCCCCCTTCATTGCTTACATCAAGGAGCTCTATTTTTCGTTTGAAAATCACTTATTCTCCAGACTCATAAAGTTCTTGAACTGCTTGAACATCTTGAGCCTGAATACCATAATAAGAACCTGCTGGCTGCATGACTGACACTTCATTAGTATGCTCCAGCCCAATGGCATGTCCTAACTCATGCTCTGCTGTATGCAAGATGCGATCATAGGTATAGCCATAGTTTGGATTGGATAGATAATAATGATTCAAACGAACTGTTACTGAAGTAAATTGTTTGGTTAGGAGATTTGTCTGGCTCTCCGCCTCACCAGCAACAGATGTGGAACCATCATTCATTTCAGTCGCAAAAATAGTTGCTTGGTCAGGTTCTGTCACAACTACAAAATTAAAAGCACCGGTCTGATTCCAACTGGCAATAGCCTCAGCGTAGGCCCTTTGGAATGTTGCATCCATTTGAGGATCAATATAAATAGTCGCCTGTGCTTGGGGCCATTTTACTCCTGAATCTTGATGATGATCAGTCTGAGACAAACCTTGCAATTTACCAGTTTCTTGCCATTGATGCCAACCTGCTTGACCAACTTGAACAAGTTGCCCCGCTTGATTGAAGATACCAGATAAATCTCCCGTCACATACCAGAGAATCCCTAAAGCAATGAGAATTAAGACTACAAGAGTCCACACAAGGCGCCAGAACATGCGCCAAATCCCTAGTAACAATCGACATAGAACACGAATAATCCAGAACATGATTTCCCGCCTTTCTAAAAAAATAAGAACCCATCTTTAAGCCATGGATTCCCATTCTAAAGATAGATTCCTTATTTTACTTGAGTAAGCTGAAAGAAAACTAAAACTAAGACAAGCGTTCTTCCAAAACAAAATCAATTGGCAAGGTAGCCAAAAACCGTTCCAATTGTTTTTCCCAATAATACCACTCATGGGTCCCTGCACTGTGGCTATAGGTCACATCAAAACCAAGTTTCTTGAGATTCTTCACTGCTAGATTATTGGCAGCATACAAGAAATCTTGTTCACCACACCAAGCCCAGAGTTTGGTCTTCTTGTCTGATTTGTTAGCAAGAGTTTCAAGTGAGTAAGGACTAGTTTCCCAGTTATCAAGCTTACCAAAAACACCTCGCCAGTAAGCAAGCGACCCAAGATTTTGACTTTCTGGAGAAAACTCTTCGAAACTGAGAGCACCAGAAAGACTAGCTGCATGTGAGAAACGGTTAGTTGATAGGGCCAATTTGAAGGAACCGTAGCCTCCCATTGATAGACCAGCGATAAAAGTCTTTTCACGCTTGCTAGACATATTAGGGAAGAAGCGTTTGAGCACTTTAGGCAGTTCTTCTGCTAGAGCTGTATAGTAGTTATAGCCATACTGAGTATCTGTGTACCAGCCATTACTTGTATTTGGCATGACAACAATTAGATTGGTCCCTCGCACCAAGCGCTCTACATTGGTCCGTTTGAGCCAGCTATTATGATTCCCTGACATCCCATGTAAGAGATAGAGGACAGGAATATCTGTAGAATCTGGCTCCTCAACCCGAGACGCATCTGGGTAGAGAACATTCACTCCCCACTCCATATCTAAAACTTCTGAGTAATACTCAATCTTCATTACTGCCATAACTTGCTCCTTATTCGTTTAAGATAAGAAAAAGCCGAAACTCGACTTTCTCTTGCTATTTGATCCTATTTTGCTTCCATGACTACTGGTAAGATAGCTGGGCGACGCTTGGTTTGGTCAAAGAGGAACTTAGCCAAATGATCACGTACCTTACCTTTGAGTTCAGCCCAATCAAAATCTTCACCTTGGAGGTAATCTTCTACTGTTTGATTGACTAACTCTGTACTTTCGCGCAAGATATCACGACTCTTCTTGAGATAGACAAATCCACGCGTGTGCACTCGAGCTTTAGCAATGATTTTTTTCTCACGACGGTTAACAGTGATAGCCACGATGAAAATACCATCTTCTGACAAGACCTTACGGTCACGAAGGACGACATTCCCAACATCCCCGATAGCATTCCCATCAATCAAGATATCGCCTGCTGTCACTGCACCAGATGGAACAAAGTCCCCATGCTCATAAGACATGGTTGTTCCTTTTTTAGGGATGAAAATCCGTTCCGGCAACATACCAACTGCCATAGCCGCCTTAGCATGGGCATCCAACTCACGGTATTCTCCTTGGATCGGGAAGAGATATTTAGGTTGCAAGAGATTGATCATCAATTGCAAATCACGCGCATTCCCATGGCCTGAGACACGTAAGCTATGAGTAATTGGCTTGACAACTCCACCCGCTTGGTAAACCATATTTTCTACACGTGCCATCACCGCTTCCTTGGCGATTGATGGCGTTGTAACGATATAAACTAGGTCACCTTCTTTGATTTCAACATAACGGTGACGACCGATAGACATCTTGCGTAGGCCGTTAATGGGTTCACCCATACGTCCAGTTTCAAGGATGATCAATTCGTGATCTTCAAAACGAGACATATCTTTTGGTTTAATCAAAAGATTTTCACTTGCTAGAGACAATTTTTTCAAGCGAATCGCTGTACGGACGATATTTTCAATGTCAAATCCTGTCAAGACAACACGGCGTCCAGTCTCCGCAGCTGCATCAAAAACTTGCTGGATACGAGAAAGGTTACTTGCAACCGCAGCAACGATGATACGTCTATCCCAGTCAGAAATGGTTTGCGTGATTTCTACACCAACTTCATTTTCACTAGCTACTTGGATATTGCTATCTGCATTTGCTGAGTCACTAAGCAAAGCCAAGACCCCTTCGCGACCAATCTCTGCCAAACGCCCAAAGTCAGTGGCGTAAGATTCACTAGCCGTTTGGTCAAACTTGAAATCCCCTGTATAGACGATGTTTCCTTCAGATGTTTTCAAGACCACACCCAAACTTTCTGGAATAGAGTGGGTTGTACGGAAGAAGGATACTACCGTTCCACCAAAATCAATCTCTGTATTTTCATCAATGACATGGAAATCATCAAATTTCTTGACGCTGTCATTTCCCTTAACAAAGAGTTTGGCCAGTTCGATAGTCAACTCTGAGCCAAATACAGGAACCTTAGCTTCTGCCAAGAGATAAGGGAGGGCGCCAATCGCATCCGCATGCCCGTGTGTTAGGAAGACCCCAGCAATACGGTCACTATTTTCAAACAAATAGTCCATGTTGGGAATAACGACATCGACACCCAACTGTTCATTTTCAGGGTATTTCAAACCTGCATCTAATACAAAAATCGAGTCGTTAATTTCTGCGATGTACATGTTTTTACCATTTTCACGCACACCACCAAGTGTTGTTAATTTAATAGTATTCATTTTTCCTCCGAATAGTCACTTCAACTGTTTGTAGAGCTTTAAAAGCTCTCTTTTTCTGAAAGTCCAATTCACTTTCAGCAGAATCTTTTCCATTCATTATACCATTTTTTTACTAATTTTCAAAATGAATCTCACACATAATCCGACTTCAACTATCTCTTTCCTATCATTCTTACAGATACTGGAGGAGAGTTTGCTGGTAAAAAACAGGAATGACCTGCGCCCTAAATGTTAGATTTTTCTTGGCTGCTGGTCAGCATTATATGGCTTTTATAATGAATGAGCACTTATCCCCTTTCTATTTCAGCAAATCAAAAACAAGTGAACAGCATGTTAGCAGAGGCTTTCAAAATTGACCAATCTGAGTATACTATCTCTCATAGCTACCAAGGATAGGAATAGCACCATGATTTTTATCATCAATTTTTTAATAACAAGTATTTTTATAAATAAAAAGGACACGATGATTCCCTTCTTTAGTGCTTGGAAATGGGATCTCGTTCTAAGGCTATGAGAAAATGTTTAAGCCTCTGAACCGAGTGTAACATGAGATTGTAAACAATATTGATTATTATAGTGGATTAAAATAAGATATGAACAAAGAAATTAGGAAAGTCAAATAAATTTCTATAAATATTTTAGAATCCGTAGCCTACTATTCTAGGTTCAATCCACTATACTTAAATACTCAATGAAAATCAAAGAGCAAACTAGGAAGAGAGCCGCAGGTTGCTCAAAGCACTGCTTTGAGGTTGTGGATAGAACTGACGAAGTTAGCTCAAAACACTGTTTTGAGGTTGTAGATGGAACTGACGTAGTCAGTATCCTACATATACGGTAAGGCGACGCTGACGTGGTTTGAAGAGATTTTCGAAGAGTATAAAATCAAACTAAAAGGACTCAGCTCTGTGCAAGACAGAACTAAATCCTTCGCTTGAATTATTTGTGTAACTTTTTGAAATCGATATAAATCAATCCTAAACTTACAATTTTTTATTTTCCAAGGTAGTATTCAGAAACTACATTCAATTTTTCGTCGAATTCGAATACCAATGGTGGGAAGTTAGGGATTTCCACGTCCATGATTTCGTCGTCTGACAAACCTTTGATGTGTTTTACAAGAGCACGGATTGAGTTACCGTGTGCTCCTACGAATACGTTCTTACCATCTTTAAGAGCTGGAGCGATTTTATCTTCCCAGAATGGAAGGGCACGTTCCAAAGTTACTTTCAAGTTCTCAGCATCTGGGATAACTGAGTCATCAAGTGAAGCATAACGACGATCAGTGTGAGCTGAATATTCGTCATCACGAGGCATTGCAGGAGGCAACACATCGTATGAACGACGCCAGATGTGAACTTGCTCATCACCAAATTGTTCAGCTGCTTCAGCTTTGTTTTTACCAGTCAAACCACCGTAGTGACGTTCGTTCAAGCGCCATGATTTTTCAACTGGAACCCACAATTGGTCAGATGCTTCAAGAGCCAAGTTAGTTGTTTTGATCGCACGTTTCAATACTGAAGTGTAAGCTTGGTCAAATTCGATACCAGCTTCTTTGATCAATTTACCAGCGTCAATCGCTTGTTGTGTTCCTTTTTCAGACAAATCAACATCAGCCCAACCAGTGAAAAGGTTAGCTTTGTTCCATTCAGACTCACCGTGGCGAGCAAAAACCAATTTTACCATTTGATGGATACTCCTTTTATTTTCCGAGGTTTCCCTCGTTTATCTATTCTATTTTACACAATTTTTCACAAAAAAGCTAGTCAAAATCGACTAAAAAGAGAAGAGGTGACCTCCCCTTCTCTCAATAAACAACTATTCTTGAACTTGAAATTGTTTCAAACTTGTTAGGAATAGGGCGCCACCGATGACAATGACAATTCCACCAATCCAGCCTAAAAATGGAATCAGTCCTACTACAGAACCAACGATTAACAAAACAGATGGCGCCATTGATATGCGCTTATCATCCTTATAGTAGATTAGAGAGAGAATTCCAAGAATGAGAGTTGCGATTTTTACTAAGGTAAAAACAATGAAGATAATCGCTAAAACTACTCCTGCAAAATCTTCATTCGCAAAAATAGATGCAACCATTAATATTACGACTGGCAAAATTGCCAAGAGCGAGCCTGAGATAGTCCCAATAATTCCAGCAATTTGCGCTAGTGTTTTTGTCTTCATAAATGTCTCCTTCAAATTTTAATAATTGTTATTCTACCATATTTTAAGTTAAATTCAAAGCTTTTCCAAGTAGACCACAATATCATCAGTGGCACTTTATTTTCCTTAAGTCATATAGTAAATTGAAATAAAGTATGAACAATTCAATTAGGAAAGTCAAACTAATTTCTAGAAATATTTTTAGCAGTCGTAATGTACTATTATAGATTCAACCTGCTATAAATTCCTTTTTTTATAGTAGATTGAAATAGAATATGGACAAATTGATGAGGTAATTTTAAAGTAATTTCTAACAATACTTTAAAAAAACTATGATGTACTATTCTAAACTCAATTTGTTATATATGAATTTCCAGAACAAAAATCCCTAAGTCCTTTTAGACCTAGGGATAATGCTACTTTTTAAAGTAATACTGCAGCTTATTTGGTAAAGATAGACTGACGGAAGTCATCTGTTGTACGAAGATAAGCATTATAAATCTTTTTCTTCAGTAAGTTAACCCAGCTAGCTTCGACGCGGCTTGTAGCATTGTCAATATTACGAACATCCTCTGCTGTCGCCTCATCCATTAGCCTTTGCATATCTTTATAAGATCGAATAGTTACTTGCTTCGTACTATTTGGGTTTCTGAGTTCATATTCAATGGTGATCGGCTTCAATTTTGTCAATTTGTCAATCCGCTCTTGGTACATGGCCTTCTTAAAGGCTGCCCAAGAGTCATACTCACCTTTGAAGACATTTTCCAAAACCTTCTGGTCTGTCACTAGACCAACATCTCTTCCGAGCCATCCATCCCAAGTTGTGCTGCCCTCTTTCAGAGCTTCTTCTGACAATTTACCAGATACATATGGGATAAATCCTTCATGATAGCCCTTAGCTGCCAGCAACTCATAGGCTGTACGACGGAACATGACATCACCTGGCGCACCAGTTGGATTGCTAAGCGCTGAATAAATTGGAGAGAATAGACTGAGACTGAGATAACCATTTCGTGCATACTTGCCACTATCCTTGTTTTCGCGTCGAGTAATGACATCATTGTCAATCAAGGATTCAAAAGTTTTTAGTTTCTTAATCTCTTCAGCAGTGAAGGTCCGTGTCTGGTTACCAGCATGAGTTTGTTTGCCATACTTATCAGTAATGTAGTAGTTTTCCATTTTTCTAAACCACTTCATCTTGGCTTCATCTGTCTGCTTCAAGATAGAGCTTGCTTCTAGGTAATCAAGCGTATAGATCATATCAAACATACCATGAACGTAATCTTTTAGGTCTGCTTCATTCTGAACGCGCTCTTTAAAGTTATAAGTATGGAGACGTGTCTTAGAATCCTTATCAACCTTGAATAGAGTATTGAGGGTGATTGTCGCTTCATCTGGGCTTGGTGTAGATTGTAACAGACCACGAGCGTAAAGTTCTGCTCCTAGACCTTCACGACGACCAAAGCCTTCAAAATAAATGGCTCCATCAGAGTTGTGTGTCATCTCGTGTGTATAAACAGAGTTTCCGTAATCTTCTAGCAGACGAGCATTGTCAAAATGGGTCATACTTCCTGTTGCGTAAGCATTATAGCCCTTGCTTGGATACCACTTACCAGCTGGTCCAAAGAATTCCTGCATTGCAGTGGATTGCTTGTCATTTGGTTGAGCCCAATATCTTTGACCATTCTTATCTTTGAGAGCAAAACCATCATAAACCAAGACCGAACGGAAGAGTTTATCTTTACTTTCATCACTTAAAATCTTGTACCAGAAATCGTAATGGTCTCTCTGCCATTCAGCTGACTTTCTCACTCGATCTTCAACATAGCTAGCAAGTTCAGCATCTGTACGGACCTTCCCATCAACAATATCTCGGTAACGATCATAAGCTCCCATAGAGATGGTAGACATATTAGAAATGATATAGACACCCTTTTCAGTCATGGTCAAAAGCGGTAGCAACATGCTCTTATGTTCCCAATTGTCTGATGTAATCTTATCATAAACTCCGACAGAATACTTACTCTTATCGTTTGCATTGTCTTGGAGGGCCTTGGCTTCTGCTATGTCCGACTTGGCCTCAATAATATAAGCTTTTGTATTATCCTTGAGCCATTCGTTATTAGTCTTATACGGCAAGAAAAGATTACGATAACTTTCTAGATAATTGAATAAGCCTCGCTTACCAGTTGCCTCAGACAAGGAAGTATCATAGGTTTGATAAGTATTTTTGGCCTTGAGATTTTCAAAACCAGAGCGACCTAAGGCAATGATCGTGTCTAGTGTCGACGCATCGTTATTACCAAAGAAATCAAACTTATAGGCAGATAAATCTTTGACATTGATGGTGTCATAATTGATGTTATACCAACGATTTAGGTAGGTTAAACCAACTAAGAAGGCTTCTTTATTATCAGTGATTTTCTTAGCGATATAATCAGCTACTACAGTTCCCTCAGTATTGATGGACTTGTCCATAGCCAGAACCTTGCGTAACTCCACAGATAAGTTAGCTTTGACTTGATCAAAGGCTTTATCCAAATAAAGATCATCCAGAGAAGTTTCTGCATTTATACCTAAGACCGTTCTCACAGCAGCTGAATCTAAAACTACCTTATTCAACTCTGGTAAAACTTTGGTGAGAATCTTGCTGTAGTCAGATAGGAAGGCTTCCGGAGTATAGAGAAGATTCAAGTCCTTGATGGTATATTCTGCTATAGCCTTATTTTTAAAGTCTCCCTTATAGGTAACTTCTAGATACTGAATGGTATTGTCTTCGTAATGAAGCATGAGACGATTGATGCCTGTCTTATTTCCATGAATATCCGTGATGATCTGCTGATCTTTCATCGGAACTACATCGAGCAAATAGCTGGTGTTGAGCTTATGATCCTCCGCTAGCTTGTTGGCATAAGCTACGATTGTTTCCTTATTATAGAATGGCAGAAGTTTTTCCATATTTAAGTAAGCTATAGTACGGTTACTGTCTACTTTCTTCGCCTTACTATAATCTACTGCATAGAGGTTCAGATTGGTGTCGTCCAGGCTTGTCGTGATTCCAAACTCTCCTAGCTTGTCTTGGGCTTGTTCAAGACTAAGCTTAGAGCTAGCAAATGGATCTTCTGCTAGTGTTTCAATTCCTTCGACTGCATAGGCATTGGTGATACGGTCATTTTTATAACCTTGATCGCCAGAAATACTATAAACTCTTGATCCACTGACATTACTCAAGACGTTGTCAATCAAACCATTGTAGTAATTTGAACCAACTACTCCACCAATTTGGCCATTCTTGGTTGAGTTCTGAATTTTCCCTGATGCATAGGAATTAGTGATACGAGCATTGGCTTCTAATCTTCCAACTAAACCTCCAAAGCGTTGCTCATTAGTCTTGGCACTCGCTAAAATCGTAACATCTGCTCTACTTTGTGTCAGTAGGGAAGCATTTCCTTTCAGATTTGCGACTAAACCTCCAACATTATAGGCCTTGCTTTGCTTATCGTTAGTCTGGATAGTACCTGTAAAGGAACTATTTGTAATTTGCGTGTTAGTTGCAACAACCACTAGCCCTGCAACCTGACTGGCATTCCCTACCACGGCAACTCGCCCTTGAGCAGATACGTCTTGAATGTGAGCATTTTCCGCAGAACGGGCCAAGCTTGCAGAATCATAAGTCCCAACAATATTGACATCCTTCAAATCGATGTTTGAAATTCTAGCACCACTCTTGAGATTCTCAAACAAAGGCTTGGCTAGGTTGTAAATAGCATACTGTTTACCATTATGACTACCTGTAAGGCTACCTGTAAAGTTGTTTCGTAAATAAACATAATCGCTGGGTGCTAAGCTTACTTCACTAGCATCTAGATCAGCTCCTAGCACATAGTTGCCTGCCATGTTGCTCTTCATCGCTTCTAACAGACTTGCAAAACTAGTATAGACACCTTGTTGATTTGAATGAGACTTGCTGATGTAGAAGTCATATCCTGGTTTATAACCCGTTTCACTTTCTTGGACGAGCTCAGGCAGAGAGACAGTGACCTTATAAACTTCCCTACCATCTTTTGTGCTTTCAGCAACACTCTGAACTGGCAGAAGCATTTCTTTCGACTCAGCAGACTTAACTTTGACAAAGTAATTTGACAAATCGCTTGGAACTGCATTCATAGAAATCAAGCGTTTATACTGATCATTTTCCTTGCTGTAGAATTCAACGGATTCTACATTTCGGATAGAAATTTTCTTATACTCGAGTTCAAATTGGCGACTGTCCTTTTCAAAGTCTGTAACCTGACCTCGATCTAATTCGTAGGTTAATTTTGTTTTCAAAGTATAATCTGTATAATGATCCAAATCACCAATCTTGAGACTGCCTGCAAAATTCGTAATCGGAAGTGAGCGTACAAGCTGGTCACCTTCATATAATTCTGCTGTAGCTGTCCGTAATGATTGAGTTTCATCAGTCAGGTTATACTGAACCGTAACAGAACGATCTTCTGGATTTTCTGTAAGACTGAGGATACTTAGATTTGGTCTAACCTTTGCAACTCCATTTAGAGCCGTTCTGGCTGCTGTCAAGTTCGCCAAGGCTTGATCAACTTGAACTTGGCTAGCTAGTCGATTTGCTAAAACTGTTTCTGCTTTTGCAAATTCTCTTGTAAAGTTTGTTTTCTTATCTGAGTCAGCATTTTTGTACTTGAAACTATCCTGGATGGCTTGACTTTCTCGGTATTCTGTTTGTAAAGCTACCTTAGTAACGTCTGGCCCCTGTAATCGCTCTTTCGCATTTTCAATGCTTGCAACTGCTTGGGTGACTTGCTCTTGGCTAGCTTCTGATTGCGTCAATAATTCTTGACCTATAAGGAGTGCCGAATCGTAACTAGTTTGGCGAGTTGAGATATCGTTAAAATAACGTGCCTGTGATTTAACTTGCTCTGCTTCCGACAAAAGGTTGTAGAGAGGAATTAAATCAAATTCATCCAAGACTTCAACCTTTGGAGCATCATTTGGAATCATAAATGGACTTGCTGTTCCAACTTTAACAATCTGAGTCACTGGTGCCAAGGTTTCTTCATTAGATAATTCTTGACGATCCAATTCTTGGTTATTTGAATGGTAGACTCTTGTTCTAATCGTACGCTCGCCTTCCACTCCAGGAACACTTACAATACGTGAATCCTTGACCAACTCATCAGTATACTGCTCCTCAATCTTAAAGGCTACTTTTTCAACTCTCGTTTCATCTACATAGCTAAGCTCTAACTCAGGAAGGTCAAAACTTGGTGTAGGCTCTGTGCCAGATGTACCGACTGGTTCTGTATACTCTGGTAATTCATAAACTGGAGCTGGATAGTCGCCTGCTGTGTCGACTGGAGATGTGTACTCCGGTAATTCATGAACCGGAGCGGGTTCGTCGCCTGCTGTGCCCACAGGAGATGTGTACTCGGGAACTTCATGAACAGGAGTTGGCTCTGTGCCTACTGTACCTACTGAAGCTGTGTACTTGGGTAATTCATGTACGGGGGCGGGATTGTCGCCTGCTGTGCCTACTGGAGATGTATACTCCGGCAAGTCGTGAACCGGAGCGGGGGCGTCGCCAGATGTACCGATTGATTCTGTGTGCTCTGGAACTTCGTGAACGGGGGCGGGTTCATCACCTGCTGTACCGACTGATTCTGTGTACTCGGGAACTTCGTGAACCGGAGCGGGTTCGTCGCCTGCTGTGCCTACTGAATCTGTGTATTCGGGTAATTCATGAACGGGGGCGGGGTTGTCACCTGCTGTGCCCAATGAATCTGTGTAGGCTGGGACTTCATGAACTGGAGCTGGGGCGTCGCCAGATGTACCGACTGGGTCTGTATACTCTGGCAAGTCGTAAACCGGAGCAGGTTCTATACCTGCTGTGCCGACTGATTCTGTATACTCGGGAAGGTCATAAACCGGGGCGGGTGCGTCACCGGCTGTGCCTACAGGTTCTGTGTATTCTGAGACTTCGTGAACTGGGGCTGGGGCGTCACCCACTGTGCCGACTAGGTCTGTATATTCTGGGACTTCATGAACCGGGGCGGGTGCGTCACCAGATGTACCTACCGTCCCTACTGGAGATGTGTAGGCTGGGACTTCGTGAACTGGAGCAGGCTCTGCACCGGCTGTGCCGACTGGGTCTGTATACTCGGGAGCATCGTGAACTAGGGCTGGTTCTTCGCCAGTTGTACCGACTGGTTCTGTATATTCTGGGACTTCATGAACTGGAGCTGGTGCGTCACCCACTGTGCCGACTGGATCTGGGTACTCGGGAACCTCATGAACGGGGGCGGGTGCGTCACCGGCTGTGCCTACTGATTCTGTATATTCTGGGACTTCATGAACTGGAGCTGGTGCGTCACCCACTGTGCCTACAGGTTCTGTGTACTCGGGAAATTCATGAACTGGTGTTGAATCTTCACCGGCTGTGCCTACTGGAGATGTGTACTCGGGAACCTCATGAACTAGGTACTCTGGCAAATCGTGAACCGGAGCTGGGTTGTTACCGGCTGTGCCTACTGGGTCTGTATATTCTGGGACTTCGTGAACCGGAGTTGGGGCGTCACTGGCTGTGCCGACTGGAGATGTGTACTCCGGTAATTCATGAACCGGAGCAGATTCGTCACCGGCTGTGCCCACAGGAGCTGTGTACTCGGGAAATTCATGAACAGGAGTTGGCTCTGTGCCTGCTGTACCTACCGAAGCTGTGTACTCGGGAACCTCATGAACTGGGGCGGGTTCGTCACCTGCTGTGCCGACTGATTCTGCATACTCTGGCAAGTCATAAACCAGGGCGGGTTCGTCACCTGCTGTGCCGACTGGAGCTGTGTACTCGGGAATGTCGTGAACGAGAGCTGGGGCGTCACCAGCTGTACCTACTGAATCTGTGTACTCCGGAACGTCGTGAACAGGAACAGGTTCTGTACCGGCTGTGCCGACTGTTTCTGTATATTCTGGGACTTCATGAACTGGAGCTGGTGCGTCACCCACTGTGCCGACTGGGTCTGTATATTCTGGGACTTCGTGAACAAGAGCGGGTTCTGCACCGGCTGTGCTGACTGGATCTGTGTACTCTGGAACTTCGTGAACGGGGGCTGGGGCGTCACCTGATGTACCTACCGAAGCTGTATATTCTGGAGTATCATGAACTGGAGCAGGCTCTGGACCTACGGTACCGACTGATTCTGTATATTCTGGAACGTCGTGAACAGGAGCGGGCTCTGTACCAGATGTACCCACAGGAGCTGTGTACTCTGGTAAGTCGTGAACAGGAGATTCTTTAAGCAATTGATTACTTTCTGCCGTGCCCACCAAAATAATCTCTGAAATAGGTTGGACTGTCACTTGATCAAACACCAACTCAGATTTTATCACCTTCTGATTAGCACTGTAGCGACGAGTAATCACTGTACGTTCCCCAGATACACCCACCTGAATGGTCTTTGTTTGCCCCTTAACAAGATTATCCGAATAGCGATATTCTGTTTGATAAGGAAGCACTTGCGTTTGACTTTCATCTTGACTAGATAATTGTAACTCAGAGCGATCAGAAATTGAGCTTCCCGACGGCACTCGGTTTGCTCCATTGACAAGCTCCAGTTTTTCATCTGTCGACTTGTCTGAACTATCTGCTTTTGATACTGCCACCGCTTTGTCATTTTCAGAACCGTCCACTGATTGATTCACAGTCTGATTAGCTTTATGCTTAGATTCTTCACCTTGCTCCAGAGAATTTTTCAAAATAGCCTGACTCTTCAGATAACCAATGTATTCAAAATTTTCAATGTTCAAGGGCTGAGGTAGTTGCTCTCCTAGTCCCAAATTTAAAAGCTGATTATAAGCAGCCAGCTCAATATTTGTAACCGCAAATGTAGCAGGAGAAAGATAGATAGAGCCTAGTCCAGTCACCAATAAAATCGAAGATAGGTATCTTTTTCCATTTTTCCCCTTAGAAATTACCAAGACCGCAAGAACAATACCAGCTGTTGCAAAGATTGCCTCCCACATACCAGAGTAACCAGTACTTGGTAAGTTTCCTATCAATCTTCCTTCTTTTTTAGGACGATAAACCAAGTAGTATGCATCTGTACTTTCCTCTACAAATTTTGGAAGTTCCTTAACAATCATTCCCTTTTCAGTATCTGTCAATTCTGATTCCATAACATACTTATAGTGAATCTGAACAGCTTGATTCGCTGGTAACTCTGCTGCTTCAACAGGCTGTGTACTAGTCCCAACTACAGAACCCAAAAAGAAGCTTCCAATAGTCGCTGATATCAGACCTACTGATAACTTTCTAAAAGAAAAACGCTGGCGCTTTTCTCCGTAAAATTGATGTTTCATCACTTAACTTTTTCCTTTATAATAAAATATTAAATCCTTTCTATTTTATCGAATTTCCCTCCAATAAACAAGGATTTTGTTTGCCTCTTGAAATTATTTTACGCTACATACCGTTAACAAGATTCTTATCAGTGGATACTGTTTATCAAGCATTCTCAACTTCCTATTATTTTCAATTTCATACACAAGAGTTTTTATGAAAATAATCATGACCACCCGTCAAACGGGTGGTTTGT
>NZ_KV804979.1 GCF_001811505.1 Streptococcus sp. HMSC034E03
GTGGTAAAAATAAGACAGTAACCTCAGAATAGCTACTGTCTCATCTCTTTTTTTACTTAAGCTCCTTGATATACTTGACAAATGGTAGAAAAGAGCCTGAAAAAAATCGAGGCTCAATTTGAGTCTCTTTTCTTATTTATAATATGGTGAAATCCCAAGTTTGAGTTTTCGCTAAATTCCCAAACTAACTTCAACCGCTAATCCAAGTGGAAGTTAGTCTGATAAAAATCGTAAAAATCAGTGGAATTCTGTGTCAGGGTAAGTTCCACTATGGTATAACTTTCAGTTAGTGTGAGACGTTTGAGTTTTCATCGAAAAACTAGCACAATTACTTGAAAAAAAGGTTCAACTATGATACAATGTAACTTGTCGTATAAACGATAATACTCATTCTTGATGAATTGTGACGCTGTTGCCTTCGGGTCGTTTTGCAAGCTGAAATCAAGAAGAGGAAAAAAACAAAAAGGAGAAATACTCATGGCAGTAATTTCAATGAAACAACTTCTTGAGGCTGGTGTACACTTTGGTCACCAAACTCGTCGCTGGAACCCTAAGATGGCTAAGTACATCTTCACTGAGCGTAACGGAATCCACGTTATCGACTTGCAACAAACTGTAAAATACGCTGACCAAGCATACGACTTCATGCGTGATGCTGCAGCTAACGATGCAGTTGTATTGTTTGTTGGTACTAAGAAACAAGCAGCTGACGCAGTTGCTGAAGAAGCAGTACGTTCAGGTCAATACTTCATCAACCACCGTTGGTTGGGTGGAACTCTTACAAACTGGGGAACAATCCAAAAACGTATCGCTCGTTTGAAAGAAATCAAACGTATGGAAGAAGATGGAACTTTTGAAGTTCTTCCTAAGAAAGAAGTTGCACTTCTTAACAAACAACGTGCACGTCTTGAAAAATTCTTGGGTGGTATTGAAGATATGCCTCGTATCCCAGATGTAATGTACGTAGTTGACCCACATAAAGAGCAAATCGCTGTTAAAGAAGCTAAAAAATTGGGAATCCCAGTTGTAGCGATGGTTGACACAAACACAGATCCAGATGATATCGATGTAATCATCCCAGCTAACGATGACGCTATCCGCGCAGTTAAGTTGATTACAGCTAAATTGGCAGACGCTATCATTGAAGGTCGCCAAGGTGAAGATGCTGTTGCAGCAGTTGAAGCAGAATTTGCAGCTTCAGAAGCTCAAGCAGACTCAATCGAAGAAATCGTTGAAGTTGTAGAAGGCGACAACGCTTAATTCATAATAAATAGTAATTACCTAGGAGGGCGGGGCTTAGCCCAGCTCTCCTATTTTTAAAAAATATAGGAGAATCAAAATGGCAGAAATTACAGCTAAACTTGTTAAAGAGTTGCGTGAAAAATCTGGTGCTGGTGTTATGGACGCTAAAAAAGCATTGGTTGAAGTGGAAGGCGATATCGAAAAAGCGATTGAATTGCTTCGCGAAAAAGGTATGGCAAAAGCAGCTAAGAAAGCTGACCGTGTTGCTGCAGAAGGTTTGACTGGTGTTTATGTTGACGGTAACGTTGCAGCAGTTGTTGAAGTAAATGCTGAAACTGACTTCGTTGCGAAAAACGCTCAATTTGTTGAGTTGGTAAACGCAACAGCTAAAGCAATCGCTGAAGGAAAACCAGCTAACAACGAAGAAGCTCTTGCTTTGACAATGCCTTCAGGTGAAACTCTTGAAGCAGCTTATGTGTCTGCAACAGCGACTATCGGAGAAAAAATCTCATTCCGTCGCTTTGCTTTGATTGAAAAAACAGATGCACAACACTTCGGAGCATACCAACACAACGGTGGACGTATCGGTGTTATCTCTGTAATCGAAGGTGGAGACGAAGCACTTGCTAAACAAATTTCAATGCACATCGCTGCTATGAAACCAACAGTTCTTTCATACAAAGAATTGGATGAGCAATTTGTTAAAGATGAGTTGGCACAATTGAACCACGTTATCGACCAAGATAATGAAAGCCGTGCTATGGTTGGTAAACCAGCTCTTCCACACTTGGCATACGGATCTAAAGCTCAATTGACTGATGAAGTAATCGCTCAAGCCGAAGAAGCTATCAAAGCTGAATTGGCTGCAGAAGGAAAACCAGAAAAAATCTGGGATAAAATCATCCCAGGTAAAATGGATCGCTTCATGCTTGACAACACTAAAGTTGACCAAGCTTACACACTTCTTGCACAAGTTTACATCATGGATGACAGCAAGACAGTTGAAGCTTACCTTGAATCAGTTAACGCTTCAGTGGTTGAGTTTGCTCGCTTTGAAGTTGGTGAAGGTATCGAAAAAGCTGCAAACGACTTTGAAGCAGAAGTTGCAGCTACAATGGCAGCAGCCTTGAATAACTAATAAAAAAGTAAGGAAGCAAATCAGCTTCCTTTTCTTTTGTTAGAGGGGGATTCAGAGGTTTATTTTAAAAGGTAAACAAAAAGCCCTATACAAGGGCTCAGATTGAAGACAAAGTCCTTGGAAGTCAAGTTTCTAAGGGCTTTTCTTTGTGTAAAGTCGTATAATAGAGGTAAGAAGAGTTGTGAGGTAATCCCTATGTTTCACAAAGAAAAACCTGATTATAATCGTAAGCAATATGGTTTCTATACAATAGACGAATTGGTCCCTAAAGATCACTTTCTTCGACAAGTAGATTCCAAGGTTGACTTTGACTTTATCTATGACTTGGTAGAAGATACCTATAGTCCAGATAATGG
>NZ_KV804980.1:0-18413 GCF_001811505.1 Streptococcus sp. HMSC034E03
GACTTTACACAAAGAAAAGCCCTTAGAAACTTTAGTTCCAAGGACTTTGTCTTCTATCTGAATCAGTTGTTAAACTGATTTTTATTTTGTTGGGATTGAGATTTCAATCAATTTTTCAGAGTAGAGGGTCTTGATATTAGCTTCATCGATATTTTGCTTTTCGATCTTGCGATTCAAGAAAAATTCTTGGATTTTTTCTATTTCTTGTTCGCGGATAGCACGATGTTTATTGGAAATGAGGATTTCATAATGAAGCGGTGCCTGAGTAAAGATAACATCAGTATTGCCTGCAGAGTAGACTTCTACGAGTGTAGCGTCGGTACTCTCCAGTTGGCTTTTAACAAGGTTTGAGTGAGAATTAGTAGTGTTGATGAGCTTCATAGGCTTTCCTCCTGTGTTTCTATTTCTATTATAGCACTTTTTGGAAAAATTGGAAAAGTTAATTTAAACTTGATGCTGTTTTTTCCAAGCTTCAATTGCCCATTTATGACTGCCACGCTTTAAGTTAGCAATGGCTTCATCGATTGGGAACCAAGCTAGATGATTGAAGTCCTCCAAAGGTTTTTGGATTTCTTGATAAGAAGTAGCTTCGTAGAGATAGGCTGGATTGTAGTAGTAGGTATCGCGATGGCTGGAATAGAAATACTCATCTGCTTGTCCATAATAAGTGCCAATCTCAGCTGTAAAACCCAATTCTTCAATTAGTTCTCGTTTGAGAGCTTCAAAATGATCTTCGCCTGCTTCAATCTCGCCACCAGGCAAGAACCATGCACCATTTGGAGCTTGAACGAGGATAATCTTTTCATGTGCTGAGTCAGGGATGACTGCATAAACACCATATCTATTTTTGTAGGTTACACCCTCTTTTTTTTCTCCAAAGGTTGGATTCGTCATAAATTTCTCCTTTATGTGTGCGCTTTCTTTCTATCATATTAAAGAATGCTCTTACTGTCAAGTAAGAACATTCTTTTAGTATGTGGAATTAGTCATTTGAGTCAACTGTTTCCAATTTATTTTTTGATTTAATCATGATTTTACCATTGCTAGTCATGACAGCCTTGAGGTTTTTCTCGCTTGGATTTTCAAGGTAGTAGTCTGTAATCGCATCTTCGATATAATCTTGGATTGTACGACGGAGTGGACGAGCTCCCATTTTTGGATCATAACCAAGGTCTACAAGTTTCTCCTTAACCTTATCTGTTACATCTAAATGGATGTTATTACTTGAGAGTCGTTTATTGACATCATCTAACATGAGGTCAACGATTTGAAGGAGATTTTCCTTGCTGAGAGCCTTGAATTCGATAATGCCATCAAAACGGTTCATAAATTCTGGACTAAAGAAGTTGCCTAATTCCCCAAGGACAGAGTTAGTACGGCCTTCTCTAGCAGCACCAAATCCGACACTAGCTTCTGCCTTACCTGTACCTGCATTTGAGGTCATGATAATGATGGCGTCTTTAAAGCTAACAGTGCGACCTTGACCATCTGTCAAACGGCCGTCGTCCAAGACTTGAAGGAACATATGCATAACATCTGGATGGGCTTTTTCTACCTCGTCTAAGAGAATGAGAGAATAAGGATTGCGACGCACTTTCTCAGTCAATTGTCCAGCTTCATCATAGCCTACGTATCCTGGAGGGGCACCAACGAGTTTAGCAACGCTGTGTTTTTCCATGTATTCACTCATATCAAAGCGAATCATGCTATCAGCAGAACCAAAGAGTTCAATGGCCAGTTGTTTAGAAAGTTCTGTCTTACCGACACCGGTAGGACCAACAAAGAGGAAGCTACCAATTGGACGGTTTGGAGTACCTAAACCAACACGGTTACGACGGATAGCCTTAGCAATCTTATCTACAGCATCGTCTTGGCCAATAACATGAGCCTTGAGGTCATCTGCTAGATTGATCAGTTGAGACTGTTCTTTTTCTTTCAAATCCCCAACTGGAATATTAGTCTTTTGCTCGATGATGTGTTCGATTGTCTTTTCACTGATGATTGGAGTATCCTGATCCGTTACCTTGGTCTTTTGCATTTCCTTATATTTGGCAATCTGGTCACGGAAGTAGGCTGCTTTTTCAAAATCTTCATCGCGGGTTGCTTGTGCCTTGAGATTTTCTGCTTCGATTAAGCGTTGATCGATGACCTTAGGATCTACAAAATTCAAGGTTAAGTTCATTTTTGAACCAGCTTCATCTAGAAGGTCAATAGCCTTGTCTGGCAAGAAACGATCTTGGATGTAGCGGTTAGAAAGGGTAGCGGCCGCTTCGATAGCGCCGTCAGTATAGTGAACATGATGGTAATCTTCGTATTTCTTTTGGATACCTTTCAGGATAATAATGGTTTCTTCCACAGTTGGTTCATCAACTTTGACAGGTTGCATACGACGTTCAAGGGCAGCATCTTTTTCGATGATGCGATATTCATTGAGGGTAGTAGCACCAACCAGTTGGAGTTCGCCACGTGCAAGAGCTGGTTTTAGGATATTTCCTGCATCCATATTCCCTTCTCCAGCAGAACCAGCACCGACAATTTCATGAATTTCGTCAATGAAGAGAATAACATCCTCGCGCTCACGAATTTCTTCCATGAGTTTTTGCATGCGCTCTTCAAACTGACCACGGATACCTGTACCTTGAACAAGGCTAACGACATCTAAGCGGATGACTTCTTTGCCTTGAAGCTTATGGGGAACATCACCGTCAACAATTTTCTGAGCTAAACCTTCGACAACAGCTGTCTTACCAACACCGGGCTCACCGATGAGGACAGGGTTGTTTTTTGTTCTGCGGTTGAGGATTTCAATGACACGGATAATCTCTTCGTCACGGCCAATCACAGGGTCGATATTTCCACGACGGGCAATCTCCGTAACATTGATACCATATTCATCCAAGAGTCCTTTTTCCTGGATTGGTGGTGGTGTTTGGGCAGGACCACGATTTTGGGCACCATAGCCACCATTTCCACCGTATCCACCCCCTGACTGAGTTGGGGGGATATTGTTGTTATTAGAAGAAGGTCTAAAGTTGTTGAGATCGTTAAAGAAGTCTCCAAAGGGATCAAAATCACGGTTGTTTAAATCTGTAATGCCCTTGAATAAGCTATTGTTAGGATCTGTTTTGATAATTTTGTAGCAATTTTGACAAAGGTCGATTTGCTTTTGTTGTCCATTGAGATTGGTATAAAGATGAATCGTTGAGTCATTGATTTTACAGTTTTGACAGAGCATACCGCCACCTCATTTCTTTCTTAGTTTTGACTAAATCTAAAAGGTCAAAAATAGTCAAACAAGTATATAATTTAATTATATCATGATTATTGGGCAATTCAAGTAAAAAGATTGGATACTAGCACTATAAATAGTAGAGCGCTAATCTGGAGAAGATTTTGATAGCAAGAAAAAAATCCTATTTGTCATACAAAAAGGATTCTCGTTAGTGAAAGGGGGTGGGACAGAAATCGATAGACAAAGTCTCGATTTCGTAGTCCCAGCCCCGCGAAGATGATTAGGAGTTTTGGGAGTCTAAAAGACGAACGAAAAGTCCAATCAGCTACCGCGTCAAAGTTTGATTGCTAATAAAAAGTGAGGTCGGGATCTTTTGTCCCAACCTCTGTATATCTATTATTAGTATAGAAGTTCATAAATTTCCATCGC
The DNA here is from genome assembly GCF_001811505.1 of Streptococcus sp. HMSC034E03. Lineage (GTDB taxonomy): Bacteria > Bacillota > Bacilli > Lactobacillales > Streptococcaceae > Streptococcus. The sequence goes on from NZ_KV804980.1 coordinate 3,662, forward strand.
AATCAAGTCGATGCTATCAAAAGTATATGTTTCACGAGCTTCAACATCACGAAGTGTAAAAATTGGGCCATTTTCTTCATCATGGTTAAAAGCAACTTCAGCTACAACAACTCCCTCGCGCTCAAAGTTACGTTTTAAGTTACCACCATCTTTTGTCATTGCTTCTAGGCGGTTGATGATTCTAACCAAATGTGATTCCATTTTGATTCTCCTCCATTTCTTATCGTTACTATTTTACCATAAAGAGTATCCACTTGACTAGAAAAAACTAAGATTTCTCGCTATTTCTGTTTTCTTTGAAATTTTATTGAAAATGAAAGGAAAAAGATTGAATTTTTATTCAAAACATGTTATACTCATACAAGTTTTAAGTTAGAAATTAGAAAGTAGTGGATTTATGAATTTTTCTTTTTTACCTAAATATCTGCCATATTTTAACTATGGTGCTCTTGTAACAGTCTTGATCTCTGTTTTGGTTGTCTTTTTTGGGACAATTTTAGGGGTAGTCTTGGCTTTTGCTCAACGTTCTAAAATAAAGCCCATATCTTGGCTTGCCAATGTTTATATTTGGATTTTCCGTGGAACACCTATGATGGTACAGATCATGATTGCTTTTGCTCTTATGCATATCAATGCTCCGACAATTCAGATTGGAGTTTTGGGAGTTGATTTTTCACGTTTGATTCCAGGTATTATCATTATCTCTATGAATAGTGGTGCCTATGTATCAGAAACAGTTCGTGCTGGTATCAATGCAGTACCTAAAGGTCAATTAGAGGCGGCTTACTCTCTAGGGATTCGTCCTAAAAATGCTATGCGCTATGTCATCTTGCCACAGGCCATCAAGAATATCTTGCCAGCCTTGGGGAATGAGTTTATTACCATTATCAAGGATAGTTCACTCTTGTCAGCAATCGGTGTTATGGAATTGTGGAATGGAGCTACAACGGTGTCAACAACCACCTACTTGCCTTTAACTCCACTCTTATTTGCAGCTTTCTACTACTTGATTATGACCTCTATCTTGACACTAGCCTTGAAAGCTTTTGAAAATCGTATGGGACAAGGAGAGAAAAAATAATGACTGAAATGCTTATAAAAATTGAAAACCTTCATAAAAACTTCGGGAAGAATGAAGTTTTAAAAGGAATTGATCTTGAAATCAAAAAAGGGGAAGTTGTGGTGATTATCGGACCATCTGGTAGCGGTAAGTCAACCCTCCTTCGCTCTATGAATCTCCTCGAAGAAGCGACAAAAGGAAAGGTTATCTTTGAAGGAGTAGACATTACAGATAAGAAAAATGACCTCTTTGCCATGCGTGAAAAGATGGGAATGGTTTTCCAACAGTTCAATCTCTTCCCAAATATGACAGTGATGGAAAACATTACACTTTCTCCGATTAAGACCAAAGGGGAAAGTAAGGAAGTTGCTGAGAAGAGAGCGCATGAGCTCTTGGAAAAGGTTGGTTTACCAGATAAGGCAGATGCTTATCCACAAAGTTTGTCTGGTGGACAGCAACAACGTATCGCTATCGCTCGTGGTCTTGCCATGGAACCAGATGTCCTACTCTTTGATGAACCGACTTCTGCCTTAGACCCAGAAATGGTAGGGGAAGTACTAGCAGTTATGCAAGAACTTGCTAAGTCAGGAATGACCATGGTCATCGTGACGCACGAGATGGGCTTTGCGCGTGAGGTGGCAGATCGTGTCATCTTTATGGCTGACGGTGTTATTGTCGAAGACGGTACTCCAGAGCAAGTCTTTGAACAAACCCAAGAACAAAGAACCAAGGAGTTCTTGAGTAAGGTTTTGTAAGAATATCGTAATTTAGAAAAGCTCGATAAGAGCTTTTTCTTATAGTTTCAGACTATAAGGTCTCTTAGTCAAGAAGTGTTAGAGTGATAAGCCATTTTTTGATATAATAGAAGATATTTGTTAGAAAAGAGAAAACACATGACACAGATTATTGATGGGAAGGCCTTGGCGGCCAAGTTACAGGGGGAGTTGGCTGAAAAGACTGCGAGATTGAAAGAAGAAACAGGATTGGTTCCTGGTTTGGTGGTGATTTTGGTTGGGGACAATCCTGCCAGCCAAGTTTACGTACGCAATAAGGAACGTTCAGCTATAGCTGCAGGTTTCCAGAGTGAAGTTGTGCGAGTTCCTGAGACAATTACCCAAGAGGAATTGTTGGCTTTGATTGCCAAATACAATCAAGATCCAGCTTGGCATGGGATTTTGGTTCAATTGCCTTTACCAAAACACATCGATGAGGAAGCTGTTTTATTGGCTATTGACCCTGAGAAGGATGTGGATGGTTTTCATCCGCTCAACATGGGACGTCTTTGGTCTGGTCACCCAGTCATGATCCCTTCAACACCTGCCGGGATTATGGAAATGTTTCATGAGTATGGGATCGACTTAGAAGGTAAAAATGCAGTTGTCATTGGTCGTTCTAATATTGTCGGTAAGCCAATGGCTCAGCTTTTATTGGCAAAAAATGCAACTGTAACCTTGACCCACTCTCGCACCCACAATCTAGCCCAAGTAGCTTCTAAAGCAGATATTCTAGTAGTAGCAATCGGCCGTGCCAAATTTGTGACTGCTGACTTTGTCAAACCTGGAGCAGTTGTCATTGATGTGGGGATGAACCGAGATGAAAATGGCAAGCTTTGTGGCGATGTTGACTATGATGTTGTTGAACCAATTGCTAGTCATATCACCCCTGTACCTGGTGGGGTAGGACCTATGACGATTACCATGCTGATGGAGCAAACTTATCAAGCTGCATTGCGTAGCTTGGATAGTAATTAATAAATAGAAAATCTGTCAATATAGATATTTTTCTAAACTTCATTATAAATTAGAGATTATCGTTTAAGAGAGCTTTGTAGTATTTGCAAGGTTCTTTTAATTTTAAAAAATGGTTTTGTACGATTTTGATAAAATGTGAAAACACAAATATATTACAGATTTTGAATGGAGATAGTTATATGTTGAATGATGTTTGTGTTGACATCAATAAGACTATTATTTTAAAGCTACGATTATAGATATCTAAAAGAGAGCAGTAAACTAAATTCAAGAGTATATAAATTTTAGGTAAATCTACAATTTCAAATGTTGTTGTGTTATAATGTTGATAATGATGTAAGAAAGGTAATCAGTGAAATGAGTATTAGTGAAATTATTGAAAGAATTAGAAGTGAGTATTCGGAGATTGACTGGTTAAAAAGTAGAAGCAACTTTTATAAAATTCCTGATCAAGGAATATTTGTTCAGTATAATCTTAAAGATTTAGAAAAAAAATATGAAAGTAGTAAATTTTTAATTATTAATAAATTTGCGAAATCAGCAATCGATTGGAATTTTGATTTAGAAAATTATTTTGTTATTACAGAATTGACCGACTCTCCTAAAACAGGGAATATTGAATTTACAAAAAATAATAAGGCAAGAGAATTTGAAAACTGTATTGGACAAAGTTACTTTACTATTGAGCAAGACTTTTTCACATGTCATTTTATAAGAGTTGAAAAAGATAGTGAGGAATACTTAGAGACATTGAAGGGAATTATTTCCTTAAGTTTTGATGATTTTGTAGAACAGATGTGCTTAGAGCCTAATAAGTGGGACGATTATGGATATCAGTTGGTTTTTAATCTTACGATTTGGGAACAAACTTTTGAGCTACGAGTTAATCCGAAAAATAATCTTTCTATGGATTATTTAAAAAGTGGCGAAGGAGAATATCCTGATGAGGATTTTTGTTCCTTGGGTGAAGTTGCGTACTATGAATTTTTTAAAAAATATCTATCTTATGAAGAACGTCAGAAATGGTTCACTCGTTCAAGAGACCTTGCATTTAATATAAGTTTATTAGATGAAATTGCAGAAAAATATTCAGAAGTTTCAGATTCACACGGTAAATCTCTGACGTTTCTCCCACCTAATGGTGATGTTCATAATTTTTTATATAATTCATTTCTAAGAACAACTACATTAAAAGAAATCAAGGAAATATTTCATCCATTGACTATTTTTGGTTATAATAACTCTAAGATGTATTCTTCAGAGGATGAGTCATCATTTTCCTCAAATAAAAATATTAAGGAGGCAGTAGATGATAGGGTAGAATCTATAAACTATAGTTTTAAAGAAGATGGTATAGATAAAGGAAAATTACATTTCATAAAAAATAGAATGTCGGATTTACCAATGAATGTCTATGCAGTGGTTGGTGGAAATGGTAGTGGGAAATCCTATAAAATCAACCAGATAATAAGTGAACATATGGAAGGAGACAATAAATTTTCACAGATACTTCATTTTTCATTAAGTCCATTTGATAATATTATTAATTTTGATAAAGATGGTATCCGTAAGGAAATTAATGATAAAGGGAAAGACTCAGACGGTGAAATTATCTATGAAAAAGTAGGATTTGTTTCAGTGAAGTATCCTCCAATTCTAGAAGTACTAAAGAAAACCGAAGCATTAGCACTGTCTGATGTGAAGAAGTATTTAGATCAGAAATCTAGTAAGTATCTAGTTGCTGAGAACACACTAAAAGAAGGATTTGAAGGTGAGATAAGCATCAAAGAAAGCTTTTCCTACTATATACAAAATTTGTTGATTGATTTGATTGCTTCTGAAGATAAATTGAAAATGTGGGGAGATTGTTTGAATTTCTTTACATTTGAATCTTGGGTAGATGATATCATCAATGCTTTTCAAGATAGAAATATTTCTAAGAATGATATTGAAAAAATTGATACATTAAGTTCAGGACAAGCAACTATTCTTTTATATATTACGAAGCTTGTTTCAAGTATTAATCAAGGAAGCTTGGTAATTTTTGATGAGCCAGAAACGTTTATGCATCCACCTATGGTTAAAGCATTTATTAGAGCTGTTTCAGAGTTAGTGGATAATAATAAAGCTTTCTGTTTGATGGCTACACATTCACCAGTAATCATTCAAGAAATTCCTCATTGTAATGTCTATAAATTAGATTCTAATCACGAATTAACAAATATTTGTTACAAAACTTATGGTCAAAATTTAGACACCTTATATAAAAATATATATGGAATTGAATTACAACAAACAGGTTATAATAGCTTCTTTAATGATCGAAAGAAAAAAATTATTGAAGAAGGGCAAGAGGATTTAGAAGATGTTAATTTGTTATCAGATGAAGACAGGCAATATCTAGGAGATGAAGCTTTTCTGAAGTATCTTGTAGTGAAAGATGAGATAGAGAAAGCGGGTGATGTCTTATCAAAAGAGTAGCACAAAAATATCCGTCTATAGAAGAAGTTATTGAAGTATTGAAAGAAGTAGCTGATGAGGAAAAACTTTGTATTTTTTTAACAGAATTAGATAGAGAATATAAAAGTAAAGCTATAGGTTCGTTGTATGAATTAAATGTTAATCTAATTCAGTCACAGTATGAGATTATACCTTCATGGTATGATAGTCATATCCGAAAAGAATCGAAAGGGTTATTTCAAAAATTCCCAGTTGTAAAAAATACCTATAATCAAGCAATTTGTCCTATTTGTGAAGGTGTATTTTCAACTAAAGTAACACTCGAGCATATTATTCCTAAGAGTGGGAAAGAGAAAAATGGTCAAAAACTTGGTGAACCCAGACTAGCAATTTTGCCAATTAATCTAGTCAAATGTTGTGGGGAGTGCAATACTTCTAAACATAGTAAAAGGTCTTTCATAGAGGAAGAAAGTGAAATTAACCCTTACTTTGAAGAGTTTGCAATTGAGAAGTATTTTGAGGTAAATTTTAATGATACGAATGAGGTTTTTCAACCAAGTATTGTATTTCACTATAAAGACAATACTATGGATAAACGTATTCGAAATTTCATTAATAACTATAATATTGAAAAAACATATAATCATAGAATAAAGTTAGAATTTCAAAAAATTTTGACTATATTAGCAAATAATCCAATAACTTTAACAAAATCTATTTTAAAGCCTTACATAGAACATCTATCAGATATATATAGTAAAAATAGTGAATTTGAAAAGATTGACGATAAGTATTGGTTTGATCAAAATTATTTTGGATTTTTAATCTGTGAGCATTTAAAAATAAGAATAGAAAATGATACTTCTACTGTTTATAAATTAAATGAAGAGATAAACAAACTTCGTAAACCTTCTCAATATATTGCTTTCTCAAATCCAGAATTTCAGAATGATATGAACAAAGTACAAACAATAAGGGATTTAGAGATATTTATTAAAAATAATAAAGAAGACCTCATTGTCTATTACCAACAGATTAAAAAACAAGGATTTTCTATTGATTTTCCTAAATTATTTAAAGTAGATGAAGATAGGTTAAGAAAAAAATGCTTAGAAGATAGATTAAGAAAAAAACGCTTAATAGAGGAAATTGTTAAGTACTATTTAGAAAGTGGAAAAAGTTTCGATCATTTCGGAGAAGATTGTTCTTTTGTAATTGGATAATGAGTATTATCAGATTAAAACTCTAATTTTCTTAAATCTTTAAAAAACAAGTTCTGCTAAAAACGAACTTGTTTTTTCTTGCACTTATTTTAATAAAATTACAGTAAAACTTCTACAAATTATTGAAAATCTTCTACTATTTTGATATATTAAGGTTAACAATATTTATATCTAAAAATTTAGTGGGCGTTCTGGGAGGAGGTTTATTTTTTAGCAAATAATGTAATCGCTTACTAAATATATAAGAAAGGAAAACAGGATTTAATGGATAAGAGATTTTTTGAAAAACGCTGTCATTTTAGTATTCGTAAATTCGCCATTGGTGCGGCTTCGGTTATGATTGGAGCTAGTATATTTGGTCTTCAGGTAGCACAAGCAGCTGAAACTGAAACGTCAAGTACCACTGAAGAAACGATTCATCAAGTTCAACCTTTAGATAAGCTTCCAGATGATCTTGCTGCAGCCATTGCAAAAGCGGAGCAAAATAGCCCACAAGATTCCGCTATTGAAAAAGAAGAAAAAGATACGGATGTAGCAGCAAAACCAGTAACTGAAGAAAAAGAGCCTGAGGTAACAAGTCCTAAGGAAAAAAAGGAAGCAGAAGTAGTTAGCCCTAAAAAAGACAAAGTTGAAAAAACTGAAAAACCTGCTACTGAAGTGAATGAGAAAGAACCTACAGTGGCAGAAGTGAATACTGAAAAGCCAGCAGTTTTGGAAGAACATTCTGATACACCTAATCAGAATAAACCTGTAATGAACGATAAAAGCAAGGAAGAAAAAGCTTCGGCAAGTGAATTGCCTCAAGCTACAAAAGAGAAGGAAAAAGAAGACAAACTTTTACAGGAAAGAAAACAAAATTTCAACAAAGACTGGTATTTTAAATTAAACGCTCAGGGTGATTTTTCTAAGAAAGATGTTGATGTTCATGACTGGTCTAAGTTGAACCTTCCTCATGACTGGAGTATCTATTTTGATTTTGATCACAAGTCTCCTGCTCGAAATGAAGGTGGTCAATTAAATGGTGGTACTGCCTGGTATCGTAAGACCTTTACTGTAGACGAAGCTGCCAAGGACAAGGACGTTCGTATTAATTTTGATGGAGTTTACATGGACTCCAAGGTCTATGTCAATGGTAAATTTGTAGGTCATTATCCAAGTGGTTACAATCATTTTTCATATGATATCACTGAATTTTTAAATAAGGATGGTAGTGAAAATACCATTGCGGTCCAAGTTACCAATAAACAGCCAAGTAGTCGATGGTACTCAGGAAGTGGGATCTATCGCGATGTGACACTTAGCTATCGTGACAAGGTGCAAGTGGCTGAAAATGGAAATCATATCACAACTCCAAAACTAGCTGAACAAAAAGATGGCAACGTTGAAACACAAATCCAAAGCAAGATCAAAAATACTGCCAAGACATTAGCCAAGGTATTTGTAGAGCAACAGATTTTTACTAAGGAAGGTAAGGCTGTTTCAGATTTGGTTCGTTCTGTAACTAAGAGCCTAGCAGGAAATGAGACAGCTGACTTTAAGCAAACGATTTTGGTTAATAAGCCAACCCTCTGGACAACCAAAAGCTATCATCCTCAGCTCTATGTCCTGAAAACCAAGGTTTATAAAGAAGGTCAGCTAGTTGATGTGACAGAAGATACCTTTGGTTATCGTTATTTTAACTGGACAGCCAAAGAAGGATTCTCTTTGAACGGTGAGAGAATGAAATTCCATGGAGTTAGTATCCACCATGATAACGGTGCCTTGGGAGCAGAAGAAAATTATAAGGCAACCTATCGTAAATTAAAACTCCTGAAAGATATGGGAGTTAACTCTATCCGCACAACCCACAATCCAGCAAGTCCACAGTTGCTTGATGCTGCGGCAAGTCTAGGACTTTTGGTCCAAGAAGAAGCCTTTGATACTTGGTATCGTGGCAAGAAAACGTATGACTATGGACGTTTCTTTGACCAAGATGCAACTCACCCAGAAGCCAAGAAGGGTGAGAAGTGGTCTGATTTTGACCTCAGAACCATGGTCGAACGTGATAAAAATAATCCATCTATCGTTATGTGGTCACTCGGTAATGAAGTTGATGAGGCTGATGGTGGAGCTCGTTCACTAGAAACAGCCAAGCGTTTGAAAGCTATTATCAAAGCAATTGATACAGAGCGCTATGTGACTATGGGTGAAAATAAGTTCAGTCGTGCTTCTACAGGCTTGTTCTTAGAATTAGCAGCAATCATGGATGCTGTAGGTATGAACTATGGAGAGCGTTTTTACGATGCTGTTCGTAAAGCCCATCCAGACTGGTTGATCTACGGTTCTGAAACTTCTTCAGCAACTCGAACTCGAGATTCTTATTTTGATCCTGCTCATTTACTCTGGCACGACAATCGTCCAAATCGTCACTATGAACAATCAGACTATGGTAATGATCGTGTAGCCTGGGGTAGAACAGCTACTGAATCTTGGACCTTTGACCGTGATCGTGCTGGCTATGCAGGTCAGTTTATCTGGACTGGTTTCGACTATATCGGGGAACCTACACCATGGCATAATCAAGATAATACACCAGTGAAAAGCTCTTACTTTGGTATCATTGATACGGCAGGATTGCCTAAGAATGATTTCTATCTCTATCGCAGTGAGTGGTATAGTGCCAAAGAAAAACCAACTGTTCGTATCATGCCTCACTGGAATTGGACAGAAGAAACGCTCAAGGAACGTAATATGCTCATCAATGGCAAGGTTCCAGTTCGGACCTTCTCAAATGCCGCTAGCGTAGAATTGTTCTTGAACAATGAGTCCCTCGGTAAGAAAGAATTTGTTAAGAAAACAACTGAAGATGGTCGCCCTTATCACGAGGGAGCTAAACCAAGTGAATTGTATCTTGAGTGGTTGGTTGACTATAAACCAGGTACCTTAACTGCCATTGCTCGTGATGAAAATGGCAAAGAAATTGCGCGTGATAGTGTGACAACAGCAGGGGAGCCAGCTAGAGTTCGACTCACCAAGGAAGAACATGTCATCACTGCAGACGGAAAAGATTTGTCTTATATCCATTATGAAATCGTTGATGAAGATGGCAATGTTGTTCCAACAGCTAACAATCTTGTTCATTTCAATCTTCATGGTCAAGGTCAAATCGTTGGTGTGGATAATGGAGAACAAGCTAGCCGTGAACGCTACAAAGCTCAGAAAGATGGCACATGGCAGAGAAAAGCCTTCAATGGTAAAGGTGTTGTCATTGTTAAATCCACTGAAAAAGAAGGGAAATTTACCCTCTTTGCAGATTCTGCAGGTTTAGCTTCTGATCAAGCAACAGTCACAACTGTTTCAGGTAAGAAAGAAAACCGTCACTTTGTTGCTTTTGCCCCTGTTAAGGCAAGAACTGATGTCAGTGAGGATCCTAAATTGCCAAAAACTGTGACAGCTATTTATAGCGACGGCAGTGTTGAAGAAAAATCTGTAACTTGGGATATACCAGATGATCTCCTTACTAGTGCAGGTGAGAAAAAAGTTCTTGGTAGCGTGGAAGGACTTGAAGCTAAGGCTGAAGCCCTTGTTAAGGTGGTTGCACTCGATAAGTGGTTGCCTAAGGTAGCAACTGTGCCAGTTGGTACAGCTGCAGAAGATTTGGATAAAACTGTAACGGCTGTTTTGTCAGATGGTAACTTGGTTGATGCGGATGTCGTTTCTTGGACCTTGAAAGATCCTTCTGCCTTGACAAAAGAAGGTGGACGTACTGAAGCAACTGGTAAATTAGTTGGAAATGACTACGAGGTGACAGCAACCTTTATCGCAAGTGACAAGGAAACAGAAAGTACTGTTACAGGTCTCACAGTTGGAGATAAGACTCTTGAAAACTTTGATCCTGGAAAGACCTACTACCGAGTATCCCTTCCTTACAGTGCTGAGATTCCAAGTGTCGGAGCACAGACAAGAGGCTATCAGGTAACAGTTCAACAAGCTTCAGCAGCTAATGATTATCAGGCTTCTGTATTCTTGAGTGACCAGAAGGGCGATTTAGTTCAAACTTACTTGATTCAATTTGTGAAAGAAGCTCCTGCCTTGACACGCTTGGAAGTAAGTGTTGAAGGAAAAGAAAATGCAACAGAAGATCAGGTCCTCCCTTATCATGTCATTGGACATTATGAAGATGGTTCACAGACTGAATTTTCAGCGTCAGATATCCATTTGGAAGCTAAGTCAGCTGATGGTGCTCATCTTGAGGTGAATGGTCAGAACTTGCTTCTTTACAAGAAAGGTAGTGTAACCCTCACTCCTAGTATTGACAATCAAACTGATAAGACTCAATCTGTAGCCACTGAACTTGTGATAAAAGAAAATACAGTAGACAAGAAAATTGTCAAACTTCATCCAGTAACTATCTCTACAGATATCAATCAGCAACCGAATTTGCCTGATCAAATCGGAGCAGAATTTGATAAAGGCTTGCCTCGTAAGGTAGCTGTAACTTGGGACAAGGTAGATGCAAAAGAACTCGCTAGTTACCATAGCTTTACCCTTAAAGGTCATGTAGAGGGTACAGATATTGAAGCTCTTGCCAATGTGACTGTTGAAGGTTTGCAAGTTGCAGAAGAAATCAGTTTAACTCTACCTAAGGGTGAAACGGTTCAATTGCCAGCTAGCGTCCGTGCTTATCATTCAAATGGAACAACTGTCTATAAAGATGTCGTTTGGGATAAGGTTCCTGAAAACTTTAGTCAGACTGAAGGTATCTATGAAATCAAGGGTCAATTAGTGGGTAGCCATCTGACTACCAAGGCTCATATTCGTGTTTCTAGTCAAGTTGTTGCTGGAAATAACATCTCTAAACAATGGACTGGTTCTCAATTGCCAGCAGCTATCGTGTCCAATACGGGTGGTGATGATTCGGCAAGTACTTTGAATGACTTGACAGTTTCAAGAGCCAGTACAGATGTTAAGAATCGATGGACAACTTGGAGAACAAATACTGATAATGACTGGGCATCTATCTTGTTTGGTAACTCTGGTGATTTGACAAAACGTTTTGTCGACAATCTTTCCGTTGATTTCTATACAGACGGGGCAATCGGACTTCCAAAAGAATATGTTATTGAATACTATGTCGGTCAGGAAGTTCCAGATCTTCCAAATAATGTCAATAATGCTCAGCGTGATACCAACCATCCATTCAACAATGCTGCCAACTGGAAAGAAGTTGAACATCTCAAAGCTCCAGGACAATTATCTGCAGGTCAAACAAACCACTTTACATTTGATAAGGTTGAAACTTATGCTGTTCGTATGCGTATGAAGAAAGCAGATGGAACTGCTGGTGTTGGTTTGACAGAAATCACTATTTTAGGAAGTAAAGTTCCAAGTGCTACCAGCTCAGAAATTTCTATCCAAGTAGATGGCAAGAAGCTTGAGCATTTCAATCCGTCTAAGACAGATTATTATATTCCTCAAGCAAGCAAGGAAATCACTGCAACAGCCAGCAACAACGGTGTGGTGACAGTTGTTCCTGCAACAAGTGAAAAAGGTGCGACACGTCTTATCTTGAAAGCTGAGGATGGAACTGTTCTAAAAGAATATCGTATCTTCCGTGATGATGAAAAAGAAACAACACAACCAGTAGCTGCGGAAAATAGTGCTCAGACCTTGAATGTTGGTGATCAACTTCAATTGCCTGCAGAGGTAACAGTCTACTATCCATCACAGACTGGCTGGGTTAAGGCTAACCTTGCTGTCCAATGGGATGCTGTGCCAGAACATACGACTGCACAAGAAGGTAGCTTTGAAGTTCTTGGTCATGTTCTAGGAACAGACTTAACAACCAAGATGCAAGTAACAGTTGTTACAAAAGGTAATCAAGTCATTTCAGAAAATGCAAGCAATAATGCAACTGATTCTAAAGCCTTTGCGTCTACTACAAATGATACACAAGCTGCTTCTCGGGATAAGATTTTCTATATCAACGATGGGCACTTTAACGAGGATGGACGTTGGACTAACTGGTCTCGAACTCCGAAGGACCAAGAAACATCTGTGGGAATTCTCTTTAAGAAGAATGGTCAGATTACACCTCAATCTGTTGGAAAAGTAGCCATTCAATTCTTTAAAGACAGTGGAACAGACGCACCAGCTAAAATGGTACTAGAAAGATATGTTGGGCCTGCCTATACAGAACCAAGCACTATTTCTCGTTATGAAGAAAATGCGGATCATCCATTTAACAAGGCAGAAAACTGGCAAGAAATTCCTTATAAGGCATCTGGAGAAATCGTGGCTGGTAAGCCAATCGAATTTACCTTTGATTCAATTGAGACATCAGCTATTCGAGCACGCATGACTCGTAAATCTACAACTAATGGTCTAGCAATGGTCGAGTTTAGTGCTTACTCTCCTGCTAAAGCAAGAGATGAGGAAACTCCTTCAGTATCCATTTCGGTTGCTGGAAAAGCATTAGAAAACTTTGATCCTGAGGTTTCAGATTATACAGTGAGCTTAAATGGCACTAAACCACAGGTGACTGCTCAAGCAAGTGGTAACGGTGTGATAACGGTTGTTGAGTCTAGTCAGGATAACCTTCCTAGCCTTGTTCGTCTTCTTGCTAAGGATGGTAGTCTTGTCAAGGAATATCGTATTCATTTCAAACCTAGTCACCGTATAGTTCCTGAAGAAGGCGACCAAAGTCCTGTTCTCGAACGACCAAGTCTAGAAGTTGTCAAGACCGAAATTCCATTTAAGGAAATTATTCGTGAAAACAATGACTTAGCTCAAGATGAACGTCGTGTAATCTCAGAAGGTAAGAAGGGTGAAAGAGTTGATTATGTTGAGGTCTTAGGATCTAACCGTACAACTGTTCATACAGATACGACTGAGGCGCAAGATCGAATTGTTGAAGTTAAGGTCAAACCTGTCATTACTACTAGCAAAGGTGACGAGCCAGCTCCAGTCGTAGAAGTTCCAGAATTTGAGGGTGGCGTCAATGCTGCTGAAGCTGCCGAGCATGAGTTGCCAGAATACACAGATCCGATTGGCACAGTAGGTGACGAGTCAGCTCCAGTAGCAGAAGTCCCCGAATTTGAGGGCGGTGTCAATGCAGTAGAAGCTGCCAAGCATGAGTTGCTAGAATACACAGAAGCAATCGGGACAGCTGGTGACGAACCAGCTCCAGTGGTAGAAATTCCAGAATTTGAGGGTGGCGTCAATGCAGTAGAAGCCGCTAAGCATGAGTTGCCAGAATACACAGAATCAATCGGCACAGTAGGTGACGAGCCAGCTCCAGTAGTAGAAGTCCCAGAATTTGAGGGCGGTGTTAATGCAGTAGAGGCTGCTAAGCATGAGTTGCCAGAATACACAGATGTAATCGGTACAGTAGGCGATGAGCCAGCGCCAGTCGTAGAAATCCCAGAATTCAAGGGTGGTGTTAATGCAGTAGAAGCAGCTAAGCATGAGTTGCCAGAATACACAGAAGCAATCGGCACAGTAGGCGACGAACCAGCTCCGGTAGTAGAAGTTCCAGAATTTGAGGGTGGCGTCAATGCAGTAGAAGCCGCTAAAAACGAGTTGCCAGAATACACAGATGCAATCGGTACAGTAGGCGACGAACCAGCTCCAGTGGTAGAATTCCCAGAATTTGAGGGTGGTGTCAATGCAGTAGAAGCCGCTAAGAACGAGTTGCCAGAATACACAAATGCACTTGGCACAGTAGGTGACGAACCAGCTCCAGTGGTAGAAGTCCCAGAATTTGAGGACGGTGTTAATGCTGTAGAAGCCGCTAAGCATGAGTTGCCAGAATACACAGAAGCAATCGGCACAGTAGGTGACGAACCAGCTTCAGTGGTAGAAGTCCCAGAATTTGAGGGCGGTGTTAACGCTACTGAAGCAGCCAAGTATGAGTTGCCAGAATACACAGATGCAATCGGCACAGTAGGTGACGAACCAGCACCAGTAGTAGAAGTCCCAGAATTTGAGGGAGGCGTTAACGCAGTAGAAGCGGCTAAGCATGAGTTGCCAGAATACACAGATACACTTGGTACAGTAGGCGACGAACCAGCTCCAGTGGTAGAAGTCCCAGAATTTGAGGACGGTGTTAATGCTGTAGAAGCCGCTAAGCATGAGTTGCCAGAATACACAGAAGCAATCGGCACAGTAGGCGACGAACCAGCTCCAGTAGTAGAAGTGCCAGAATTTGAGGACGGTGTCAATGCAGTAGAAGCGGCTAAGAATGAATTGCCAGAATACACAGAAGCAATCGGCACAGT
>NZ_KV804980.1:18513-40688 GCF_001811505.1 Streptococcus sp. HMSC034E03
GAATTTGAGGGTGGCGTCAATGCAGTAGAAGCGGCTAAGAATGAGTTGCCAGAATACACAGATGCAATTGGGACAGCAGGTGACGAGCCAGCACCAGTAGTAGAAGTCCCAGAATTTACAGGTGGCGTCAATGCAGTAGAAGCCGCTAAGAACGAAGTCCCAGAATTTACAGGTAGCGTTAATGCTGTGGAAGCAGCCAAGAACGAGCTGCCAGAATTCACAGGAACATTGGCTACAGTGGGAAATGAGCCAGCCCCAAGTGTTGAAAAACCAGCTGCAGAGGTTCAAATCTTATCTGATAAGGAAACTGGAGTTCTGGTAGCAGGGCTATCTCAAGACCTAGATGCTACTCTCAAGCTTCAAGTTCAAAAGGTTCTACGTCAAGAATTAGCTGGCAAACACTACGATGCTTATCAAGTGAAATTGCTGGATAAAGATAAAGATAACCAAATGGTTGGTCCAAAAGGTGCTGTCTTAGTGAGATTGCCAGTCAAGGGTCAGGTTCAAGAGGTTTATCACATGAGCTTAGATCAAGGCTTGCAGGTTCAAAAGGTAACGTTAGTAGGTGACACAGTTGAATTGGTCACCAAAGATTTAGGACTTTATGCGATTGTCTATAAAGAACAAAACCAAGAACCAGTAGAACAAGCTCATGGGCCAGTAACTCAGGGAGAGGTTTCTGGAAATAATCCAGGAAAAGCAAGTTCAGCAAGACTTCCAGAAACAGGTGAAAGTCGATCTGATACAGCTGCCTTCCTAGCAAGTCTCAGTCTTGTTTTATCAGTGGCACTACTAACAGTTAAACGTAAAGAAAAATAAGGACTGATAACTCTCAGCTCTAAAAAAGCTAATCATTATAAAAGAAGGAGAAGATAGCATAGTCTTCTCCTTTATTAATTGGGTAGTGAGGTGTATAATTGAAGTAAGAGAATGTGAGGAGAAGGACCGTGATTGTAAAAGTTTGTAATGCAGATTTTAGTCTCCAGTGGGATGGAATCTATCAATTTGCTCTTGAAAACTATCCTCAGCTTCAAGAATGGGAATTGGAGAAACTAGCAAAGTTTATTGCTTATGAACAGGACCATCATTGTCAGACCATTGTGGAATGTGAGAATCATGAATTAAAAATACAAATTCATGATTACTTGCAAGAGCATAGCTTTTTTCCTCCCTACAGACCAAGTCATCGCCTTGTAGCTTCTACCTATGATATCCAGAGGAAGTTGGTTACCTCAGATTATTGTAGTCATACTTGTACAGTTGAGGTGGCTCAGGCTATTTTTCAGACTGGAAAACTCATGTCGGCGGTAAAAGTATTTGGTAAAAGTGGGGCTGAGCTAGTTACAGATAGTCGTAATGCAGCTTCTGATCCAGCAGACTATTTTGACTATATCATGTTCGGATGGTCTAATACGACTTCGGGTTACCGACTCGCTATGGAGCGTTTGTTAGGAAGGGCACCTTCTGAGGAGGAATTGCAAGAAAAGTTCATTCCTGGCGTTAGTTTTCATTTTCTGTATGAAGAATTAATTCAAGCACCAGGTTATATCTTTGATGGCTATCATGTTGCGAAGGTAAGAGATAGTTTAGATTTGGATACCTTTCTTCATTTGTGTGTTATTCCTTCAAAAGATAAGGCTTGTTTTGAAGGTTTGATTCCTTGTCAATTACAAGATAGGGTGATTTACCTAGACTATGAGGGAGAAGGGTTACAGGATTGGAATACTAAGGTTAATCAAGTGTTACATAGTAAGGTTAAGTTGAAGGAGTAGTGTATGAAAGAGATTGATCAAGCTCTACTGAAAAAAGTGATCATCGAGCGTTCTCGCTCTAGTCATAAGGGAGACTATGGGCGTCTTCTCTTGATTGGAGGGACTTATCCCTATGGGGGAGCGATTATTATGGCTGCCTTAGGTGCTGTTAGAAGTGGCGCAGGCTTAGTGACAGTAGCAACGGATAAGGAGAATATTCCAGCTCTACATAGCCATCTGCCGGAGGCTATGGCTTTTGCTCTTGACGATAAGCAATTGCTTGAGCAACAGTTGGAGAAAGCAAGTGTTGTCTTGGTTGGGCCTGGATTAGTGGATGATGAGCGTGGAGAAGAGCTTCTCCAAACAGTCTTTCATCATTCAAATCAAGACCAGACTCTCATACTGGATGGTGGTGCCTTATCCATTTTTGCGAAGACGGGAATGAAATTTCCTAAAGCCCAGCTTGTTTTAACTCCTCACCAGAGGGAATGGCAAGTCTTGTCAGGCTTAGATTTGGATTCCCAAGGAAGCAAGGAAACAGGAGAGGCTTTGAAGAGCTTTCCTTCAGGAACGATTTTAGTCCAAAAAGGTCCAGCTACTCGAATCTGGCAAGCTGGACAAGTTGATTGTTATAAGTTGAGTGTTGGTGGCCCTTATCAGGCGACTGGCGGCATGGGGGATACTCTGGCTGGGATGATCGCTGGCTTTGCAGGCCAATTTACCCAAGCAAGTCTCTATGAAAGAGTGACAGTAGCGACCTATTTACATTCAGCAATTGCCCAAGAACTAGCTGAAGACAACTATGTAGTCTTGCCAACCATGATTAGTCAACAGATTCCAGCCTTTATGAAGAAGATACAAAAAGACACCTGAGGTTTTCAGGTGCTTTTTAATGATTAGAAGAGTCCTTTGACCTTATCAACAAGATTACCGATTCCTTCTGAGCCTGAAATCAAGCTTTGAGCTTGACTAAGGTATTCTCCGAGTTGGTCCTTGTTTTCTTCGACAAAGGTTTTTGCAGCAGCCAAATCTTTTTTCTCGATTAACTCTTTTACTTGATTAAACAAATCTAATGGGTTCATGATGTCCCTCCTTTTCTAAACTTCTATTCAATCATTTTTTATAAAAACTTGCAAGAAACTTGAACCTTCCAATAAAGTTCAGGGGTGTCAAATGGTGTAAATTTTGATATAATTTTTAATGATGGATTTTAGAAATGATCGGTACGTGGTCGTGGATTTAGAGGCGACCAGTACCGGAAGCAAGGCAAAAATTATCCAAGTGGGAATCGTGGTCATTGAAAATGGCGAAATTGTTGACCAATTTGCAACGGATGTCAATCCCCACGAACCCTTGGATTCTCATATCAAAGAATTAACGGGTTTGACCGATCAGCGACTGGCAGAGGCACCAGAGTTTTCTCAGGTTGCTGGAAAAATTTTTGACTTGGTCAAGGACGGTGTTTTTGTTGCGCACAATGTCCAGTTCGATGCTAATTTGTTGGCAGAATTCCTCTTTTTCGAGGGTTATGAATTGCGCACTCCCCGTATCGATACAGTCGAGTTGGCTCAGGTGTTTTATCCTCAGTTTGAAAAGTATAATCTCGGGATTCTCTGTCAAGAGTTGGGAATTTCACTAGAAAAAGCCCATACTGCCTTATCAGATGCCCAAGCAACAGCAGAGCTCTTTCTTTGTATGCGACAAAAAATGTTTGGACTGCCAAAAGGCTTATTGGAGCGCTTGTTAAGTTTGTCAGATGGTTTATTATATGAGTCTTATCTGGTCATCGAGGAAGTTTATCAGAAGCAGTCCATCCTAGTTGAGCATGACTTGGTAGAAGTGCAAGGCTTATTCTTAAGAAAAGAGAAGCCAGTCCTTTCTCCACGCAAACTCTCAAAAGATTTCCAAACCAATATTGCCTTGTTGGATTTGGAAGATAGAGCTCCACAAACTAGCTTTTCTCAAAAGGTTCAAGATTTTCTACAGAATGAGAAAATTGCTTTTGTGCAAGCTCAGACTGGAATTGGGAAAACCTACGGCTATTTGTTACCCACTTTATCACTAGAAAACGAAAAAGGAATCCTTCTCAGTGTTCCTACTAAAGTTCTACAAAATCAAGTGATGCAAGAAGAGGCTCGTAGATTGGAAGAGGTCTTTCACCTTTCGATTCATAGTCTGAAAGGACCACAAAATTACTTAAAACTAGATGCCTTTCATCATGCACTAGAGGAAGAAGAGTCCAATCGCTTGTACACACGTTTCAAGATGCAACTCCTAGTTTGGTTGACCGAAACAGAAACGGGGGACCTAGATGAGATTGGACAGCTTTATCGCTACCAGCAGTTTTTACCAAACTTGGTGCATGATGGTAATCTTCCCAAAGCTTCTCTCTTTTGGTTAGAGGATTTTTGGAGACGGGGGCAGAAAAAAGCTCGCTCTTGCCAGCTACTTGTGACAAATCATGCTTATCTCGTTACCCGACTTGAGGATGATCCCAGTCTACTAGAGGGCCGTCTCTTGATTTTGGATGAGGCCCAGAAGATCTTACTAACTTTGGAAAGTCTTTTACAAAAGAGTTTCGTTTTAAATGACATAGTAGACCAGCTAGATCAAGCTCTAGTTCGAGAAGAAGGGACGCTTCAGAGACGCTTGATGGAGAGTATTCGCTTTGAGCTTTGTCATTTGATGGACCAGTTCCTATCTGGCAAACGAAGAATGTGCCCTGCGACAACAATGGCACAACTCCAACAGGATTTCTCAGAGTTAGAAGTTCAAGGTTTCAAGGACTATCAGCGATTTTTCTGCACTGATGGAGAATTTTGGTTATCAGCCTCAGACTTGTCTAGCAAGAAGGTTGTCATTTCCTCCAGTCGCAATCAACGTCTACTCTTTTCTGAGATTTTTCCAGAGAGTTGTCAACTCTTAGCTGTCTCTGCAACCTTGGAAATTAGTAGCAGAGTGACTTTACCAGAACTAATGGGATTCCCGCATGCAGCCTTTGACAGACTGGATGAGAATTTTCAAGAAAATCAAGAAATTTTGGTTGTTAAGGATTTTCCATTGGTGACTGAAATCTCTCAAGAAGACTATGCTCATGCTCTTGTAGAAGTGCTGGAAGATTTGTCTTACCTTGAAGAGCCCATGCTCGTTTTATTCACTTCAAAAGACCTTTTGTTGCAGGTATCAGATTCTTTATCTCTTTCTCATCTAGCCCAGTATAAGAACGGAGATCCTGCTCAACTCAAGAAACGATTTGAAAGAGGAGACTCTCAACTCTTACTAGGGACAGGAAGTTTTTGGGAGGGAGTTGATTTTGCAACTCACCCTCGAGTGATTGAAGTGGTGACACGCCTGCCCTTCCAAAATCCAGAAGATCCCTTTACGAAAAAAATGAATCAGGAACTGCGTCTTGAAGGGAAAAATCCTTTCTATGACTATCAACTGCCAATGGCTATTGTTCGCCTCAAACAAGCGATAGGTAGAACCATGCGTCGTCTTGGACAACGCTCCTCTGTCCTGATCTTGGATAGCCGAATGACAAGCAAGCGATATGGAAAGCAGATTGGCAAGGCCTTGTCACAGACTAGTCGAGTCAGAGAAGTTGGCAAAGAGCAAATATTCTCAAAAGTTCAAGAATTTTTACACAAAAAATAAAATAAACATCTGAAAGAATGAAGGAGACCTTTATGAAACGTTCTCTCGACTCTCGAGTCGATTATAGTTTGATTCTACCAGTATTCTGTTTGCTGGTGATTGGAGTGGTAGCTATTTACATTGCTGTTAGCCATGACTATCCACATAATATCTGGCCTATTCTCGGTCAGCAACTAGCTTGGATTGTCTTGGGAATTGTTATCAGCTTTGTAGTCATGTTCTTTAATACAAAATTTTTATGGCAGGCGACTCCCTATCTCTACGCCCTAGGTCTAGTCCTCATGGTCTTACCCTTGGTTTTCTACAACCCTAGTTTGGTCGCAGCAACAGGGGCAAAAAACTGGGTGTCAATCGGTGGAGTGACACTTTTCCAGCCTTCTGAATTTATGAAAATTTCCTATATTTTGATCTTGGCTCGGGTCATTGTTCAATTCACACAGAAACACAAGGAAAGTGAACGAACGATTCCTTTAGACTTCCTCTTGATACTGTGGATGATTATCTTCACGCTACCAGTCTTAGGTTTACTGGCCCTGCAGAGTGACTTAGGAACGGCCTTGGTCTTTGTCGCAATCTTTGCGGGACTGGTCTTGCTTTCTGGGGTATCATGGAAAATCATCATTCCAATTTTTGTAACAGCTGTATCGGGAATTGCAGGATTTTTGGCAATTTTCATCACAAAAGATGGGCGTGCTTTCATACATCAAATCGGGATGCCAACCTATCAGATTAACCGTATCCTTGCCTGGCTCAATCCATTTGATTATGCACAAACGACCACCTATCAACAGGCCCAAGGGCAAATCGCCATCGGTAGTGGAGGTCTGTTTGGTCAAGGATTTAATGTATCCAATCTCCTTATTCCCGTTCGTGAGAGTGATATGATTTTTACAGTTATTGCAGAAGATTTTGGTTTTATCGGCTCTGTCCTTGTAATTACACTTTATCTCCTACTGATCTATCGAATGTTAAAAATCACTCTGAAGTCCAATAACCAATTTTATACCTACATTTCAACTGGATTTATTATGATGCTCTTGTTCCATATTTTTGAAAATATTGGGGCGGTGACAGGCCTACTACCTCTGACAGGGATTCCTTTGCCGTTCATTTCCCAAGGGGGATCAGCCATTATCAGTAATCTGATTGGTGTCGGTCTGCTTCTATCTATGAGTTATCAAACGCATCTAGCCGATGAAAAGAGCGGTAAGACAAGATTTAAACGGAAGAAAGTTGTTTTGAAAAAAGTTAAATAAGGAGTAAATCATGGCTAAAGTTGCAGTTATCTTAGCAGATGGCTTTGAAGAAATCGAAGCCCTAACAGTTGTGGACGTATTACGTCGTGCTAATATTACTTGTCATATGGTTGGTTTTGAAGCCCAAGTGACGGGATCACATGCCATTCAGGTACAAGCTGATCGTGTGTTTGATGGTGATTTATCTGACTACGACATGATTGTCTTACCAGGGGGCATGCCAGGATCAGCAAATTTACGCGATCATGAACTTTTGATTGCTGAACTTCAAAAATTTGAGCAAGTCGGTAAAAAAGTAGCAGCCATCTGTGCAGCACCAATTGTTCTGAATCGGGCTGGTCTCCTTAAAGATAAAGAGTTCACCTGCTACGATGGTGTTCAAGAGCAAATTGCTGATGGTCACTATCGTAAGGAAACAGTTGTTGTCGACGGTCAGTTAACAACTAGTCGCGGTCCAGCCACTGCACTTGCCTTTGCTTATAACCTAGTGGAACAACTTGGTGGCGATGCAAATGGTTTGAGAGAAGCTATGCTTTATCGTGATGTGTTTGGATTAGATTAACTAAAACGAGAGGAATCTATCAATTAGGGGATTCTTCTCGTTTTTTACTGTTAAAATAGAAGGAAATCGTCGCTTTTTTCATAAAAAAATGCTATAATGAAGGGTATGAAATATCACGATTACATCTGGGATTTAGGTGGAACTTTACTTGATAATTATGAGACTTCGACCGCGGCTTTTGTGGAAACATTAGCTCAATTTGGAATCGAAGAAGAACATGATAAAGTTTACAATGCCTTGAAAGTGTCAACTGCTTTTGCGATTGACCAATTTGCCCCAACAATAGAGCATTTTTTAGAAAAATATAAGGAAAATGAAGCGCGAGAGCTTGAACATCCTGCCTTGTTTGAGGGAGTACCTGCTTTATTGGAGGAAATCTCAGATCAGGGAGGACGGAACTTTTTGGTTTCGCATCGCAATGACCAAGTTTTGGATATCCTTGAAAAGACGGGTATTGCTAGCTATTTTACAGAAGTAGTAACAGCTAGTTCTGGTTTCAAGAGAAAACCAAATCCAGAGTCTATGATCTATTTGCGAGATAAGTATAAGATTAGTTCTGGTATCGTTATTGGTGATCGACCTATAGACATTGAAGCTGGACAGGCAGCAGGCTTAGCGACGCATCTCTTTAAAAATATCGTGACATTGAGACAAGTATTAGACATGTAAGAAAAAGGAAAAAAAGAAAAAGGGAAAAAATGACAGAAGAAATCAAAAACCAACAGGCACAGGATTATGATGCCAGTCAGATTCAAGTTTTGGAAGGTCTGGAAGCCGTTCGTATGCGTCCTGGAATGTATATCGGATCGACTTCAAAAGAAGGTCTTCACCACCTAGTCTGGGAAATCGTTGATAACTCTATCGATGAGGCCTTGGCGGGATTTGCTAGTCATATTCAGGTCTTTATTGAGCCAGATGACTCTATCACGGTTGTTGATGATGGACGTGGTATCCCTGTTGATATTCAAGAAAAGACAGGCCGTCCTGCCGTTGAAACTGTCTTTACCGTTCTTCACGCTGGAGGTAAATTTGGCGGTGGCGGTTACAAGGTTTCAGGTGGACTCCACGGTGTAGGTTCATCGGTTGTAAATGCCCTCTCAACTCAGTTGGATGTTCGTGTTCACAAAAATGGAAAAATCCATTACCAAGAATACCGTCGTGGACATGTTGTTGCTGACCTTGAGGTGATTGGAGATACAGATAAAACAGGTACAACAGTACACTTCACGCCAGATCCAGAGATTTTTACAGAAACAACAACTTTTGATTTTGATAAATTAAACAAGCGGATTCAGGAGCTAGCCTTTTTGAACCGTGGTCTTCAAATCTCCATCACTGACAAGCGTGAGGGGCTTGAACAAACAAAAAACTACCACTATGAAGGTGGGATTGCGAGTTACGTTGAGTATATCAATGAAAACAAGGATGTCATCTTTGATACGCCAATCTACACAGATGGAGAAATGGATGACATCACAGTTGAAGTAGCCATGCAGTACACAACTGGTTACCATGAAAATGTCATGAGTTTCGCCAATAACATTCATACACATGAGGGTGGAACACATGAACAAGGTTTCCGTACAGCCCTAACCCGTGTCATTAACGACTACGCTCGTAAAAACAAACTCCTCAAAGACAATGAAGATAATCTAACAGGTGAGGATGTCCGTGAAGGATTGACTGCCGTTATCTCTGTGAAGCATCCAAATCCGCAGTTTGAAGGACAAACGAAAACTAAACTTGGAAATAGTGAAGTTGTCAAGATTACTAACCGCCTATTTAGTGAAGCATTTTCAGACTTCCTAATGGAAAATCCACAGATTGCTAAGCGGATTGTTGAAAAAGGGATTTTGGCAGCTAAGGCGCGTGTAGCAGCCAAGCGTGCGCGTGAGGTTACTCGTAAGAAATCTGGTCTAGAGATTTCAAACCTTCCAGGGAAATTAGCAGATTGTTCCTCAAACAATCCAGCTGAAACTGAACTGTTCATCGTCGAAGGAGATTCAGCGGGAGGTTCTGCAAAGTCTGGTCGTGACCGTGAATTCCAAGCGATTTTACCGATTCGCGGTAAAATCCTCAACGTTGAAAAGGCCAGCATGGATAAAATCCTTGCCAATGAAGAAATCCGTAGCCTTTTCACAGCTATGGGAACAGGCTTTGGTGCTGAATTTGATGTTAGCAAGGCCCGTTACCAAAAACTCGTTATCATGACGGATGCCGATGTCGATGGAGCTCACATCCGTACCCTCTTGTTAACCTTGATTTATCGTTATATGAAACCCGTTTTAGAAGCAGGTTATGTTTATATCGCTCAACCACCAATTTACGGTGTTAAGGTCGGCAGTGAAATTAAAGAATACATCCAACCAGGAGCAGATCAAGAAATCCGTCTACAGGAAGCCTTAGCTCGCTATAGTGAAGGACGTTCAAAACCAACTATTCAGCGTTATAAAGGTCTTGGAGAAATGGATGACCATCAACTTTGGGAAACAACTATGAACCCAGAACATCGTCTCATGGCGCGTGTATCAGTTGATGATGCTGCAGAAGCAGATAAAATCTTTGATATGCTCATGGGTGACCGCGTAGAACCACGTCGAGAATTTATTGAAGAAAATGCTGTTTACAGTACGCTTGACGTTTAAAAAAATTTGGAAATAGTTCCCATGGTTTGAAAAATATGATATAATCATTACAATTGTTTCAAGTATAAAAAGGAGTTTGATATGTCTGATAATCTGTTGATTATTATTATGATTGTAATCGCGACTCTTCTGATCATTGCTTATGTTGTAGCGATTTTGTTACGCAAACGAAATGAAAAGAGGCTCGCAGTACTAGAAGGAAGAAAGGAAGAGTTGTATAACCTTCCAGTTAACGATGAAGTAGAAGCTGTTAAGAATATGCATCTGATTGGTCAAAGTCAGATTGCATTTAGAGAGTGGAACCAAAAATGGGTAGACCTATCCCTCAACTCATTTGCAGATATTGAGAATAATCTGTTTGAAGCAGAAGGGTACAATAATTCATTTCGCTTCTTGAAAGCTCAACACAAAATTGATCAAATTGAAAGCCAGATTACCCTTATCGAAGAAGATATTGCTTCCATTCGAAATGCTTTGGCAGATCTAGAAAAACAAGAATCAAAAAATAGTGGTCGTGTCTTGCATGCTTTAGATTTATTTGAAAGCTTACAGAAGGCGGTCGCAGAAGATTCTGAGAAATATGGTCAAGCACTTCCTGAAATTGAAAAACAATTGGAGAACATCCAATCTGAATTTTCTCAATTTGTGACGCTAAACTCTTCAGGAGATCCAGTTGAAGCAGCAGGAATTTTGGATAATGCTGAAAACCATATTCTCGCTTTGACACATATCGTAGAGAGAATTCCAGCAATTGTTACTAAACTAACGACAGAACTCCCTGATCAACTTGAAGATCTGGAGGTTGGCTATCGTAAGTTGCTTGATGCCAACTATCACTTTGTAGAAACTGACATTGAATCACGTTTGCAGTTGTTGTATGAAGCATTGAAAAATAACCAAGAAAATATTAAAAAATTGGAATTGGATAATGCTGAATATGAAAACACTCAGATTCAAGAAGAAATCAATGCTCTCTATAATATTTTCACACGAGAGATTGCTTCTCAAAAGGTTGTTGAAAACTTGTTGTCAACACTTCCAACCTATCTTGACCACTTAAAAGACAACAATCAGGTCTTGGTAAAAGATATTGAACGCTTGAGCAAAACTTACTTGATGTCTGAGAGTGATGTCAATCACGTCCGTCGTCTTCAAGTGGATTTGGATTCCCTAGAAGTTACAGTTAGTGATTTGACTTCAGAACAAGAGGAATATTCAGAAGCTTACTCTGTATTGGAAGAACGTTTAGAAAATGTTCAAGCTACATTAAAAGAAATTGAAGATGATCAAGTTTCAGTGAGCGAACGTCTGGTGCAAATTGAAAAAGATGATGTTAATGCTCGTCAAAAGGCAAATGTTTACGTCAATCGCCTCCACACGATCAAGCGCTACATGGAAAAGAGAAATCTTCCAGGAATCCCACAGAGCTTCTTGAAATTGTTCTTTGCAGCTAGCCACAGTACCGAAGACTTGATGGCAGAGTTAGAACAGTCGCAAGTCAACATTGAGTCTGTCAACCGTATTTTAGAAATTGCAACTCACGATATGGAAATTCTGGAAACAGAAACATACAGCATCGTACAACATGCTACCTTGACTGAACAATTACTTCAATACTCTAACCGCTACAGATCATTTGATGAAGGGATTCAACAAGCCTTCCACGAATCTTTAGAAATCTTTGAAAATGCCTTTGATTATCAAGCATCTTTCGAAAAGATTTCCCAAGCTTTGGAAGTTGCTGAGCCAGGTGTAACAAACCGCTTCGTTTCTTCTTATGAAAAAACAAGAGAAACTATTCGTTTCTAAACAAAAGAAAGTCCTAGGGAGATCTAGGATTTTTCTTTTACCTTTCTTTTCCTAAAAAATGGACATTTTCCTATTTTTCATTGAAATTATAGTTTTGATTTGATATGATAAGACTATGACAAAAAAAAGAACAAGCCGTAAAGTAAACGACAAGAAGAAGAGAAATTTATGGATTATTGTGGGGCTTCTATTTTTCACAATCTTGGCATTAGGTGGAACCATCACTTATCAAGTTCTTACCAAGCAAGCTTTTGAGCAAAAAATTGAAGCACTGAAGAAAGAAAAAGATGATTCCTATTCACAAGGCAGTCAGAAAGATCATTTTCGTAAAGGGCAGGCAGAAATCATCACCTACTATCCTATGACGGGGGACAAGGTCATTACCTCTGTTCAGGAGATCATAGTAAAAGATATCACGGATAAGGTAGAAGATAAAGAACATTTGATTTTTTACTATTCTGAAAAAGATTCATCCTCTATCAAAGGTATTGAGAGTCACCTTATAAAAAAACAGGCCTATGACGTAAGTAATTCTAATGTTGTTGAATTGGAAAACACTTCATTGGAACAGCTTTACCTTAAAGAAGATGGTAGTCCTTTCACTCTTGATCAGCTATTTACAGATGCTAGCAAAGCCAAAGAAACATTTCTTGAGATTATCAAGTCAACGCTTCAAGATAAAAAGCTTGAACAAACACTTGTAGATCAAGTGATAGCCGATTTTTCAGCTACCGATTTATCATCTTGGAAGTTTGCTTACAAAGATAGTCAATTGGTTCTTTATCCAATCAAAGCAACTAATAATGTAGAAGAAGTAGCTTTGCCTATTTCAGACTTCTTTGATGTTATCCAATCGTCCTATCTAACTGAAAAGGATGCAGAACTTTATAAGAAGGCTCAGGCTGAGAAGAATAAAAAAGTAGTTGCTCTTACTTTTGATGATGGACCTGATGGAAATACAACACCACAAGCCTTGGATATCTTGGCTAAATACAAGATCAAAGCAACTTTCTTTGTTCAAGGTAAGAATATCGCTGGAAATGAAGCAATTCTCAAACGTATGCAGGCTGATGGTCATGAAATTGGAAACCATAGTTGGAATCATCCAGTTTTAACACAATTATCATTGGAAGATGCTAAAAAACAAATTACGGATACAGAAGATGCCATTAAAAATGTTCTTGGAAAAAGTTCAAAATTAATGCGTCCACCATACGGTGCGATTTCAGATGATATTCGTAATAGTCTTGATTTAAGCTTTATCTTATGGAATGTGGATAGTCTGGATTGGAAGACTAAAAACGAAGCATCTATTTTTACAGAAATCCAACACCAAACGAGCGATGGGTCTATAATTTTATTACACGATATTCATCAGCCGTCAGTTAATTCGCTTCCAAAAGTAATTGAGTATTTACAGGAACAGGGCTATAGTTTCGTGACGGTTTCAGAAATGCTCAATACGAGGTTGAAACCACATGAGATTTACTATTCTCGTAATCAATAGATTGTAAGTCGGCAAAAATAGAAAAAATTAAAAAAAGATAGTTTTTATCTTGACAAGTAGGGGAAAACTTGATATCATATAAAAGTTGAGAAAAGCAGAAGTGAGAACTTCTCGCCTTGCGACTAACGTTGTCTGGCCCCTACGGATCAAGTTTCAGTAATGAACTATAATCATGTAGTGCGGATTTGCGTTAGCAAGTCCGCTCTTGTTTTTCTCTAAATTAAAAAAAGAGGTGAAAACCATAGCAAAGCAAGACTTATTCATCAATGATGAAATTCGTGTACGTGAAGTTCGCTTAATCGGTCTTGAAGGTGAGCAATTGGGTATCAAACCACTAAGCGAAGCGCAAACACTTGCGGATGAAGCTAATGTGGACTTGGTTCTCATTCAACCTCAAGCTAAACCTCCTGTTGCTAAGATTATGGACTACGGTAAGTTCAAATTTGAGTATCAGAAGAAGCAAAAAGAACAACGCAAAAAACAAAGCGTTGTGACCGTGAAAGAAGTTCGTTTGAGCCCTGTTATCGACAAGGGAGATTTCGAAACTAAACTTCGCAATGCTCGCAAGTTCCTCGAAAAAGGGAACAAAGTGAAGGTATCCATTCGCTTTAAGGGGCGTATGATCACCCATAAAGAGATTGGTGCAAAAGTTTTAGCCGAGTTTGCTGAAGCAACACAAGATATTGCTATCATCGAACAACGTGCTAAAATGGATGGTCGCCAAATGTTCATGCAGTTGGCACCAGCAACTGACAAAAAATAATTGTCGGAAAGTCAAATAAAGGAGAAAAAATCATGCCAAAACAAAAAACACACCGCGCATCAGCTAAACGTTTCAAACGTACAGGTTCTGGTGGACTTAAACGTTTCCGTGCTTACACTTCTCACCGTTTCCACGGAAAAACTAAAAAACAACGTCGTCATCTTCGTAAAGCATCTATGGTGCATTCAGGAGATTTCAAACGTATCAAAGCAATGCTTACTCGCTTGAAATAATCGCGTATTTGTAAGTAAAGAATTCTAGGAAATATTTGGAGGAAATATAAATGGCACGTGTTAAAGGTGGCGTTGTATCACGCAAACGTCGTAAACGTATTCTTAAATTAGCAAAAGGTTACTATGGAGCTAAACACATCTTGTTCCGTACTGCAAAAGAACAAGTAATGAACTCTTACTACTATGCATACCGTGACCGTCGTCAAAAGAAACGTGACTTCCGTAAATTGTGGATCACACGTATCAATGCGGCAGCTCGTTTGAACGGACTTTCATACTCACAATTGATGCATGGTTTGAAATTGGCTGAGATCGAAGTTAACCGTAAAATGCTTGCTGACTTGGCTGTTAACGATGCAGCAGCTTTCACAGCTCTTGCAGATGCAGCTAAAGCAAAACTTGGTAAATAATTATTCATAAGACTGGTGCAAGTTTGTCCCAGTCTTTTTTAAACAAAGGAGAAAAAAATGGCTTCTAAAATGCTACACACTTGTTTGCGAGTTGAAAATCTTGAAAAATCAATCGCTTTTTATCAAGATGCTTTTGGTTTTAAGGAATTGCGTCGTAGAGACTTTCCAGACTATGCTTTCACTATCGTTTATCTTGGACTTGAAGGTGATGATTATGAGTTGGAGTTGACTTACAACTATGATCACGGACCTTATGTTGTCGGTGACGGTTTTGCTCACATTGCCCTAAGCACACCTGACCTTGAGGCTCTTCACAAAGAACATAGCGAAAAAGGCTATGAAGTGACAGCACCTAATGGACTTCCAGGGACTCAACCAAACTATTACTTTATCAAAGATCCAGATGGATACAAGGTAGAAGTGATTCGTGAAAATTCATTATAGTTCTTATCGAGTAGCTTGTATGCTACTCTTTTTTTGAATTTGTAGTAGAATGAAAGAAAAAGAATGGCATCAGGCATTCACTTAATTCAAAACCAAAAAATGTGCTCGTTCTTCTATTGAAGCTTTATTAAAGCGTGTAAGTCAAGGAAGAGAATTTAATCCAATAAATCCTTTGGTAGATATTTATAATAGTGTTTCACTTTCTTACGCTGTTCCTTGTGGGGGAGAGGATTTAGCTAAGATTGTTGGTGACTTATGTCTCGGAAGAGCTCAAGGGAATGAATCCTTCTTTCCACTAGGGGCCGAAAGTGATGCTCCTGCATTAGCCGATGAAATTATTTATTTTGATGAACAAGGTGCGGTTTGTCGGTGTTTAAACTGGCGTGAAGCCCAAAGAACCATGTTAACAGAAGAAACCAAAGATGCTGTTTTAGTCATTGAAGCTATCAATGAAGAACAGGCATCAAGAGCTCGGGAAGCAATGCTAGAATTACATACTAAAATTGAGGAATATTTCGGTGTTAGTGGCAAGATCAGTCACTTGACAGCTACAAATCCTATCCTAGAGGTAGAATAATGAATGGGAATCACGGTTAATTCAACTATGGTTCTTTTTTCTACAAGGGGAGAAAGAAATTGTTTTTCTATTTTCTAAAATGGTATAATATAAGGAGAAAAAGGGAGGTGATAGCGAGTGATTGCACAACTTGATACAAAAACGGTTTATAGTTTCATGGAGAGTATGATTTCCATTCAGAAGTATGTTGACCAGGGGAAAGCATACGGCTACTCAGCACTTGGAATCATGGATATTGACAATCTCTATGGGGCTTATTATTTTATCAAAGAGTGCCAAAAGCAAGGGATCCAGCCCTTATTAGGTCTTGAGGTGACCGTTCATCATAAGGAGGAACTCGTCAACCTCCGATTTTTAGCCTTGTCAAATCGTGGTTATCGAAATCTCATGAAGATTTCGACTCTAAAAATGACAGGTAAAAAGGAATGGACTGATTTTTTCCCCTATCTAGAAGATGTTTGTGTTATTGTTCCCTATTATTCTGCAATTGATTCCTTGGACTTAGGGCATGACTATTATATCGGAGTATATCCAGATACACCTCAGTCGAATTTTTCTCACTCCATTCTCCCACTTTATCGTGTTAATTCCTTCGAATCTGAGGATTTAGAAACGCTTCAAATGCTCAAGGCGATTAAGGAAAATGTGACCTTGCGAGAGGTAGATGTTCAATCGCAACAAGGCTTGTTTTTACCTGCTGATCGCTTAGAGCAAGTATTTCAAGAAAAATTTCCGCAAGCCTTAGAAAATCTTTCTGAACTGATTGGAGCAACTACTTATGAGATTGATAGTAGTCTCAAGCTTCCACGTTTCAATCCAGAGCATCCTGCTGTTGAAGAGTTGCGCGAAAGAGCTATTAAGGGCTTGGAACAGAAAGGCTTACTCGATTCAGTTTATCAGGCTCGTTTGGAAGAAGAACTATCTGTGATTCATGACATGGGATTCGATGACTATTTCTTGGTTGTTTGGGATCTCTTACGTTTCGGTCGTTCTCAAGGGTATTACATGGGAATGGGACGTGGTTCTGCAGTTGGAAGTTTAGTAGCCTACGCTCTAGATATTACAGGAATTGATCCTGTGTCTAAGAATCTCATCTTTGAGCGCTTTTTAAATCGTGAACGCTATACCATGCCTGATATCGATATTGATATTCCTGATATCTATCGTCCTGAATTTATCCGCTATGTTCGTGACCGTTATGGTAGTATTCACGCTGCTCAGATAGTCACCTACTCGACTTTTGGTGCCAAACAGGCTATCCGAGATGTTTTTAAACGGTATGGTGTTCCCGAGTACGAGTTGACATCCATAACCAAGAAAATTGGTTTCAAAGATACCTTGACAAGCGCCTATGAAGGCAATCTAGGATTTAGACAACTGATTCAAAGTAAGATTGAGTACCAAAAGGCTTTTGAAATTGCCAAAAAGATAGAAGGATATCCTCGACAGACATCTATCCACGCTGCTGGTGTCGTGATTAGTGATAAAAATCTAACGGACTATATTCCTCTTAAGTATGGTGAGGATATGCTCATTACCCAGTATGATGCTCATGGAGTCGAGGGAAATGGCTTGCTCAAGATGGATTTCTTGGGCTTAAGAAACCTAACTTTCGCTCAAAAAATGCAGGAGCTCTTATTTGAAACTCAAGGAATTCAGCTAAGGATTGAGAATATTGACCTTGAGGATAGGGAAACTTTAGCCCTCTTTGCAGCTGGGAAGACCAAGGGGATTTTTCAGTTTGAACAACCTGGAGCTATTCGCCTATTAAAGCGCGTGAAACCAGAAAGCTTTGAAGAAGTAGTGGCAACGACTTCCCTCAACAGACCCGGGGCGAGTGACTATATCGATAACTTTGTGGCTCGAAAACATGGTAAAGAAAAGGTAACGGTTCTGGACCCAGTTTTGGAAGATATTTTAGCTCCAACTTATGGCATTATGCTTTACCAAGAACAGGTGATGCAAGTAGCTCAGCGATATGCTGGTTTTAGCCTTGGGAAGGCCGACATTTTACGTCGTGCCATGGGGAAAAAGAACGCAGCTGAGATGCACCGAATGGAGGAAAGTTTCATCCAAGGAGCACTCGAAAAAGGTCATGGAAAAGAACAGGCTCAGCAGGTTTTTGCTGTCATGGAAAAATTTGCTGGTTATGGTTTCAACCGATCGCACGCTTATGCTTATGCGGCTTTAGCCTTTCAACTTGCTTACTTTAAGACACATTACCCAGAAATCTTTTATCAAGTCATGCTCAACTATGCCAGTGGAGCTTATATTCTCGATGCGCTTGAAATGGGCTTTGAACTGACACCACTCTCTATCAATACAATCCCATATCAGGATAAATTAACAGAGAAGACTATTTATTTGGGACTTAAGAGTATCAAGGGGATGCCTCGAGATTTTGCCTATTGGATTTTAGAGAATCGTCCTTTTAGTAGTGTCGAAGATTTTGTCACTCGCTTGCCTAAAAATTATCAGAAGTTGAGTCTCTTAACTCCCCTAGTCGAGATTGGTTTATTCGATAGTTTTGAAAAAAATCGCCAAAAAATCTTATCTAATTTACCTACTTTGTTTATTTTTGTGGAAGAATTGGGTAGTTTGTTTGCAGATAATAGCTACAATTGGCTTGAGAGTGAGGATTTTACGCAAGTCGAGAAGTTTCGTAAGGAACAGGAGTGGCTTGGAGTCGGTATCAGTCCGCATCCCTTACTGATTTTAGCAAAGAATTCCCTCTATCCAATTGTGAGTTTGTCTGAACTATCTGAAGGACAGACAGCTACAGTACTCGTTGAGCTACAGTCTATCCGAGTAATCAGAACTAAAAAAGGTGAAAATATGGCCTTTTTGAAAGTTAGTGATAGCAAATCAAATTTGGAAGTTACTGTTTTTTCTGATCAGTATCGCCAATTTAAAAATCTCCTACATGAAGGAAGATTTTACTACCTAAATGGAAAAGTGCAGGCAAGAGACGGTCGCCTTCAGTTAGTGTTAAATAATCTAAAAGAAGCAGTGAGTGAACGATTTTGGATTCAGGCTGCTGATCATGAACATGATTCTGAAATTTATCATATTTTAGAACAATACAAGGGACAAATTCCAGTCATTATACGCTACGAAAATGAACAAAAAAATGTTCTTTTGCCGGGCTATTTTGTTGCAAAAGATGTTAGTTTGCAGGAATCTTTGAGTCAAATAACTATGAAAACGATTTATCGTTAAAAATCAATGAAAATAAAAGAATTTTAACTTTAATTATGGTATAATCAGTTAGAATGTTAAAAGAAAAAGGAGCAAAACCAAATGAAACGTATTGCTGTTTTGACTAGTGGTGGAGACGCCCCTGGTATGAATGCTGCTATCCGTGCAGTTGTTCGTCAAGCAATCTCAGAAGGAATGGAAGTTTTTGGTATCTATGATGGATACGCAGGTATGGTTGCCGGCGAAATTTATCCACTTGATGCAGCTTCAGTGGGAGACATCATTTCACGTGGTGGTACTTTCCTTCACTCTGCTCGTTACCCTGAGTTTGCAAAACTCGAAGGTCAACTTAAAGGGATTGAGCAGTTGAAAAAACACGGTATCGAAGGTGTCGTGGTTATCGGTGGTGACGGTTCTTATCACGGAGCTATGCGCTTGACTGAGCATGGATTCCCTGCTATCGGACTTCCGGGAACAATCGATAACGATATCGTAGGTACTGATTTCACAATCGGATTTGATACTGCAGTTACAACTGCTATGGATGCCATCGATAAGATTCGTGATACCTCATCAAGTCACCGTCGTACTTTTGTAGTTGAAGTAATGGGACGTAACGCTGGTGATATCGCTCTTTGGGCTGGTATTGCAACAGGTGCTGATGAAATTATT
Organism: Streptococcus sp. HMSC034E03; assembly: GCF_001811505.1. GTDB lineage: Bacteria > Bacillota > Bacilli > Lactobacillales > Streptococcaceae > Streptococcus. The sequence continues at coordinate 37,995 of NZ_KV804980.1, forward strand.
ATCCCTGAAGAAGGCTTCAAGATGGAAGACATCGTAGCAAGTATCAAGGCTGGATATGAACATGGTAAGAAGCACAACATTATCGTTTTGGCAGAAGGTGTTATGTCAGCGGCAGAATTTGGTCAAAAACTAAAAGAAGCTGGAGATACAAGCGATCTTCGTGTAACTGAACTTGGTCACATCCAACGTGGTGGATCACCAACTGCTCGTGACCGTGTATTGGCGTCACGCATGGGTGCACATGCTGTTAAACTCCTTAAACAAGGAATCGGTGGTGTCGCTGTTGGTATTCGCAATGAGAAAATGGTTGAAAATCCAATTCTTGGAACTGCAGAAGAAGGAGCTTTATTTAGCCTAACAGCTGATGGTAAGATCGTTGTTAACAACCCTCACAAAGCTGATATTGAACTTTCTGCTTTAAACAAGAGCTTGTCTTAATCAACTTTAACTAAACTGGTAAAATGACCAAAAAAGGTCGAATTATATAAAGGAGTCACAAAAATCATGAACAAACGTGTAAAAATCGTTGCAACTTTGGGTCCTGCGGTAGAAATCCGCGGTGGTAAAAAATTTGGTGATGAGGGATACTGGGGTGAAAAACTTGACGTTGAAGCTTCAGCTAAAAACATTGCTCAATTGATTGAAGCAGGAGCTAACACTTTCCGTTTCAACTTCTCACATGGTGACCACCAAGAACAAGGTGACCGTATGGCAACTGTTAAACTTGCGGAAAAACTTGCAGGTAAAAAAGTTGGTTTCCTTCTTGATACTAAAGGACCAGAAATCCGTACTGAATTGTTCGAAGGTGAAGCTAAAGAGTATTCATACAAAACTGGTGAAAAAATCCGTGTTGCAACTAAACAAGGAATCAAATCAACTCGTGAAGTGATTGCTTTGAACGTTGCAGGAGCACTTGATATCTATGATGATGTTGAAGTTGGTCGTCAAGTATTGGTTGACGATGGTAAACTTGGTCTTCGTGTTGTAGAAAAAGACGATGCAACTCGTGAATTTGTTGTTGAAGTTGAAAATGACGGTGTTATCGCTAAACAAAAAGGTGTAAACATCCCTAACACTAAAATTCCTTTCCCAGCTCTTGCTGAACGTGATAACGCTGATATCCGCTTCGGTTTGGAACAAGGTATCAACTTCATCGCGATCTCATTCGTACGTACTGCAAAAGACGTGAATGAAGTTCGTGCAATCTGTGAAGAAACTGGTAACGGTCACGTTCAATTGTTCGCTAAAATCGAAAACCAACAAGGTATCGATAACTTGGATGAAATCATTGAAGCTGCTGACGGTATCATGATCGCTCGTGGTGACATGGGTATCGAAGTACCATTTGAAATGGTTCCAGTTTACCAAAAAATGATCATTACTAAAGTGAATGCTGCTGGTAAAGTTGTTATCACTGCAACAAACATGCTTGAAACAATGACTGAAAAACCACGTGCAACTCGTTCAGAAGTATCAGACGTATTTAACGCTGTTATCGACGGAACTGACGCTACAATGCTTTCAGGTGAGTCTGCAAATGGTAAATATCCTCTTGAGTCAGTAGCTACAATGGCTACAATCGACAAGAACGCTCAAACTCTTCTTAACGAATACGGACGTTTGAACTCAGATTCATTTGAACGTAACTCTAAGACAGAAGTTATGGCTTCAGCAGTTAAAGATGCTACTAACTCAATGGATATCAAATTGGTTGTAACTCTTACTAAGACTGGTCACACAGCTCGTTTGATTTCTAAATACCGTCCAAATGCTGACATCTTGGCATTGACATTTGACGAATTGACAGAACGTGGATTGATGTTGAACTGGGGTGTTATCCCAATGTTGACAGAAGCTCCATCATCAACTGATGACATGTTCGAAATTGCTGAACGTAAAGCAGTTGAAGCAGGTCTTGTACAATCTGGTGACGATATCGTTATCGTTGCAGGTGTGCCGCTTGGTGAAGCAGTTCGTACTAACACAATGCGTATCCGTACTGTACGTTAATCTAATATTAAAAAGCCTATCATATCAAGCTTCATCGCTTGTATGATAGGTCTTTTTTGTATCAGAGGGGCAAAACTTTTTTTCCTATTTGATGATATTGAATCTAAAAGATTAAAACTGCATTCTCCATGTTTTTAGTGATGTGAGTGGAGCTTTCATTGGTCACTTTAGTATCTTAATGGCTAATCTTAGCAAGGATTGTTTTTAAAGAAAAGTTGTTACAATAAAAAGCCTATAAGCATATAATTGAGTGAAGTTATAGATGTTTATTGTCGGAAGGAAAAGACAAAAGATGCGGCCTAGTAGGACTCAGAAAAATAAAAAAAGCTCTCTGGTAAAACCAGAAAGCCTGAGAGGCATCTCCATGTGAGAAATCGGTTCACACAATTTCTCAAGGTCCGCTCCTGCGTTATGACCTCCTTTGCTCAATAGTAGCTCTCACTACATATCGACTCATCGCAAATTTTATTTTACTATAAGGTCGAAAAAAAGTCAATAAAAAATTTCCTATAAAAAGGAACTGTTAAACAATGCTAATTGCCGGGATCGAACCGGCGACCTCATCCTTACCATGGATGCGCTCTGCCTACTGAGCTAAATCAGCTTACTTAAAAAGTATACTATAGAATCAAATTTTTGTCAATAAAATGTTTTATTATGTGACTTTCAGTCCGTCTCGCTCCG
>NZ_KV804981.1:0-11531 GCF_001811505.1 Streptococcus sp. HMSC034E03
ACTGGAACTTCGTCTGTTGACTTGTCTGGGTACGTAACTACTACTATCGCGTCTTTTTCACCCTCGGTTGCAGTATCTACTGGTATCTTATAAGCGAAAGTAGTGCCACTTGGAAGTTCACCAGCATTATCAATTGAGTTTTTAGCGTCTGGTGTTGAACCCGGAGCAACTGTTTGTCCCTTAGCAGTCGGCGTGTATTTGTCTGCTTCCCTAGCTGCTGGAGTAACTAAGTATGCTGCTGTAATCTTATCAGTGGATTTGTCAGGATAAGTAATGACAAGGTTTCCTTTTTCGTCGACGCTATATGTAGTACCTGGAGGGAAACTTGCATTTGCTTTTGTAGTTGCGGAGATAATCTTGTTTTTCTCATCTTCGCTAACATTGTTAGGATCAGCAACTTCTACTTTTTCACCTGCAACAGCATCAAGCTTCTTAGTAAGTTCCAAAACGGTAACTTTAAGGTCTCTCGTTACAACTGCATTTTTCTTACTTCTAACTGCGAAGGTCACAACAGTATCACCTGCTGGTTGTTCCCAATCAACAGTTCCTCCGTATCCGGCTGGACGGTGTTTAATAGTATCTGTTCCAGCTGTCTTTATGTAGGCACCTGTAGGAAGCAAGCCCTTGACACCGTCTGGATTATTAGGAACCCAAAAGTTTTCAATTTCATTTGATGCTGCTTCAACACCAATGTTAACAGACTCACCTGGATAAACCGTGATATGCGATCTGGTAACGAGAAGTTGGGTATTATCGTTTCCTCTTGAAACACCTCCATCCACTTCAGACTTTTCTGCACGAGTCGCTGTGACAGGAGCGCTCTTAGGAGATTCACTTTCGCCTACTGGTGTAGCTGTTGCAGTGATTTCACCTACAGGAAGGCTATTTGTTAGAGTAACTGTAGCTACACCTTGAGCGTCTGCTACTGCTTCACCAATAACAACACCATCATTATTGTAGAGTTTAACAGTTGAACCTGCTGTCGCTTTAGCAGTGACATCCGTTGTTGAACTTCCTTTTCCTTTAAGATCTGAAGTGATTTCTGGAGCCGCTACTGCAGCACGTGCTCTACGTGGTTTAGCCACTAAAGAGCCATCTTTAATAGTTTGAGTTGCTAACAAGTTTGCACTTGAAGCATCTGCAAAAGTCGCAACTACTGCTTCTTCTTTAGAATTTTGAGTAGTTTCAACTGCTTTTTCAACTTTTTCTTCAACAGCTGATGCTGGAGCTACTTCTACAGCTGGTGCTGCATAAGTTACATTCTCCTCGGCTGCAACTGGCTTAATTCCCTCTGCTGTAGAGCTAGTTTCTGGCTTAGCTTCTACTGTATCTGCTTTAACTGATGGAGCCACCAAAGCTGCCCCAACTGCAAAGACAAGCGAACAACCGAAAAGGAAATGTTTTCCCTTTTTGATCATACGCCAATTCTTTTGTTCTGCATTTTTACGATTAAAATACATGAATCTTTTCTCCTTATTTTAAAAATCAAAGCATGTCTTTAACATACATTTAATATTATAAAATAACTATTTAATAAAATCAATCCTTTTTCCTTTTTTATTTTTATATTTTCAAAATATAATGATAAGTCCAGCCGTTTCTTTTTTTGAAATACTTGTGATATAATAATAAGAATTAAAAAATATATATTATTTTTGTTTATTATAATCAAAAAATATAAATCAGTGATTCCTGATAACGCTCATATTTTTTAGCACGTACTGAGAAATCATCTTTGACTTTACGCAAGACTTTCTTGAGTTTACGACTCTGAGTTTTACGTTCATCCTTCCCTTAACGGGTGTCTCCTCAATATCTTGGCTCAGTTTTTCCAATTCTTCTTCAAGGACTTGAGCAAATTCAATCAACTGCTCTGAGGAGATAGGCTCTTCTTCATCCAGCTTAATAGCCTGATGGATAAGGAGAGTGATTTCTTCTTGAAAATAGATCTGTATCTGTTCTTGAAGTTTAGCGGAGAATCTCTCTGTCGCTTTCTTCCACACGAAACTATACTTGTTGGCATTGGCTTCAATCTTAGTCCCGTCAATAAACAAGCAATCTAAAGTCACTAACTCTTCCATTTTTAAACGAAGATTGAGGTCGATGAAAAGATCACGAATGAGTTCTCCCATCCCTTCAGCGACACGAAAACGATTGATGGTGCGATAGCTGACAACCAACTGTCCTGTTAGGTACTGCATAGCCAGATTTTCAATCATCATTTTTTCAATTTTTCGACCAGAGAACATCCCTTGTGAATAGGCAAATAGAAGAGTAGATACAAGCATTTTTGGGTGATAAGACGGGCGACCAAAGGCATGATAGAAGGCGTGGAAGTGACTGTCCTCCAAGGTATTCACCACTTTTTCAATAGTAAAGACGAGAAGGTCTTGTGGCAAGAAAGAACTGATTTCTAGTGATAAAGTTGTTTGATTTGTGTTATAGTGAATATGCATGGGATAGCCTTTCTAAATGGTTTATTATGCAATTCTATTTTACCAAGACTATCGAAACCATGCAAAAAAGCAACGGCACAAAACCGTTGCTTTTTTTGATAGAATCGAGACACTATTGTCTCAGACTTTTTGTTATTCTGCTACTTTTTCTCTTGTTTCTGGAGAGCTAGTTGCAGGAGTTATGTTTGACTCAGCTTGCTTATCGTTTGTTTCTGTATTGGCTGTTTCTGTGCTAGCTTCAGCTGGCTTAACTTTGGATTGAAATTCTTCGTTTAACAAAACGATTTCTTGAGCAAGAGATAAAAGAGCTTGCTTGTCTTTGCTAGCTGCTGCTAGTTTATCAAACAGAGCATCGACTTTTTCAAAGTCAGCATCAGAACCATTATTCACTTCCAAATAAGTATGAAGGGCAATAACTCCGTTGTATAGTTTTTGATAAAGAACTAAAACCTCTGGGTCTTGATTAGCATTCTCACGTTCAGTCTGAATGATTTGTGAAATTCGTTTTAGAAGATCTTGAACTTGCGTGTTTAGTTCATCAAGGTCTGCGTCCTCTTTATCTAGAGCAGCTTTCAGATTTTTCACTTCGTCAGCAAGTGAAGCTTTCACTCCTTCTTCTTTGACTTGAGCCACTAATTCATCAGCTTTTGATAAGAGTTCTACTACTTGACCTTTTCGAACATGATTACTTTGTTCTTCAGGCTTAATATCATCATACAAACCTTTCAAAAATTCATAGACTGCCGTTTTTGCACTGTGACCATCCACTTTTTCAGTATCTAAAATCGTTTCAGAAGGTTTATGAGCAACTGATTCATTCTTCACTGCTTCTTCTACCTCTAATTTTGTTTGATAGATTTCAGGGAAGAGTTTGTTTAAGTCAGTCGCCTTAAGGAAGGATTGTGACTGATAAAGGGTCCAAGTTAAGTTGGCAACCTTATTTCTAAGAGTGTCATTTAAACGACCATCTGACAGATGTTGATAGAAATACTTAATGTACTCGACTGTTGTAACTCCAGTACGATCATTAAAGTCCTGAAGTGCTTCTAGTTTAGCTTCAACTGCATCTAAACCAGCCTCATCTTGAGCCAATTTATTTTCTTGGAGTTGAGCCAAGAGATCCTTTTTAGGAAGTCCATAAGCATCCGTATCCAAGGTATTAATCTTATCTACTAAAGCTTGATATTTTTTGTCTAATGGACTGATTTCTGTTGGTTTTACACTAGAGTCAACGTGGATATACTGCTTGTCAAAGAGATCTAAAGCAGCCAGATAACCAGCTGTTGAGTTGGTTGAGAGCTTCTTCATATTTTCAGAGAATTGTCCCAAGGCAAGCTCAATTTGTCTTTGTAAAATTGGTTTATCTTTATAGACTTCACGACTTTCTGCTAGAAGTTGATCAACCTTATTTTGAACAGTAGCTTCATCAAAGGCTCCTGGTTGGTAGTTAGATTGCAAGGCAGGAATCTTATGTTTCAAAGCCACTTCATAGCCTTTAGTTTGTACTTTGATGTAGTGATTATGATCACCGTGAGGAATGACGAAGCTACCATTTTCAACCTGCAAACTATAAGGAGAAACGCCATCACGTAAAGCAGTTGTATAGAGTTCGTTTAGGAAATCAAGCTCTGCATCCCCTGTTTGGAGAGGAATACGAACGTGTTCCTTTCGAACTGCATAAGGATGAATGTGAGTTGGGTCATAAGCCTGGTCTGGATTTCCAAATACAAAGAATCCATTTGAAATTCGGATCGCTTCAATCGGAACACCATAGGTCTTTGAAATGTAAGCTATTTTTTCTTCATCACTAGCATCTCGAGAGAAACTTTCTACAGTCTTGGCAAGAGGTTTTACAGGCTCTGCCTGATGGTGACCATGTAAATGTTCTTGCGCTGCCTTAATCTGTTCTGCTGACAAATCTTTCTTAAAGAAATAGTGGGCATGGTCTCCATGTGAAACCACAAAACCTTGCTCATCTTCACTTATCACTCGGTCAATAGCAAAGCCATGATCGTGCTCTTCTCCATCATTATGATGGTCATGATTAGCATCTTCATGGTCATGGTCGTGCTCATGATCTTCACTTGGTTTGTTTGGATTTTCTACAGGATTTGACGGACTTACAAGACCTGAAAGTGGTATCAAACGAGCAATTTTTTGCTCCAAAGCAGACATACTACTATAAGGAATGAAATGGTAGTGATTGCCGTGTGGAATGGCTACCCCAGTTTCCGTACGACTGGTGATTTTAGCTGGATCAAAGACTAAGCCATCAGATTCTCGATAGCGTTGACTAACTGGTAAAGCATATAACTGAGCGAGAAGACTTTGGAGGCTATCCTCTTGATCTACCGGCGTGCTTGTTGCTGGGCTATCGGCTTGAGAACTTGGTGTAACACTTGAATTTGGTTTATAATCCGTTAGGCTTGGTTGACTTCCTCTTCCAGCTAGATAGGCTTGAGCTGCTGCTAATTCACTAGAAGATAGGGCACTCTTTGGAACGTAGTGATAATGCCCACCGTGAGGAACGATATAAGCATCACCTGTATCTTCAATGATATCTGCAGCATTAAAGACATAACCATCATCCGTTGTATATCGACCTTGTGCTCTGGCAGCAAGAACTTCCTCACTTGCACTACCACTATCTGATGTGTGTTCTTGTTTTTGCTGCTCGATTTGTTCTTTGGTGCGAATATTATCAGCGTGACTCACATCTTTTAGATAGACATAGTATTTACCGTCCACTTTGATGATATAGCCACCTTTAATCTCATTGACAATATCTTGATCACGCAACTGATAGTTCGGATCTTTCATGACCAGTTCTTCGCTAAAGATAGCATCATAAGGCACCTTACCATTATAGTAATGGAAATGGTCGCCGTGGGACGTTACATAACCTTGATCAGTGATCTTGGTAACAATCTGTTCAGCTTCTATTCCTTCCTTCTTGCTAACTTGATCTGGTGTCAGAGATTCATTCTTCTTAGCTTCAGATCCTTTACCGTCAACATAGGATACACGATTATCATCTTTTTTCTCAGGTGCTTGATGTTGATTTAAAGCATAAACGCAGATACTTAAAGCAAGGACCACTGCAGATCCTGCTAGATATTTTTTATTAATCTTCATAATCTCCTCATTTCAATTCTTCAGCTAAGATAGCCATATTTTCTTCTAGGTTTTCTATGTAGGACTTGTCATTTTGTGGGTCTGCCTCTAAAGGATTGAGGGTTTTCAGACTCACACCTGTTGATTTGACAAGTGTATCAGCTACCTTTGATGAAGCGTTACTCTCTGTAAAGATGGTTTTGACCTTATAAGTCTTTACAAATTCCTGGATTTCGGTTAACTGTCTTGGACTTGGTTCTTGGTCAGGAGAGATTCCTGCAATCCCAAGCTGATTGAGTCCAAATCGTTTTGCCAAATATGAAAAGGCTGTGTGTTGGGTCACAAATGTCTTTTGATTTGCTTTTTCAAAGATGGGTTGGTATTTCTTAGTTAAGTCATGAGCCTTAGCACTAAGGTTCTGTGCATTTTTCTGATAGGTATCCTTGTTGGCACTGTCCAGTTCGGATAACTTATCAGCAATTATCTGTGCTTCTTCTGCAACCTTTTCAGGATCTAACCATGTGTGAGGATCGTACAAGGTCTTCTCATCAATCCCATCTCCTGCCTGCATATCTTCTAAGCCAGGCACGCGCTCCAAGGTCATACCTTCAGATGCTTCCAACACCTTTACCTTGGACTTTTGTAGGCTTGGATCCAAACTTCCCGCCCATGACTCTAATGTGTGAGAATGATAAACAAAAACATCGGCATCATAGATGGCTGCAATATCATTTGCAGAAGGTTCAAAGGAATGGATACCAGAACTAGACTGAATCATCCGAACATCATTTAGATCACCTGAAACCTCTTTGACCATAGCATAGACAGGATAAAAACTGGTCACAATCTTCATCCCCTTAGTTTCATCACTCTTGTCTTGACTGGTCTTTTGTCCACAAGCTCCTAAGACAAGAACAAAGAAGGCAAGCATGAGCCATAGGATAGTTCTTTTTTTCATAACAACTCCTTAACTAGTATTTAACCATTTAATTAACTAGTAAACATTTTACTCCTAAAAATTTAAAATGTCAATATTTTTTATGCATTTTCATGAAAAAAGTGAGAACTAGATTTCATTCTTTGTTCTCACTAGTTATTTTTAACCCACGAATTTTAATCGCTTTGACTTGTTTTAGGCTTACTATTTTTTAGTAAGGCTATGAGATTTTCAGCTTGAGCCATAATACCATTGTTATCTATAGTTCCCAAAGTCAGATTATTTCGCAAACCAACCAAGGTTTCGCTAGCATTGGATTTAAGGCTTGCATCTGTGACTGTCTTTAATAGTTCCTCTGCTTCTTTTAGCTTAGCTTCTACCTTTTCAGTTTCAACCTGTGGTTCTTCCTCTGGAGATTCTTCTAGTTCATCAGCTGGTTCATCAGCTGGTTTAGTATCCTCTGGCTTTTCCATTTGCGGTTTCTCCTCAAGATTTTTTTCATCATCATTTTTTTCTGTCTGAGGTTTCTCCTCTGTTGGTTTCTCTGTTTGATTGCTAGCAGCTTGACTATTGTGGTTTCTGTGAACATGGTCGCTGGCATTTCCCCAACCATTATCTGAGTGAGGACGTTCTTCAGGATGTTCAACATAATATTTTACAGTCGCAAAGAGATCCTCTAAACTATAGCCTTTAGGTGCCTCATAGAGTCCTTCGTCAAACCAACCAAATTTAATGTTATGGTAATGGTCGTAATGAGGTATAATTAAGCTACCATTTTTAACTTCAACAGTATGTTGTAGATTGTAAGGAATATGATCAAGTGGAACCTTCTTAGCTGCTTTTACTCGATTGTAAATCGCTTCTGCTCCCTTAGCTTCAGTATTTCCTGAACTTTGATGATTTGTTGAAGGAGGTGTCAAACCTTTCTCTTTAGCATAAGCTTGACCTGCTGCTCTTTCAGCTTCAGACAAACTATCTTTCTTAATCCAATGACTGTGGCTCATATGCGGAGTTACATAGGCATCCCCCTCATCACTGGTGATATCACGGGGATCAAAGATATAGCCGTCTTCTGTTGTATACTTGCCTGCCAACTTGGCTACTTGAATCTCATTATCTGTGTAAGTTATTTGTGCATTTGGTTTTCCTAAACGTTCTGGATGACGAATCGGCGCTAGAAAAGCAAGGATATCATCAACTAACTTGACTTTATCACTTGACTCATCGTTGAGACGTTCCAATAGTCTATCCAAAGCGTCAAAATCAGCTTGGCGCCCTTTATTGGAAATCAAATCTTGATGAACTGCTGCTAGTAAATCATAAACTTTGTTGTAAAATTTTTGATCACCAGATACAAGATTGGTTTTCTTAGCTCCTAACTCATGAGACAAACTTTCTTGTTGAGCAAGTTTATCATCAATGGCTGCAACAGTTTCTGCTGAAAGTTCCTTGGCAAAAATATAACGCAAAATTCCATTCTCTTCGAAGACATAACCATCAACCACCTTTCGAATCGCCTGTTTTACCAATTTTCCATCAATTGGATTGCTTGGAGCTGGTTGAGGATTTGGTACAGGTTGTGGACTTGGTATTGGGGTAGGCTCTGGAGCAGGGATTGGAGTCGGAATTGGTTTTAATTCTTTACCACCTGCAGTAGTATGATTTCCTTGATAATTTTCAGAAATCATTCTCGCAATCCTCTGCTCTAAATCAGACATTTGAGAATAAGGGATAAAATGATAGTGATCCCCATGAGGCACTGCAACACCATTCGCAGTTTTTCTTGTAATTTGAGCTGGATCAAAGACAAGCCCATCTGATTCCACATGTCGTTGGCTGAGTGGCAAGGCATAAAGTTGTTTCAAAAGACTAGATACGTCTTCACTTGGACTTGCTTGATAACTATTATCCACTTGTGGGCTAACAGTTGGAACCCATCTTCTAGTATTTGCCTCAACATTACTATGATTTGTTTGTCCATATGAACTACTATTCGATGCCTCTGATGAGCTATTGCTAGAAGAATTTGTTGAAGGACGATACCCCACTGAGCTTGTTTGGCCACCTTTACCAGATAGGAAGGCTTGGGCAGCAGCAAGTTCGCCAGCTGATAAGTCACTCTTAGGAATATAATGGAAGTGATTGCCATGTGGAACGATGTAAGCATCGCCAGTATCCTCAATAATATCACTTGCATTAAAAACATAGCCGTCATCCGTAGTATAACGTCCCTGAGCCCTTGCTAGGGTAACTTCATTGCTAACTTTTGTTCCACTACCATGTCCGTGTTCTTGCTTCTGACGATTGATCTCATCCTTACTACGAATATTTTCTGCATGGGATGCATCTTTGAGGTATACATAATAGCGACCATCAACCTTAATGACATAACCACCCTTGACTTCGTTGACAATATCCTCATTTCGAAGTTGATAATTCGGATCTTTCATCAGAAGTTCTTCACTAATGATAGCATCATAAGGAACCTTGCCATTATAGTAATGATAATGGTCTCCATGTGAAGTTACGTAGCCTTGATCGGTAATCTTAACGACAATCTGTTCTGCATTAATACCTTCTCGCTGACTAACCTCATCTGGCGTCAGATTTTCAGTCTTAGCACTAGCCTGATTCCCTTCTATATAAGACACACGATTAGACTCTTTGCTAGTCTGTAACGCTTGGTAACGCCCCAATTCATAACTGGAAAGGCTTAATGCTAAAAGAGCTACCGAACCAAGAACATATTTTTTATTGATTTTCATCTAAACACACTTTCTATTTTCATTTATTCGTTAAAGAAGAACTATACTTTTCCTCAAGAACATCCTTAACCGGTTAAATATCGATTTAGAAAAATAACTCACTTTTAAAACTCCTCCTATTTTCTATATTTCAAACAAGATTTGAGCGAGTGAGTTACCTCTTTATGTGCTTAACCAGTTATTTAACTAGTTAATAGTTTACTCCTATAACATAAATCTGTCAAGAATTTTTTTGTCTTTCAGGTAAAATCTAAATAAAAAAGAGGAATATCTCCTAGTATGAGATAGATTCCTCTTTATAATATTTTAGTGTTGAAACGGCATAAAATCCGAAACAAAGGAAATGTTATCCTTATCTTCTGCGTTGACAAAATTTAAAAATAGCTTTTGAAATTCTTCAAATTCATAGTCTGAATGACAAATCCACTCCTTACCCGTTGAGACATACCATTTTCCAAGACTTGCAAGTTGCTCCTTGGTCAAGGATGGTACATGAGAGCAATGTTCAAAGTTAATAATATAAACTTTTTCATAGATTGATTTGATAAAATCTTTTAGCATAAACTTTCCTCGCTTAAATTCTATACCTAATAACTAGTTGTACTATTCAATCACTTGGGTTTCAGCTAGTTTCTTGTACCAGTGAGCTGATTTCTTCGGATAGCGTTCTTGTGTTTCAAAGTCCACATAGAAGAGGCCATAGCGTTTTTCATAACCATTTGACCAAGAGAAGACGTCCATGAGTGACCAGATGAAGTAGCCTTTGACTACTGCTCCATCAGCAATGGCATCAGACAATACTTCCAAGTGTTGTTTCACATAATCAATACGGCCATCATCGTAAACAGTGTTGTCCACAAATTCATCTTTGTATCCAAGTCCGTTTTCAGTGATGTAGATCTTCTTGTAGTTTGGATAATCCTTTTTCACGCGCATGATTTGGTCGTATAATCCTTGAGGATAGATAATCCAGTCCCAGTCAGTGCGAGGTACATAGTCAGGAGCTACACGACGACCAACACCCTTAATTTGGTACTTAGAGCTTCCTTTTTCCCCTTTACCGTTGTGGATGATCTCAGTTTCACCATCAAAAGCTTCCATCCAATCGCTCATATAGTAGTTAATTCCGAGGAAGTCATTCAAATCTTTAGCTGCTTCAAGCGCTAAAAAGTCTTCGTCACGCAAGTCAAGCTTTCCACCATTGGCAGCCAAGATAGCCTCTACCCCTGCCAGGGTCTTTTCAGAGTAGTGCCCCAGATAAGTTGCATCCAAGATAAATTTGTTATGGATAATGTCCTCCAACTCTGCCGCAATAACATCTGCAGGATTTTTAGGATCCAATGGATACTTAGTTGGAAGGGCGTGAACAACCCCGATTTCACCTTTATAGCCTTTGTCTTTGTACAATTTCACAGCACGAGCATGAGAAACCATCATATTGTGGTGGGATTGGAAGACTTTCGCAAGATCATATTGAATACCTGGTGGGAATTTACCGACCAAGTACTGACCATCACCGATTGGACCAATTTCATTAAAGGTTGTCCAGTAGTTTACTTCTGGGAATTCTTCAAAACAGAATGCCGCATAATCTACAAAGTGTTCGATATTTTCACGATTTAAGAAGTCTCCATTTGAGTGAAGAGCTTCAGGTGTATCAAAGTGATGAAGAGTAACGAACGGTTCTACATGGCGTTTATGACATTCTGCAAATAAGTTATGATAGAATTCTACCCCTTTCGGATTTACTTCACCATAACCAGTTGGGAAAATACGTGACCAAGCAATGGAAATACGGATACCGTTTACCCCATATTCCTCAGCCAACTGCAAATCTACTGGATATTTATGATAGAAGTCACTCGCTGGTTCAGCTGTGTACCAATAGTTATCAGCAAGGTATTTGTCCCAAGCAACAGGACCTTTACCATCTGTATGTGTAGCACCTTCTGCTTGATAAGCTGCTGTTGCGCCACCGAAAATAAAATCTTTAGGAAGTGTTTTTGTCATTTTTTCACCTATTTCTTGATTGTATTAAATGAAAAGTGAGGGGAGAGGAGTTAGTGAGCCATCCATCTCCATCTCACTTCTTGTACCAAGTCACCAAATAGTGACATGAGGAGGTAAAAACGATATCTTTTTACCGACGAATTAATAAGGCGATTAGGAAATTCGACATAGCGATTTCCGTAACGAGAGGAAACTATTTCATAGTCCCTATTATTAATCGAATTGTGACATGAGGAGGTAAAAACGATA
>NZ_KV804981.1:11631-15686 GCF_001811505.1 Streptococcus sp. HMSC034E03
CGTGATGATAGGAGACTGTTTTACAGTCCCTATCATCAATCGAATTGAGCTTGAACAAATGCAAGAGCACCTTTACCATCACGAGTCAACTTGATGTATTGAGCTCCTTCAGTCTTAGCCAATTTGATTCCAAGTTTATCTGTTTCAGCTTTCATATCCTCAAAGTTTGAAGCAACTTGTGGTGCTAAGATAACCAAATCAAACTCTGGTAACATTTCACGGTGGGCTCCATAGCCACCTGCTGCAGCTTTAACTGGAACATTGTATTCTGCTGCTGCTTTATTCAAAGCATTTGCAAGAAGTCCACTTGTTCCACCACCTGCACAAAGAACGAGTACGTTTGTTTCATCAGTGATTGTATTTTGTGCTGATTCTACTCCAGCTTTTTCAAGGATAGCATCCGCTTTAGCAGTATTGAAGTTTGCGGCTACTTTTTCTTTTAATTCATCGTTGGCTTTACCAGAACGTTCTTCTTCAAGAATTTGTTCGTCATAAACTTTAAGGAATGGATAGTAGATTGCAATATCCACTACGATTAACAATGCTGCAAGAGCAAATGACAAGAACTGGAAGTTTGTACCAAGAACAATACCAAGAGGTCCTGGTGTAGTCCATGGAAGGTTGGCAGTAAATGAGTTCATGCCAAGTGTTTCAATAAAGAACTTAAAGATCCATACGTTTGCAATAGGTGCGAAGATAAATGGGATAAAGAAGATTGGGTTCAAAACAAGTGGTGCACCAAACAAGATTGGTTCATTTACACCGAAGAATGTAGGAACTACTGAAGCACGTCCAATAGCACGATTTCGTTTCGATTTACACAACCACATAAACATGAATGGAACCACAAGAGTTGCTCCTGTACCACCCATGGTAACGATAAACATTTGTGTACCAGATGTAAGGATCTTATCAGCGTGCATACCTTGTTGAAGAAGGTTCAAGTTGACTTCGGCATTTGCATAAGTAATCGCTGCAATGGCAGGTTCAACGATAGATGGGCCGTGAATACCGACAAACCAGAAGAAGGCAAAAGCACCAAAGATAATAGTAATACCAAGGTATCCATCAGCTGCAGAGAATAATGGAGCAAAGAATTTACCGATTGATTCTGCCACACTAGAACCAACAAAATGACGTGCTAATAAGTCAAGAGCATAAAGAGAAACAACTGAAAGCGTAAACGGAATAACGTCTTTAAAGACTTGTGAGATATTCGGTGGAACTTCGTCAGGCATGCGAATAGTAACGTTGTTCTTCACACAAACCTTATAGATAGCTACAGTTACAAAAGCTGCCAGGAAGGCTGAAAGCAACCCTTTTGTTCCAAGGAAACCAGTTGCAAAGCCACCCTCGATTGGGTCAGCTGCTAACATCAGCAAACCAACAATAGCCGCCAATAGCGTTGACATATAGTTGATTTGGTTGGTTTTCTCCATACTACGATTGACGGAGTCTGTTAAAGATTTAGCAGTGGTACCAGCTACCAAGACTGCTAGAATCCCCATAGAGTAGCTGTAAGGTTTCATCAAAAGTGCTACTACTTCATCAGACCATTTAAAGCCCCAAGAGTTTGGAACAAAAGCAATCAAGATAAAAATACTTGAGAAGAGAATGACAGGCATTCCAGCGATAAATCCATCTCGAATAGCACGAAGATAGATATTTCGAGATAGTTTTTCAAAGAAAGGCTTCCCTTTCTCGATATAGGCAATTAACTTATTCATTATTTAGCTCCTCTTTTATAAAGTTCAATTAAATGATGCACCAAATCTTTTAGCAAGATTGTTGTCATCAGGTGATCTTGTCCGTGCATCATTGTGATGCTGTATGGAATTTCTTCCCCTGCAGCTTCTTGAGCAAGCATAGATGTTTGCGCTTTGTGAGCTTCCGCAATGCAACCTGCTGCTTCTTCAACAAGAGCTTCTGCTTTAGCAAAATCGCTAGCTTCAGCAGCCTTCAAAGCTTCTAATAATTTTGAACGAGCATCACCTGCATAGGCAACGATTTCAAAACCTAACAATGTTACTTCTTCTCTATTCATGATAGAATTCTCCTTATATATTTTTTAGTAAAGCGTTATGACAATAAACGTTGGATGTGTAGAACAAGATAAACTCGTTCACTCTTGTAGAGGTCAAGACCAGTTTCCTGAGCAATGACTTCATAAATTTTGCTACCAATCTCGAATGCTTCTGGATAGGTATTTTTTATATGTTCTTCCATATCGAGCAAGGATCGATTATCATCGCGACTACGATCCAAATAATCCAAAAAATAATTTAGATGAATCATAAAGCGATCGTAAAAATTATTATTTTCAGGTGTTCGCTGGATTTTATAACTCTTCAAAACGCTTTCAACACTCTTTAAAATTTCCTTTCTCTTATCAATCGACTCAACAACTTCGACTTCATTCTCACCTTCCGCGTTGATGAAGTGATAAGCGATACGAATGATCTCGTCTTCAGGAAAATTTTCTGTCAGTTTTTGACGATAAATTTCAAAAGCTTCTTGTGCAATTTGAAAAGCGATAGGATACTTGGCAGAAATATCAGGCAAGTTACTATCCTTATAGCGTCCTTGACTAATAGCCTGATAAGAACAATAGATATGGTCTGTCAGAGTGACGTATAGATACTCTTGGACAGGATATTGATATTTTTTAGAAAGATTATCAATAATCTCATAAGTAACCGTAATAAAATCAAGCGGTACATCCTTGAGAAGAGCCATAAAATTTTCTCGCGACTCTTCCGTTTTCATTCGGAAAACTTTTTCAACCTGATCCTCAGAAATCAAATCTCCCTTCTTCTTACCGAACGAAATACCCTTACCAATTACGATCAACTCCTCTCCCTTACTATTACGCACGAGAGAAACATTGTTATTCATTGGATTTAATATCCGATACATGGCAACCTCCTTGCCCTATTATTTAAGTTTTGTGAGCATAAAAAATGACCACAAATGAACTCAGAAAATATACATCTGAGTCATCTGTGATCATGCCTAATATTACTTAGTAACACTCACTTTGTATTAACTTGTGACTTTAGTATATCACAAGAATGATTTTTTGTAAACCTTTACATACAACTTTTTTTAAAATTTTATGCTAGGTTTTAGGACATAAAGGGGGAAGTTTACACACGTTCAGTCCATGAAGTAGCTGTTGTTTGAAGAACCTTATTAAGTTCATCAATGTTTTCAAATCCAGTTGTACGAAGCCATTCGCGAGCTGCTGCTTCACCATCTTTGATGTAAGCTTCAACTGATCCTGCCCATGTAGCACGTCCACAAAGAACTCCGTTGAAGTTTGCGCCTGATTCGTGGGCAAAGACAAGTGTCTCTTGGAAGAGTTTAGCGGATACACCTGCACTCAAGTAGATGTAAGGAAGGTTAGTTGCTTCGTCTTGTGCTTTGAAGAATGCTGCTGCCTCTTCACGTGTATGAACGATTTCTCCATCACCAAAGCCTTCAACGTATTTCACGTTAACTGGAACTTCTACTTTCAAGACATCGATGTTGAAACGTGGATCTGAGAAGACTTTCATAGCGCCGATAACCTTGTGTGGTTTTACTTTAGCGTATTCAGCAGAACCTGCATCAGCAATTTTTTCATCGTAAGCAAGGATTTCAAGGAAGAATGGAATATCTTCTGCCACACACTCAGAACCGATACGTTCAATGTAGGCTTGTTTTTGTTGGTTGAGTTCGTCAGAGCTATCTACGTCATAGTAAAGCAAGAACTTAACAGCATCTGCCCCTTGTTCTTTGATACGTTTTGCAGACCAAACATCCAAGCAGTCTGGCAAGCGTTTTGTGCTTGTTGTATCGTATCCAGTTTTTTCATAAGCGAGGAGAAGACCTGCATTTGGAGCAAGAGCTTTTGTTGCTGGAAGACCATATTCAGGGTCTAAAAGCATAGATGAAGCGTATTTAGTCAATTCATCCGCAACCAAGACTTTAAGTTCTTCCATTTGAGCTACCGTTGGCTCCTCTGTTTGGTATTGAGCCATAAGGCGTTTCAAAGCACCACGTTGGTCAAAAGC
>NZ_KV804981.1:15786-66290 GCF_001811505.1 Streptococcus sp. HMSC034E03
CCACGTTGGTCAAAAGCAAGAGCTGAGATGATACCATTCTCATCAGAGAGTTTTTCCAAACATGCACGTTTATTTTCTGTTAAAACCATTTTATACCTCTTTCACTACTAGTTGGTCATATAGGCCTTGATAGTTAGCCATATTGACATGACCGGTCATTTTTTCTTGAGCATTTAGCATACCAAGGACATTCGCCTTGGTCAGTAATTCTTGATCAGATTCTTTATGGAAAAGACCTGAAGCAATACCTGCAACAGTAGAATCGCCAGAA
The DNA here is from genome assembly GCF_001811505.1 of Streptococcus sp. HMSC034E03. GTDB lineage: Bacteria > Bacillota > Bacilli > Lactobacillales > Streptococcaceae > Streptococcus. The sequence goes on from NZ_KV804981.1 coordinate 16,058, forward strand.
CCAACTGGATTTACAACTTGAATTTTTGGAATATCCACTTTATAGAAAGTGTCCCCGTGTTTTGCAAAGGCACCATTAGCACCTAAGGAAACAATAATCCACTCAATTCCTTCAAATAGGGACTCTTGAAGAACCTCTTTTAATTCATCCAAGTCTTTAGAAATTTCTCTACCCAAAAGTTGAGACAATTCTTCATTATTTGGTTTGATAACCGTTGGTTTATGTGGAGATTCAAGAACCGCCTGAAGTGCAGCTCCTGAACAGTCCAAGACAACAGGTTTACCAGCTTGGTTAGCAAGTTCAACCAGACTAGCATAATAGTCAACAGGAAGTCCTGCTGGTAGACTACCTGAAATGGCTACTACCTCTACAGTTTCTAAAAGTTCCTTGAAATGAGCCAAGAAATCTTGACCTTCTTGTTCTTGAACTTCAGGACCTTTTTCTAGGATTTCTGTTTGATTTTCTCCATGTAGAATTGCGATACAGTTACGGGTTTCTCCTTGGATAGAGAAGAAACGTTTGCTTACTTTATCATCAATATTTTCAACTAGAAAATCACCAAGTTTACCACCAACAAGTCCTGTTGCGACTACGGAGTCACCAAATTCTGATAGGACACGAGTAACGTTAAGACCTTTACCACCAGCCGTTTTAGTGACATCCACCACACGGTTGACAGTGTCAATTTTCAATTCATCCAAAGGATAGGAAATATCGATGGATGGGTTCATTGTGACTGTTAAAATCATGAGTCACCTCTTAGTCGTGGTATTCACCGCGATCCCATTTTTCAAGGAATTCTGTAAAGAAGTTGGCATCTGTTTGATGATCGTTATGAGTTTCAACGTGTTGGATTTTAGCGATCAATTTTTTATTTTCTTCAGATGGTTTGTATTCAGCGTTGATGAAAGCTTCAATGATATCGCACATAAGCAATTCACCAGTGATTTTACCACCAAATCCGATAACGTTGGCATTCAATTGTTCCTTAGCGTAAAGAGCTGTTGTCATATCACGAACCAAAGCAGAACGAACACCTGGAACTTTGTTAACAGCGTTATTGATACCTACACCAGTACCACAGATACATACACCAAGATCAGCTTGGCCACTAACTACTGCTTCACCAACTTTTTTACCAAAGATTGGGTAGTGAGTACGAGCGTGGTCATAAGTACCAAAGTCGATGACTTCATGTCCTTTTGATTTCAAAAATTCTGAAACCGCCATTTTTTCATTTGTTACGATGTGGTCACATCCAATTGCAATTCTCATTTTTATCTTACCTTTCTTTCGTTATAAAAATTAGCACATTTTGTTCAACATGTCGACACGAATCTGGTGACGACCGCCGTCATACTTACCATTTACAAAGCCTTTAGCGATGTTCTTAGCCAATTCGTCACCAACGAGTTGAGCACCCATCGTAATCATACGTGAGTTGTTGTGACCACGAGTCATATAAGCTGAACGTTCGTCAGAGACCTCTGCAGCAACCATTCCTTTAATTTTTGTTGCGACCATAAATGGACCAGCACCATAAGCATCAATCACGATACCCAAGTTTTGTTCTTCTTTTGTAACTTCAGCAGCGACTGCAAGGGTTACGTCGACAAAGTCTTGACCTTCAGCTGTAACATCCACAACATGGAAGTTTTCTTTTTCTAGGAAGTCTTTCACAACTTCTTTCAATCTCAAACCTGCAGCATCTGCACCAATAACAATAGACATATTGTATACTCCTTTTTTATATAGACCAGTAAAAATTTTTGGGTTCTGGAAAGAAAATGACCATTACCAAGTAGTTACTGGTAGTTTTTGTTGACTATTTTAGTTTAAGAATGATTTATCTAATCACTCTTTGTAACTTCTCCTTGGAGAAATTGGAAGAATAACTTGTTAAAACAAACACAAATTGTTCTTTATAAACATAATATACTACTATTGTTTAAAAAAGTCAACAGTTTATGTTTGTTTTTGTTTATTTTTTAGAAAATTTCTATATCAAAACCAATTTGATCACTTTGACCTGGATTTAAGATTCGAACATTTTTCTTATATTCTAGATGATCGCCCTCTTCAAGTGATGTTGACAAACCTGACCAAGGTTCCAAAGCAAGGAAAGGACCTTTATTGAGTGTTGACCAAACGATAAGGTTTGGAAACTCTTTAAAATCTAGTTTCAACCCCTTATCATGCTTACGTGACCGTAAGGAAACAGAGCGAGAGGCTAATTCATCTAATGTCACAGCATCATAGCTAAAGAAATCATAGTTTAGATCCAGTTCCTTTTGATTTGTTAACCAGCTACTTCTATCTTGAAAATCTAACATTCCTGTTTCTGGGAATGGCTTAGGAACTGTACAAGTTTCTGGCTTTTCAAATTCAAGATAGTAGTCTTCATAAGTCTCATCATCAAATAAAGGACAGTTAAATCCAGGATGTCCACCAATAAAGTAAGGCATTTTCTTATCTGTTTCCTTATTGGTAACTTGATACTGTGTTCGAATAGTCTTTCCAGTAACAGTATAAGTTATTTCTAGACGAAAATGATAGGGATAATTCTCATACATTTCTTGGTCATCTTCGATAGCAAAGGTGACAGAGTTCTCTGTTTGTTCCACTAATTCAAATTCTTTTTTTCGAACCAATCCATGACGTGGAATTTTACCTGTTACTTGACTACCATCTGCTTGATCATATAAGACAGTATCATTTCTAACGGATCCACAAATTGGAAATAAAACAGGTGCTTGTCCACTCCAGTAAGTTGGATCTCCCTGCCACAAATACTCCATTCCATCTTTGTCTTTTATTGAAGAAAGTGCACCACCAAAAGTTTGAAACTGTACACTTAGCTGTTCTGTTTTTAATTCAATCATTAGAATTACCTCCATTTATTTAAGGCCTAAAAAACTAGGCTGTCGACTCCAGATTTGGAAACTGACAACCTAGTTTTTACAATTTACATTTTTAGGAGCGAATTATTTTGCGTTTGCTGCGTATTCTTCATTACGTTTGATCATTTGTTTTCTGTACCATGCAAAGATACCAACGTAGAATACTAGGAATACTAATGCGCCAAGGATTGCTTTGATATCACCAGTTGTAGCGTTACCAATTGCCCAACCAAATAGTTTTTCGATTGGTCCTTCAAGAGTTGAGTGAGTAATCAATTGAGTTTGGCTTACACCTTCTGGGAAGGCACCTACACCTTTAGCAAGTTCAGTAGCGAATGGTGCGATAAGTGTACCTGAAAGAAGGAAGAGTGGCAACAAGAGGGTTCCGAAGATAATCATACGGAGCAATTTACCACGAGTAACTACCAAGAGAGCTGGAGTTACACCCATTGCGATGATACCAGCTAGTGGCAAGATACCATTTCCGACATTTGAAAGAAGCACTGCTTCAACCAACATGATTGGGGCAAGTACGTTGGCACAAGCCCAGATTTCAGCACGACCAGCGATAAATGGCCAGTCAAGACCGATGTTGAATTTACGTCCTTGAAGACGTTTAGTAGCAACGTTTGTAATACCTTGTGAAAGTGGTTCTACGGCTGCGATAAACCATGAACCGATCAATGAGAAGAGCTCCAAGCAGACACCGGCAGTCAAACCAAGTGACAACCAACCTTTAATAACAAGTTCCCATTTATCAGCACCTTCAACACCAGGAACTGGATGTGGAGTTCCCATCAAACCGATAACGATACCAAGGATGAAACCGATGAAGAATTTAGATCCCCAGAAACCGATTCGTTTATTCAATTTAGCAGCGTCAAAGTCGTATTTATCAAGACCTGGGAAGAGTTTATCAAAAATCTTATCCAAAACCATGATAACTGGGTTCATCATGTAGTTCATGTGAGTTGAAGTCATTGGTGATGAACTTGGTGCGTTAAGAAGGTCATCAAATGTTGGTTTCATCAAGTCAGAGTTGATGATTTTAAGAACCCCAACAAGAACAACTGCTGCAGTCGCGATGAAGAGTGAAACTCCTTGGCTAACTCCATTGTTGTCAGCGTACCATTTGATCAAAAGACCTGTGATAGACAAGTGCCAGATATCAAAGATATCGACGTCAAGTGTATCAGTTTTCTTCATTGCAAGCATTACAATGTTGACGATCAACATCACAAGCAAGAAGTAAAGTGTCCAAGCTGAACCCCAAGTGATTGTAGCAAGTGGTGCCCAACCAACGTCGGTAATATTCAATTGAATACCAGTGTTTTCAACGAATTTTGCAAGAGACGCTGAGAAAGCACCATTTAACATACCGATGATAGCACCGATACCAGTAAGAGCGATGGCAAGTTTGATACCACCTTCAAGCGCTTTGGAGAATTTCACTCCAAAAAGTAGAGCCAATAATGTCAAAATGATCAGCATGATGATCGGTCCACCCATTTCCAAGATAGGTTTGAACAGCTTATTGGCTAGTTCGATAATGATATCCATAATTTTCCTCCCTTTATTTTTATGGAATATTTACAAATTAATAATTAGCTTAGACCATGTTCTTTGATAGCTGCTTCAATATTGTCATAAACTGGAGCGCTCATAGCTGGAATACGGAACAAGATTGGTCCTGCTTCAACAACTGGGATACCTGGTTCAAAACCTAAATCAGTAGCAGCGATTGGTGTGAAGATATCATAACCTTTAATCAAGTCTTCATTGACATCTTTTACCATAACAGCATCACATTGAACATCGTACCCACGGTTAGAAAGTTCTTCTTCAAGAGCACTTTTAATTTGGTGGCTTGAGTTAACACCTGCACCACAAGCAGCAAGAATTTTAATCATTTGGATTTCCTCCGTTTTTATATAAAAATTATTAACAAATTAAGCAGTCGCTTCTGAGATATATTGGAACAAAGCTTCAGGTTCCGTAATCTTAGACAGCGCTTCAAGATGACCATTGCCTGTAAAGAAGTCCATCAACTGTGCAAGAATATTTGTTTGACTTGAACTTGAATTGTTGATGATAAAGAAGAGTAATGAGACTTCTACTTCCTTATCAGGGGCAATCATATTGTGGAACGTTACTGGTTTTTCCAGACGAACCACGACAACATTTTCAGTTAGATTATGAATTGTATCAGTATGAGGAATAGCTACGTTAGGCAAATCCTTCCCTAAAAACTCCATATCCAAACCAGTTGGGAACGATTTTTCACGTTCAATCAAGGCCGAACGATAGGTCTCTGTAACAACTTTCTTTTCTTCCAATAGGGTTGCAACTTGATCGAAAAGTTGCTCTTGATTATCTGCTTCTAAGCAAAAGACTAAGTCTTTGTCAAAGAAATGATCTAATCCCATGACCTTCTCCCTTCATATTTAACTTTTATGGTACAAGTATAACATTATATGAAACCGTTGTCAATGTTTTTTTGTTGTATTTTGTTCGATTTTTATTGTTTACGTTTTAAACATTTGCTAATTTCAAACATATTTTTTATAAATTTCTTAATAAGTAAAACAAAAAACAGGAATGACTCCTGTTTTCACGATTTTAACTTTTTTATTGGTCCAACTTTCTTCCACCATTGGAAGGAGATTTTTTAATACCTCTAGAACACCTTCAAGAGAAACATATCTAAACTTACCATCATCGGATTTAAATACCCAGATAATTAAATATTTACCATTTTTAGCAATACAGTTTACTACGTAGGCCTCATAGCCACCGATAGTTGATTTTGACCCCCATACCTTGGAAAAGTCTTGACTTTTCTGTTTAGATTCATAAATGCTCGTTGAAATTTGAACAGTTTCTAGCGCTGCATATTCGCTTTCACTAATACCAAACTGTTCTGGTTTAAAAGTATTGAGAGTTACAATGTTGACATCCGTTCCATCACAGTACTGAATGTCATCTCCACCTTCAATTTCTTTGAAATGAACCCATGATTTAGGAATTTTCACATATCCATAACCATCTGAGCCTACTATTTGAGTTTCTTATGTCTGGCTAGATAAGAAAGGCGATGATTAAGTGCCACTGGGCCGGACGTGATTTGCAACCACGAAAAAAAGCCTCAGCATTCGCACTGCTGGTGCTTTTTCATTGCTCATGGCTTAGAAAACTATCACTTTTTCGCAGAATCCGTATAACACATTTACGGAGCAGGTGCAAGAAAATGCGTTTTTTGAGAGGTTCTGACTAAAAATACGTCTATTTATTTTTTATTGTTTTTTATTGTAAAGTAGACCCAACCGAATGAACATAGGTTGTAGAAAGCAAATGAAAAAACTGCAAGGATGATAGATCCTGTATCTAAATAACCTCTTTCAAGACCGTTTTTCAACAACAACAAGCCTGTAGTTTCGACAACGATCAAACATAAAAATATATAAAAAATTTTCACATTAAGCATATTGTTACCGCTTTCTTTTTATTTGGTTTTATTATATAATAAAAGTTTAAAAAAATCAAAAAAACATAACCACCCATCTAACGGCTGGTTTGCACCAGAACGCTATAAGCCCAAATTACCAGCCAGCGCCTAAAGACGCTGGCTTTCACCTTGTTCAAGCCTCATTGCTCTTGACTCGTCACTTGCCTCTTAAAGAGTCTTACCACTATCCCTAAAGGGATCCTCATATTATTTTATACTCAATTTATCTAGTGATAGATCATGCTTTACTTATTTTCAAATTTTCATACTCGTTTAGAAATCATCCACTGGATAATTTATTCACTCTTGAATATATTTCTTAATTGTGGCTTCATTAAGCTCTACTGTACTCACATAATAACCTTCCGCCCAGAAATGTCGATTCCCAAACTTGTATAGTTGATTGAAATAAGATATGAACAAAGAGATTAAGAAAGTCAAATCAATTTCTAAAAATGTTTTAGAATCTGTAGTATACTATTCTAAGTTCAATCTGCTATACTTGAGGTTGGCGCGTTTGTCAAACATTAAGAAAAGAGGCTGGGCAAAAAATCTTTAAAATCAGAAAAACGCATAATATCAGGTGTTGAAAACCTTGATACTATGCGTTATATTTTTTTCATTTTCGGAGAAAATTGACTTTTTACCCAGCCACTTAAAAAATCATTATTTTATATTTATCTTATTTTTTCTTGAGATCTCAACTATTCTTCATCCATACTCAAGACGCTGAGGAAGGCTTCCTGAGGCACTTCTACAGAACCGATGGCTTTCATGCGTTTCTTACCAGCTTTTTGTTTTTCGAGAAGTTTACGTTTACGTGAAACGTCACCACCATAACACTTGGCAAGAACGTTCTTACGAAGGGCCTTGATATCTGTACGAGCCACAATCTTATGTCCAATTGCTGCTTGGATTGGAACTTCAAACTGTTGACGAGGAATGATTTTCTTGAGCTTATCAACGATGAGTTTTCCGCGTTCATAAGCAAAGTCCTTGTGAACGATGAAGCTGAGGGCATCCACCTTGTCTCCATTGAGAAGGATGTCCATTTTGACCAGCTTAGATGGACGATACTCTGACAATTCGTAGTCAAAGCTAGCGTAACCACGTGTCGAAGACTTAAGCTTATCAAAGAAGTCGAAGACGATTTCAGCCAGTGGAATTTGATAGATAACATTGACACGATTGTCATCAATATAGTCCATAGTCACAAAGTCCCCACGCTTGCGTTGAGCTAATTCCATTACTGCTCCGACAAACTCCTGTGGTACCATAATCTGAGCCTTGACATAAGGTTCTTCAATGGTCGCAATCTTAGTTGGGTCTGGGAATTCTGATGGATTTGACACATCCATAGACTCACCATCAGTCTGATTGACCTTGTATATAACGGATGGTGCAGTCATGATCAAGTCAATGTTGAACTCACGTTCCAAACGTTCCTGAATAACATCCATATGAAGAAGGCCGAGGAAGCCACAACGGAAACCGAATCCAAGAGCTTGCGATGTTTCAGGTTCAAACTGAAGACTAGCATCGTTCAACTGCAATTTTTCAAGGGCTTCACGTAGGTCATTATACTTGTTTGACTCAATTGGGTAGAGACCCGCAAAAACCATAGGATTCATCTGCTTGTAACCATGTAAGGGCTCAGCCGCAGGATTAGTTGCCAAGGTAACGGTATCACCCACACGAGTGTCCTGAACTGTCTTGATAGATGCAGCGATATATCCAACGTCACCAGTCGCAAGGAAATCACGACCAACTGCTTTTGGTGTAAAAATACCGACTTCGGTCACATCAAAGGTCTTACCATTGCTCATGAGCTGAATCTTATCGCCAGGTTTAACCACTCCATCCATGACACGTACTTGGAGGATAACCCCACGGTAAGCATCGTAAACTGAGTCGAAAATCAAGGCCTTAAGTGGCGCCGTCACATCACCCGTTGGTGCTGGCACTTTTTCCACGATTTGCTCGAGAATTTCTTCGATACCAATACCAGCCTTGGCTGAAGCCAATACTGCTTCACTGGCATCCAAGCCAATGACATCCTCAATCTCTGTACGCACGCGCTCTGGATCCGCAGCAGGCAGGTCAATTTTGTTAATGACTGGCATGATTTCCAAATCATTGTCCAAGGCTAGATAAACATTGGCAAGGGTTTGAGCCTCAATCCCTTGAGCAGCATCAACCACCAAAATAGCACCCTCACAGGCAGCTAGCGAACGTGAAACTTCATAGGTAAAGTCAACGTGTCCTGGTGTGTCAATCAAGTGGAAAATATAGGTATCACCATCTTTAGCAGTATAATTCAGCTCGATAGCATTGAGTTTGATCGTAATTCCACGTTCTCGCTCTAGATCCATGCTGTCCAAAAGTTGAGCTTGCATTTCACGACTTGAAACCGTCTCTGTTTTTTCCAAAATGCGGTCTGCTAGAGTCGACTTCCCGTGGTCAATATGGGCGATAATAGAGAAGTTACGAATCTTCTCCTGTCGTTTTTTCAATTCTTCTAAGTTCATCATTCTCTTCCTTTCAGGGTATCTATTAATTATAAATTGTTTTTAACATTTTGACAAGACCATACCCTGTTAGGAGTACTAATCTTCAGCAACAAAGCCGTCATTTTCAATGAAGTAATGTTCTGTCATACCTTGGTCGGTAAAGACAATCCCGTGAAGAACACCGCCGTAGACAGCCCCTCCATCCATTCCAATCTTACCGTCTTCTGTTATCCAGAGTTCAGATGTGCCAGGTTTTTGATCCAACAAACCATAGACTGGTGTATGACCAAAGACAATGGTTTTTCCAGTATGATTTTCGGCTTCGTGGAATGGTTTTCTAAGCCAAACTTTCTTGTAATCTGTCGTTTCATGCCAATCATCCAAAGTCAAATCAATACCAGCATGTACAAAGATATACTTGTCTGTCTCTACCACAAAAGGCATTTGACGAATAAATTCGACTAAGTTTGCTGCTTCAGTCTCGACACGCTTAGCATCTGCTACTCCATCTACTGGTGCATCTAGAGGACGCCCTAAAATGGAATTAATGGTTGTATCCCCACCATTACGACGATAGTGGTCATAGCTTTCTTCAGGATTATCCAGCCAAGTCAAAAACATGTACTCGTGATTTCCTGATAAGCAGATAGCTCCTTGCTTTTCTACCAAATCCTTGACCATTTCAAGAACACGGAGGCTATCTTCTCCTCTATCAATCAAATCTCCAAGAAAGAGTAATTGAGTCTTGCCATCCCATGTTTTAAGTAAGTCTTCTAACATTCCAGCTTTTCCGTGGACATCACCAATTACATAATAGTCTGTCATTTATTTCTCCTTACTTTGTAATAATTCTCTCGCTTGAGTCAATGCTGCTTCTGTCACATTCTCTCCAGCCAACATCTTAGCGACTTCTTCAATCCTTTCTTCAACTGTTAACAAGCGAACAGTTGAAACGGTTGAATGCTCATTGCTAATCTTTTCGATGAAGAACTGATAATCTGCGATAGCAATAACTTGAGGAAGGTGAGAAATAGCTAATACTTGACCGTGCTGTCCAATTTTGTGAATTTTTTGTGCGATGGCTTGAGCTACACGACCTGAAACTCCCGTATCCACCTCATCAAAGACGATACTGGTCTTGCCTTCCTTACGAGAAAAAGCGGACTTGATAGCTAACATGAGACGAGACAACTCTCCACCAGAAGCTACTTTTACTAAAGGTTTAAAATTTTCTCCAGGATTGGTTGAAATGTAAAATTCAACACTTTCATTACCTTCACGACTGAATTTTCCTTGACTAAAACGAACTTGAAATTGTGCTTTCTCCATGTAAAGGTCTTGCAATTCTTGCTTGATTTCAGCTTCTAAGTCCTGCGCTATTTTATGGCGAGCCTGAGCAACTTGACCTGCTAGGTCCACAAGATTTTTTTCAAGTTTCTTGAGTTCGATTTCCATATCTTCAGAAGATAGATTATTTCCTGTTAGAAGATTGTATTCGTCTGTAATCTTGGCAAAGTATTCAAGGACATCATCTACACTACTACCATACTTACGGGTAATGGTGTGAATTAAATCTAGTCGGCTTTCAACCTGCATCAAACGATTACCATCAAAATCTAAATCATCAATAATGGATTCCAAGCGCTTGGTGATATCTTCTAGAACATAATAGGATTCAGAAAGGGAGCTTGAAATCTCACGATACTCTGGATCAAACTCTTCAAGACTTTCCATATCATTCATAGCCGAACGAACATTTGCAAGGCTTGAAAATTCTTCATTATCAAGCATACTATAAGCATTTGTTAAAGTATCGGCAATATGTTTATGGTTCAGTAGTTTGTCTCTTTCTTGATTGAGAGTAACATCTTCACCAGCTTTCAAATTAGCTGCTTCAATCTCAGCCATCTGAAATTCCAACATCTCAATTCGCGCCTTGTGTTCTTGCTGATTTTTTTTGATGTCAAGCACTTGCTTTCGCATACGACGATAGTTGTCAAAGCTCGCCTGATATGCTTCTTTTAATTCAAAGAAAGAAGTATCCCCAAACTCATCCAACATCTGGATGTGTCGATGAGGACGCATTAATTCTTCTTGGTCATGTTGACCATGGATATCAACTAGCTGTTGACCAATTGTCCTTAATACTGAGAGATTAACCATCTGTCCATTGACACGACTGATGCTTCGGCCGTTTTGTAAAATTTCACGACGAATAATGATTTCATCACTCAATTCTAATCCTTGTTCATCAAAAATTTCTTCTAGCGCGCGATTACTTTCAATTGAAAAAAGACCTTCAATTTCTGCTTTGGGAGCCCCATGACGAATAACCTCTGTTGTAGCTCGAGCTCCTAACATCATATTCATAGCATCAATAATGATTGATTTACCCGCACCTGTTTCACCAGTTAAAACTGTCATCCCTTGTTCAAAATTCAGAGAAATTGATTCGATGATAGCAAAATTTTTAATCGAAATTTCCAGTAACATATAATCCTACCAATTTTTAACTTGCTCAAAAATATCCTTGGCTGTTTCTTCACTTCTCAATACCATCAAGATGGAATTATCATCAGCAATACAGCTAAAAATTTGGTCAGAAAAAACAGCCATCAACTGACTCTTAACGAAAACAGTATTTCCTGGAATGACTTGCAAATTGATCATATTCCCCATGCGTTCAGCATGAATAATATTGTTTTCTGCCAATTGCAAGCTTCTAACGATTGATTTTGGTAATTCATAAATGTAAGTATTGTCTTTCAATGGAATTTTTACAATACCTAATTCTTTAATATCTCGGGAGACTGTTGCTTGAGTAGCAGAGATACCAGCTTCTCTCAAGTGTTCAACGATTTCTTCCTGTGTGCCGATTTGATAATCTGTAACAAATCTTCTAATCTTCTCAAGTCGCTCTTTTTTATTCATCTTTAAATTCTCTATGTGCTTTCTCCACTATTTTTTCTATTTCAGAAGTAACCTGATTGATTGCGTGATCTTCTTTTCGCAAATAGGCTAAAAACTCGATATTCCCATGACCACCTTGAATAGGAGAATAGTCCAATCCTAAGACTGAAAATCCTTCATCAACTGCCATTTTAGTAACTGATTCTAAAACATTTTGGTGAACCTTGGCATCTCTGATAATTCCATTTTTACCAATCTGTTCTCGACCAGCCTCAAATTGAGGCTTAACTAGAGCCACAACCTGACCTTGATCGGCTAAAACACGGTGTAAGGCTGGCAAAATAAGGCCTAAGGAAATAAAACTGACATCGATACTTGCGAAACTTGGTTCCTGATTAAAGTCGCTCTTTTCAGCATAACGGAAATTAAACTGCTCCATACTGACAACACGAGGGTCTTGGCGTAATTTCCATGCCAGTTGGTTAGTACCAACATCAACTGCAAAAACTTGTTTAGCACCATTTTGCAACATGACGTCCGTAAAACCTCCAGTTGAAGCTCCGATATCAATGGTCGTTTGTCCCTCAACTGATAGATCAAAAATATCTAGCGCCTTCTCAAGTTTCAAGCCACCACGACTAACATACTTAAGTTTCTCGCCCTTGAGTTTCAACTCTGTATCATCAGGAATTTTTTCTCCTGGTTTATCAAATCGTTCGCCATTTATAACAGCGACTACCAAACCAGCCATAACACCTCGTTTGGCTTGTTCTCTCGTTTCAAATAAACCTTGTTTGTAAGCTAATACATCTACTCTTTCCTTAGCCATTGATTCTCAAACTTTCTACTATTTTCACAATTGGTTCCTTATCAAAGCTCACAACTCGGCTAATCTCTTCAAGTTTCGCATTAGCTTGATCCAAAGTTTGATTGCAAAACGCTATCGCCTGATCTAATCCCAACAAAGCAGGGTAGGTTGACTTTTCGGCTTGCAAATCTTTCTGGGGTGTCTTACCGATTTCCTCAAAACTTGCTGTTACATCAAGGACATCATCTCTCACTTGAAAAGCAAGTCCAATCAGTTCTCCAACAGTTTTAAGTTGATTTTGAAGATTTTTATCTAATTCAGCAATGATTCCAGCTGCTTGAAAAGGGAATGCTAAGAGCTTACCCGTTTTATTAGCATGGATTGTTTGAAGGGCTTCTAGGCTCAACTGCTGACCTTCACCTTCCATATCCAATACTTGACCAGCTACCATTCCCATACTACCAGAAGCAAGTGATAAATTAGCTATTAAATCAACCTTTGTTTGACTCGGCAAATCAGCTTGAGCAATTAAAGCATAGGGATCCAAAAAGAGGGCATCGCCTGCTAAAATAGCTAGGGCTTCACCAAATTTCTTATGATTGGTTAAACGACCTCGACGGTAATCATCATCATCCATTGCTGGAAGATCATCATGAATCAAGCTTCCTGTATGAATCATTTCAAGCGCCGCTGCAACTTGTGCATGCCCATGTGTAATGGAAAGTTGAAGGGACTCCAAAACTTCTAAAAGTAAATAAGGACGAATCCGTTTACCACCTGCATGTATGGAATAAAGAACGGCATCTCTTAAATTTGATGCAAATTGTTGGTCTCCATAAAAGTCTTCAAGAGCTGACTCGACCAAAGCTAATTTTTCCTGCTTGTTCATAGAAGTTCACTTTCTGTTCCATCTTCTTGCATGACTTTAACCAAGGTCTTTTCAGCCTTATCAAGTGTTGCCTGCAATTCTTTGGATAAGAGCATTCCTTTTTGAAAAGCAGAAATAGCATCTTCCAAAGCAATTTCACCATTTTCTAAGCTTTGAACAATAGTCTCAAGCTCTGCTAGATTTTCCTCAAATTTCTTTTGTTTTGACATCTCTTACCTCTAATTCTACTTGACCGTCCCGCATCAACAGTGATACTTGGTCATTTTCTTTCAAATCTTTCGCAGAAGCCACTACAACTTCTCCTTTTTTGACAATTGCATAACCTCTGGCTACAATTCGACTAGTATCTAGCATAAGGAGAGCTTCTGATAGACGTTTTACTTCTGCTACTTTTGCATCATAGGTCACAGCCATCTGGCTACGCATTAGTTTTTGCAGTTGGAAAATACGATCCTGATAACGCTGGATTTTAATAATTGGTGATAATTGTTCCAAACGGTGGACTTGTTCTTGCACCTTTTGTTGATTACGAACCAATTCAGCATTCAATCCTTGCTTCAGTCGCAGCTGTAACTGATCCAAGCGTTGTAGATAACCGTCATATAAACGCTCTGGTTGTCTGAAGATGACCGATTGACTTAGGATTCTCAAAGCTTCTTGTTTCTTTGACAAGGTATGCTTAACCGCTGTAGTCATGCGTTTTTCTTGATTCTGAAGATAGGTCAAAAGATCTAACTTAGTTACTGGTGTAGCGAGTTCAGCAGCAGCTGTCGGCGTTGCCGCTCTCTTATCAGCAACAAAATCAGCCAAGGTGACATCTGTTTCATGACCTACACTCGAAATAATCGGTAAACGAGATTCAAAAATTGATCGAACTACAATTTCTTCGTTAAAGGCCCAAAGATCTTCAATGGAACCTCCCCCACGACCAATAATCAGAACATCTAAATCCTCACGTTCATTGGCTCGAATTATATTACGAGCAATTTTCTCTGCAGCACCCTCACCTTGAACTTTTGTAGGATATAAGACAATTTCCACACCAGGGAAGCGTCTACTGACTGTAGTAATGATATCTTGAATCACAGCACCACTTCGACTGGTCACCACACCTATTTTTTTTGAAAATTGTGGTAAAGATTGTTTAAATCGCTCTTGAAACAAACCTTCTTCTGCCAGTTTCTTCTTAAGTTGTTCAAATTGGATAGCTAAGGCACCGACACCATCTGGTTCAGCTTTTTCAATGATGATCGAATAACTTCCACTTGGCTCATAGACTTGAACACGACCAACCACATTGATCTTCATCCCTTCTTCCAAATCAAAACCTAGTTTCTGATAAATACCTGACCAAATGGTTGCCTGAATAACCGCTCGGTCATCTTTAAGAGAAAAATACTGATGGGTTGGACGCTTACGGAAGTTAGAGACTTGACCAGTTAAATAGACCCGTTCCAAATAGGGGTCTTTATCGAATTTCATTTTTAAATACTTGGTCAAAGTTGTAACCGATAAATACTTTTCCATCTCTACCTCCTTCTTTTCTCTAGTTTTTCCTGGGTATTATTATACCAAAAATATGCTTAAAAATCTTTATTTTCAACCTAGATTAGTGAAAATACAGAGAATTTATGTGTTAAATAATTTCTTAAAAGTTTTGCCCCTTTTATGCCCCCTGAACAGAAAAAAAGCCCTTCGGATAAAATCCGAGGGGCTTAAAACGTTGTTAAATCAACGACCGAACTTTTGAGTTTCAAGGTTCGGGATAAAATAGTTCACTGAACTATTTTATTTTTTAAGGTTGTAGAATGATTTCAATCCACGGTATTCAGCTACTTCACCAAGTTGGTCTTCGATACGAAGCAATTGGTTGTATTTAGCGATACGGTCAGTACGTGAAAGTGAACCAGTCTTGATTTGTCCTGCGTTTGTTGCAACTGCGATGTCAGCGATTGTTGAATCTTCAGTTTCACCTGAACGGTGTGACACAACGGCAGTGTAACCAGCTTCTTTAGCCATTTCGATAGCATCGAATGTTTCAGTAAGAGTACCGATTTGGTTAACTTTGATAAGGATTGAGTTAGCAGCGCCTTCAGCGATACCTCTTTCAAGGTAAGCAGTGTTTGTTACGAAGAAGTCGTCACCAACCAATTGAACTTTACCACCAAGACGTTCAGTAAGAGCTTTCCATCCATCCCAGTCGTTTTCGTCCATACCATCTTCGATAGTGATGATTGGGTATTTGTTTACCAACTCTTCAAGGTAGTCGATTTGTTCTGCAGAAGTACGAACAGCAGCTCCTTCACCTTCGAATTTAGTGTAGTCGTAAACTTTACGTTCTTTATCGTAGAATTCTGATGATGCACAGTCAAATCCGATAAATACGTCTTTACCTGGAACATAACCAGCAGCTTCGATAGCAGCAAGGATAGTTTCAACACCGTCTTCAGTTCCTTCGAAACGAGGAGCAAATCCACCTTCGTCACCTACAGCTGTTTCAAGACCACGAGATTTAAGGATTTTCTTAAGAGCGTGGAAGATTTCAGCACCCCAACGAAGAGCTTCTTTGAATGTTGGTGCACCAGCAGGTACGATCATGAATTCTTGGAAAGCGATTGGAGCATCTGAGTGAGAACCACCGTTGATGATGTTCATCATTGGAGTTGGAAGAACTTTAGTGTTGAATCCACCAAGGTAGCTGTAAAGTGGGATTTCAAGGTAGTCAGCAGCAGCACGAGCTACAGCGATAGACACACCAAGGATTGCGTTTGCACCCAATTTACCTTTGTTAGGAGTACCGTCAAGTGCGATCATAGCACGGTCGATAGCTTGTTGGTCACGTACATCGTAGCCGATGATTGCTTCAGCGATGATGTTGTTTACGTTGTCAACAGCTTTTTGTGTACCAAGACCACCGTAACGAGATTTGTCACCATCACGAAGTTCAACTGCTTCGTGTTCACCAGTAGAAGCTCCTGATGGAACCATACCACGTCCGAAAGCACCTGATTCAGTGTAAACTTCTACTTCAAGTGTTGGGTTACCGCGTGAGTCTAGGACTTCGCGAGCGTAAACATCAGTAATAATTGACATTTTTTACTCTCCTTATTGAGTTAAATTTTTTACACCTCTATGATACCTTAAAAAGACTCCTTTTTCAAGGAAAAACGTTATCTTTGTGCAAATTTTCCTTAAGTTTATAAAGTAATCGCTTTCTTTTATCTGTTTTCTCCTTTATTTTATGATATACTATTTTTATGACTGATGTATCAAAACAAATCCTAGAAAAGGCTCATGGCGGGCTTAAACTAAATCCAGATGAACAGAGACGTTTTCTCGGAACTTTCGAGGAAAGGGTCCTTGGCTATGCAGACCTTGAAACAGCTAATGATGATAAATTTCAAAAGGGTTATGTATCTATTTTAGTGAGTCTAAAAAAAGAAACTGAACCTCTTTTTGTCAAAATTTCTCCTCGGGTAGTATTTGAAAAACAGGTCTATTATTTAAAACAAGCCAAAGATGCTGACTGCCAAGCGACTATCGTTTCAGAAGATCACAATTCATCCCCTTTTGGCTTGATTATTCATAGTGATGCTCCTGTTCAAATAAATGAAAAAGACCTTAAAAAGGCCTTTTCAGACTTGTGGCAAGAAAAAGAGACCAAAGCTCCTACTTCTCTTTGGAAAAAATGGTTTGGTTAATGCTTCTTCAAAGCTAAGATCTGACCAATGTTTGTAGCTGTATTTTCTAAATAGATAGCTGCATTTTTTAGACTGTCTTCCAGAGGTTCACTTTTTTCTAGTATAGAAAAGGCTGCAACGAGATTTTCAAATGGTAAGGGTGGTAAATCCTCTGATAGACTCCCACAAATAGCAATAACTGGAACACCATTTGGTGTTCTTTTTGCTACACCGATTGGAGCCTTGCCAGCTAAGCTTTGAGTGTCTAATCTACCTTCACCAACGATGACAAGATCTGCATCCGCAACTTTCTGATCAAAACCGATTAGATCTAAACAAGTGTGAATACCAGAAACAATTGTTGCTCCAGCAAAAGCACATAAGCCAGCTGCAATACCGCCGCCTGCTCCAGCTCCTTCCAGCTTTAAGATTTCAGAGGCAACTTTACGATAGAAACTTTCAATAGCAGAATCAACTTCATGAAATTGAGCTGGATTTAAGCCTTTTTGCTTCCCAAATGTATATGTAGCTCCTTGTAGGCCACAGAGAGGATTGGTCACATCTGCTAATATTTTAATTCGTACATCAGAAGGAATAGATATAACTTTCTCCTTTGAGATATCAGTAATTTCAAACAAGGACTGGCCACAAGCCTCAAGTTCCATTCCATTTTCATCATAAAACTGATATCCGAGTCCTGAGGCAATTCCAATACCACCATCGTTAGTGGATGTACCACCGACTCCGATATAGATTTCTTTCATCCCTTGCTCTATTAAATGCAGGATTAGTTGACCAATTCCCTTTGTTTGAATCTTCAGGGGATTTCTTTTTTCAATAGGAATTTTAGCAAGGCCTATCAAATCCGCAACTTCAAATAAAGCGAGAGTTTCTTTATAAACATAAGGCATTTGCACCTCTTCTCCAAAGGGGCCTGTCACCAAAGCAGTGTTTTCTATAAGACCAAGTGAATTTTTAATGGCATCTACTGTTCCTTCTCCTCCATCGCCAACAGGTAAGAGCAAACATTTCGATTCAGGTAGAACCTTTTTAAGGCCTCGTTTAATAGCTTTAGCTACTTCACTTGCAGGGAGACTCTCCTTAAAAGAGTCAGGTGCTATAACAATTTTCATACACTCATCTTTCTAATCAAAGGAAATCTATCAGATTCAATACTTTTGTTAAATTTCTATCTTCAATTTGAAGGGGAATTTCCTCTTTCACGATTTCTTTGGCACAGAAGCCAATGCCGATTCCAGCTCTCTTCAACATTGCTAAATCATTAGCTCCATCTCCAATAGCAATTGTTCTATCAATTGGTACCTCTAATTCATCAGCCCATCTTACTAGGGTTTCTTTTTTAACTTCTCTGCTGATAATAGGACCAACAAGATTTCCAGTTAAATGACCATCTCTGATTTCCAGTTGATTAGCAGCAAATAATGAAATTCCTAAATCTTTTGCTAATCTTTCAACAACAGGTGTAAATCCACCTGAAACTAGACCCACTTCTATCTGATTTTTTTGCAGAGTGTTAATAAATTGCGCAGCATTTTTACTAAGGTGTAGTTCATGATAAATCTTATCAAAAGTATCTACAGATAGTCCTTGTAATAAAGAAACACGTTTTCTCAGGCTTTCTTCAAAATCTAGTTCTCCCCTCATAGCTTGGGCAGTCAGTAGGGCTACTTCTTCTTCACACTCTGCCTCTTTCCCCAATAAATCAATAACTTCCTCTTCTATCAGTGTCCCATCAACATCCAGTACACAAAGTCCTCTAGTTTTACACATATAACTTCCTTACTTTTTTCATTTCAAAAAAGAGGTTGGGACAAAAGATCCCGACCTCACTTTTTATTAGCAATCAAACTTTGACGCGGTTGCTGATTGAACTTTTTGTTCGTCTTTTAGACTCCAAAAAGCTCCTAATCATCCTCGCGGGGCTGGGACTACGAAATCGAGACTTTGTCTATCGATTTCTGTCCCACCGCCTTTTAACTATTTAATTTGCTAAACTGTGGTACAAATCAAGATATGACTTGCAGGCTGTATCCCAAGAGAAATCACATTCCATAGCCTGAACTTGCATGTTTTTCCATACGTCAGGATGGTTATGATAAACGTCCAAAGCAGTTTGCAATGCCCAGTTGAGCCAGTATGGAGTTAGGTTGTTAAAGCTAAAGCCTGTACCTGTTCCTTCAATTGGATTAAAGGCTTGAACAGTATCTCTAAGTCCACCCACCTCGTTTACTAAAGGAAGCGTACCATATCTCATGGCCATCATTTGTGAAAGTCCACACGGTTCAAAGCGACTCGGCATGAGGAAAATATCACACGCTGCATAAATCTCTTGAGCTAATTTCACATCGAAAGTAATATTGGCAGAAAGTTTTTCTGGGAATACTTGACTAAACCAAGAGAAGGCTTGTTCAAATCCTGGATCTCCAGTACCCAAGAGAACAATTTGAATATCCTCTTGAAGCATACGATGCAGGCTTTCAACCACCACATCAAAGCCCTTCTGACGAGTCAAACGTGACACGATACCAATCATTGGAACATCTTGACGTACTGGAAGACCAACTCTTTCTTGAAGTTTCGCTTTATTTTGAGCTTTTCCTGACAAATCAGTTTTATTAAAATGATACTCGAGTAAAGCATCCGTCTCTGGATTGTATAAATCAGTATCAATACCATTAACAATACCAGAAACCTTACCAGATTCCATACGAAGAATCTGATCAATACCGCAACCAAATTCTGTAGTCATGATCTCATAAGCATAGCTCGGTGACACGGTTGATACACGATCTGCATAGAGAATACCTGCCTTCATCCAGTTAAGACAATCATTCCAACGAACTGTTCCATCAGCATAGCGCTCAAATCCAACCCTGAACAAGTCCCAAAGCATGCTTTCAGAGAATTGACCCTGAAATTCCAAGTTATGAATGGTCAAAACAGTCTTGATTCCTTGGTAAGCTTGAATCCATCTGTATTTTTCTTTTAACAAGAACGGAATCATTGCTGTATGGTAATCATGAGCATGGAGGACGTCAGGTATGAATCCAATACGCTCCATAGCTTCAAGGGCAGCAAGTTGGAAGAAGGCAAAGCGTTCACCATCATCGAAGTCTCCATAAACATGTCCACGGAAGAAATAATATTGATTGTCAATGAAGTAGAAGGTAACACCATTTAGAACTGTTTTCTTAATTCCACAAAATTGTCTCCGCCAACCAACATAGACTTCGAATTGAAGGACATCTTCAATCTGATCACCAAACTTGGCTTCTACCATGTCATAGTAAGGTAAGATAACAGCAACCTCATGCCCAGCTTTTACTAATGATTTTGGAAGTGCTCCGATAACGTCTCCCAATCCACCTGTTTTTGAAAAGGGAGCGCCCTCTGCTGCTACAAATAAAATTTTCATGAAAGGACATCCTCTGTTACTTTTTCGCCTTTTTTGATGACAACAGGGTTTTCTGCTGTACCTCGAATAACAACTCCCTCAGCTATTTCAGCACCCTTATCGATAATTGCATACTCAACTTGTGCACCTTTTCCAACGACAACACGAGGGAAGATAAGAGACTCTTTAACCAAGCTGTCTTTATTGATACGAACATTACGCGAAATAATAGATTTATCCACTTCACCTTCAATGATACTACCAGAAGCAAATTGAGAGGTGTTCACTTTTGAACCAGATGCGTAGTAGGTAGGTTCTTCGTTTTTAACTTTAGTATGAATCTTTTGATTTGGAGAGAACAATGAGTAGAATTTATGCTGATCAAGCATATCTAAATTAGCTTGATAGTATGTTTCTACTGAATGAATATTTGCTAGGTAACCTGTATATTCATATGCAAAAGCACCTTCTTTGGCTGCCAAATCACGAAGAACATAACGTAATTTTTCTGGATATTCTTTTTGAGCTTCTTCTTCCAAACGTTTAATCAACCATTGAGTGTCTACAACAAAGATATCTGTCGACATGTTGTAGTATTCTTGGTTTGATTTTTTATCAAAGAGTTTGTGAGAAAGCACGTGGTCAGTTTCATCGATATCAAGGATTGCATTTACTTCTGAAATGTCCTTCTTAGGCAATTTCTTATAAACTACCGTGATTGGTGATTTTGTTGTATTATGCAAATGGAAAACTTGATTGAGATCGATATTCACCAAAACATCACAGTTCAAGGATACTGTTTGGTCTGAACCTGAACGTTTTAAGTAAGTTAAGAGTTGTTGATAGTACTCTTTACCAACTGTACTGCTTTCTACACGAGTATTGTAGATTCCAAGATAGTAGTGGCTAAGAAGGGTATTCAAACCCCACTCACGTCCTGAACGAATATGGTCAAATACAGAGCTGATGTTATCTTGTTGGAAAATTCCAAAGATACTACGAACGCCTGCATTAGCTAAACTTGAAAGCGGGAAGTCAATCAAACGATACTTTCCTCCAAATGGCAAACTTGCCACTGGACGGTTACTTGTCAAGGTTGACATATCATGGAAACCAACGGTATTTCCTAAAATGGCTGAATATTTATCAATCTTCATCTGTTGCTACCCCCACTACTTCGTTATATCCGACTACTTGTACTTCTTCTGTACCATCAATTTCAACACCATCGGCAATAATTGCACCTTCACCGATGATTGCACGTGTAATTTTAGCACCTCTACCGATAACTGCTCCACTCATGATGACAGAATCAACAACTTCTGCTCCCTTACGAACTTGAGCAGTTGTAGAAAGAATAGAGTGTTTCACTGTACCATTTACGTAACAGCCGTCCACTACAAGAGAGTCTTCTACCTGAGCGAATTCTCCAAGGAAGTTTGGTGGAGCGATAAGGTTACGAGAATAAATTTTCCATTGACGGTTACGGCTATCTAGAGCATTTTCTGGAGAGATGTATTCCATATTTGCTTCCCAGAGTGATTCGATAGTACCAACGTCCTTCCAGTATCCATTGAATTCATAAGCATAGACACTTTCACCAGTTTCAAGATAGTTTGGAATAACGTTTTTACCAAAATCTGACATATCAATATTAGCCTTTTCAGCTGTAACTAGCATATTGCGAAGTCGTTTCCAATCAAAGATATAAATACCCATTGATGCCTTAGTTGATTTTGGTTCAGCTGGTTTTTCTTCAAATTCGACAATACGATTATTAGCATCTGTGTTCATAATACCAAAACGGCTAGCTTCTTTTAGTGGTACATCCAAGACAGCAACTGTCAAGCTGGCATTATTGTCCTTGTGTGATTGGAGCATATCATCATAGTCCATCTTGTAGATATGGTCACCTGAAAGGATCAAAACATACTCAGGATTGATGCTGTCGATATAGTCGATGTTTTGGTAAATGGCATGACTTGTACCTTCAAACCAACGGTTCCCCTCACTTGCAGAGTAGGGTTGAAGGATAGAAACTCCGGTGTCAATACCATCTAGACCCCAACTAGAACCATTACCAATGTGGCTATTGAGAGCTAGTGGTTGATACTGTGTGATAACCCCAACATTATGGATACCAGAGTTGGCACAGTTTGAAAGAGCGAAGTCAATGATACGGTAGCGCCCACCAAATTGCACGGCAGGTTTAGCAATGTTTTGAGTGAGTTTACCGAGACGAGTTCCTTGCCCACCGGCAAGGATTAAAGCTAGCATTTCATTCTTCATTTTCTACTCCTTTTTGAGTTTTATTAGCGACTTTCTTAGTAGGTTTTATGCGACGTTTGATTTTCCAAATACTTGCTCCCATAGCTGGCAAGGTAAATGTCAAAGTCTGCTCATAATCCTTCCACAATCCTTCTTGAGTTTGAACTGTTTGGTTATGCTCTTTCCACACACCACCCCATTGTTCTAACTCTGTATTCCAAATTTCTTCATAAATCCCTGCAACTGGAAGACCAATTGTAAAATCAGGACGTTCAACTGGTGCCATATTGAAGATACAGACTAGCATCTCGCCTTTCTTGCCCTTACGGATAAAGGAAAGAACACTCTGATCTCTATTATCCGCATCAATGATTTCAATACCATCATAACTTGTATCAATTTCCCAAAGACAACGGTGATCTTTATAAAGCTGATTCAACTGTGATGTAAAGTATTTCATCTTGGCATTCATCGGATCTTCTAGGTTAGACCACTCCAATTGCTCTTCGGATTTCCACTCTAGGAATTGACCAAACTCACTACCCATGAAGAGTAATTTCTTACCAGGGTGACAAATTTGATAAGTGTAAAGGTTTCTCAAACCAGCAAATTGATTGTAACGATCACCCCACATCTTATGCATCATACTCTTCTTACCGTGGACAACCTCATCATGTGAGAATGGTAGGAGATAATTTTCATTAAAGACATACATGAAGCTGAAGGTCACAAGATTAAAGTCATACTTGCGATAAATGGGATCTTCTTCGTAGAAACGTAAGATATCATTCATCCAACCCATGTTCCACTTGTAGTCAAATCCAAGTCCACCCATTTCCTTCATGCCAGTAATCTTGGTACCTGAAGAAGACTCTTCTGCAATCATCATAACATCCGGATGAGCAAGTTTAATCACATCGTTCAAACGTTGTAGGAAATAATAGCCTTCATAGTTGAGATTGCCACCGTCTTTATTTGGGGTCCATGGAGCATTGTCATAATCTAGATAGAGAATATTACTTACAGCGTCTACACGAATACCATCTAGGTGATAGAAATCAATCCAGAACTTAATGCTAGAAATCAAGAAAGATTGGACTTCATTTTTTCCAAGGTCGAAGTTAAGCGCTCCCCAACCATAGTTGTTAGCCTTATTATGATCTTGGTATTCAAAAGTTGGTGTGCCATCATAGTATGCCAAAGCATCATCATTGATGGTAAAGTGACCTGGCACCCAATCCACAATTACACCGATATTGTTGATGTGACACTCTTCAACGAAGTCTTGAAACTCTTCTGGACGACCATAAGCATGCTCTAAAGCGAAGTAACCCATGAGCTGATAGCCCCAACTCAATCCAAGAGGATGAGACATCAAAGGCATAAACTCGATGTGAGTATAGTTCATCTCAACAAGATAGGGGATGAGCTCTTCTTTAAGTTGAGCAAAGCTATAAGGTGTCCCATCAGGATTTCTCTTCCAAGATCCTGCATGCGCCTCATAGATATTGACCGGTCTTTCGAAAAATCTCCAACGTTTTCTACGAGCTAACCAGAGACCGTCCTTCCATTTTTTCTCAGGTATTTCTGTTAAAACAGCTCCTGTTCCCGGACGAGCTTCATAGCGTACTGCCAAAGGATCAATCTTCATAAGCTGATGACCATTAGCACGAGTAATATGATATTTATAAATATGCCCCTCTTGAGCTAAAGTTGTAAAAACTTCCCAAACTCCAGATTCATTACGAACCATGGGGATTTGATTTTCAAGCCAGTTAGTAAAATCACCAACTAGATGGACAGCCTGCGCATTTGGCGCCCAGACACGGAATGTATAACCATACTCACCGTCTCTTTCGTCACGATGCGCTCCCAAATAGTGCTGAAGATGAAAATTTTCGCCACTAGTAAAAGTTCTTAAAGCCTCAAATTTATCCATTGAATCCCCCTTTTATTGTAAGCGTTTTCTATGTCTTTATTATACTATCTTTTAAGAAAACTTTCAACTAATTTCCGAATTCTACTAAAATTTTTTTCGAAAATCTTCATATAGTTATCTTAACATTTCTAAAATTTTCATAAATGATGATAAGCGATGGAATTTTCTATTAGCTACTGTTACAAAAATAACTCTCATTATCTATATATAAAACAACTTACTTAAAAACTGAACATTTTTAGATTTTGATAACATAATATTCGTAGATAACTCTTTTTATATAATTTTACCAAATTTTCTGAAATTTTCAACTATTTTTAGTAATTGTTCCATTTTTATTTTTATGTCTAGAAATATTAAAAAACTCAAGCATAAATCTTGAGTTTTAGGTTATTTTTTAGGATAAAACATTCATAACTGCCACACTGACGTCGTCAATAACATTTTCTTGGTTAGAACGGCTATTTGTAACTAGCATTTCAAGATTTCCTGCATTTTCATAGTAATATGAAGCTCCTTTGGCATTGAATACAACCAAGAAGTGCTCTTCGCCACCATGAATCTCGTAGACAATCCAACCACTATTTTCAATGGCTGTGTGAACAAAGACATGACGGTAGACTTCTTCATAAGTAGGGTAGGAAAAGGCACTGGTTTGTGTTTTAAGTCGGATAATCTGACGAACAAACTCGATACTATCTTGACGCTCATTGATCAAATTCCAGTTGACTTGGTTGACGCTATCAGGAGCATTGTAACTGTTCATTGCTCGCTCACGATCTGCGTGAGTCAATTCTCCATTTTCGCCTGTAGCTACGAGTTTAGTACGGCCAAATTCTTGCCCCAGTTCCATGAAGGCCATCCCTTGCATGAGGAGGTTCATAGCCGTTGCTGTTTCTACTTTCTTCATGATGCATTTATCACTCTCCATCGGATGAAGGGTTTTAAGTAAATCATGTAAATTGTAGTTATCGTGGGCTTCTACATAGTTCAAGACTTGGTTTGGACTAAGGTATGAACCAAGCTCTCGGCTTCCAAGGATAGCCTTTGCGACAATCGGCTCAGTACCTGCTCCACTGACGAAGCCAGATTTGATAGAGCCATAGACTTCACAACCTTTGACCGCATCACGTTGATTATCATTAAAGAATCCAATGTTTGGCAATTGGTAGGCATTGTCTTTCTTAGACTTGTCATAAGGAGCAAGACCTGTTCCCATATCCCAACCTTCTCCATACAGGATGATTTTCGGATCGACTTCGTCCATAGCCCAACGAATCATTTGCATGGTTTTGACGTCATGTATTCCCATCAAATCAAAGCGGAAACCGTCAATATTGAATTCTTTTACCCAGTAGAGAAGAGAATCAATCATATATTTACGGAACATTTCATGCTCACTGGCAGTTTCGTTACCGACTCCTGTTCCATTTTGGTAGGTTCCATCATGGTTCATTCGATAATAATAATCAGGAACCGTTGTTTGAAATGGTGCATCAACGGTTGAGAAGGTATGATTGTATACAACATCCATAATAACGCCGATACCAGCATCGTGATAAGCTTGGACCATGGCTTTCAAATCACGGATAGCTTGACCTGGATCATTTGGATTTGTAGACATGCTAGTTTCTGGAGCATTGTAGTTTTGTGGATCATATCCCCAGTTATAAGTTACATTTCCATCAGCATCGTATTCTTTATGACGGTCAGCAATTGGTTGCAACTGAACATAGTTGACACCAAGTTCTTTGATGTAATCAAACGCAGTCAATTGACCATATTGGTTAACTGTTCCAGTTTGCGCTGCACCTAAGAAGGTTCCTCTTAATTCTGGCGCAACACCAGATGTTTCAGACTTAGTCAAATCACGGATATGCATTTCATACACAACTGCCTGGCAAGGATTTTCCAAACGCCAAGTTGCTTCTGTACCATGCTTAACCTCAAAACCTTCGACCTGACGATCTTGATTTGAGACAATGGCTGAACGTTTTCCATCAGGACTTGTCGCTATTGTATATGGATCACGAGTTAATGACTGGTGATGAGGAAAGTCAATTTGGTAGTGGTAAGCACGACCTGCTAAGCTTTCTGGAACGGATAAACTCCAAACACCAATTGTATTATACTTGTGGCTATAGGAATAACTATTTCCTCGCTCCATTTCAAAGGTTTTAAGGATAGGAGCATCGTTACTCGCTGATTCATAGACTACTACTTGGACAGCTGTAGCTGTTGGTGCCCATAGGCTAAAACTTGTTTCATTTTCAGAAACTTGACATCCCAACTCTCCTTGATAACCCCAGTGGTGGTCGAAACTCGCACTATTGATTGCCTTGTCAAAGGCAAAAGGATTTTGGTCCTTATAGTGTGGACTTGCAATGGCAGGATTTTCAGAATAATAAACTGTATCGTCTCCATCCAAAATCCAAACCTCTGTCAAAAGTGGATAGTAATTGAATCGAATAGGATATTCTTTGCTGACACCGTCTTTTTCAACGCTAAAAGTCATGGTTTCAAGTGCTACTTCACTCGATTGAGTCAGTGAAAATTTGGCACCAAAATATTCTTCTTCTTTGATAAGCTCTACTGAATCTACTGTTTTTTTACTGAAACTACAAGCCTCGTAGGCTTCATCCTTACGATGGTAATGAATAAGTACAGGATAATTGTACATAGTTCTCCCTAATTTCTAAATTAAATTTGATTTTATATGTTACTAATAATTTCTTGATCAAGTGCCTCACAATTCACAAAAAACTCAATGTGATTATGACATACTTCCAAATCTACTGGTATGTCACCACCGTATTCTCCATCAAGATTAAGCATAAACGGCTCTTCCTGATCCAAAGTTTCAATTCGGAGTTTACTAGTTTTCAGATATTCAACATTGACATCTGATACGTGTTGGCCTCCGTTTATGGCCTGAACTAGTAGACTCAACATATCTAGGATTTTATCTGTCTTTACTAGAATAAGCGTAAAATTGCCATCATCCAGCTTGCTATCAGGTGCGAATTGCTCAAATCCACCAATAGAATTGGTCAAGGCAACAAAGACAAGAGAAACTTCTCCTGTAAAAATTCCCCAATCATGGTAAATACGAACAGGACGTGCTTTGGATTTTGGGAACATCTCGATGCCTTTAGCAACATAGGCCAGATAACCCAAACGCGTCTTTAGTTCACTCGGAACACTAAAAGTTAACTCCGTAAGAGCTCCTGCCGCAGCAATATTGATGAAATACTTATCACCAAAGGCACGACCAATATCAATTTGCTTGGTTTCATTTTTAGCAATGATCTTCGCTGCAGCAACTGGATCCCCCATAGGGATTTTCAATGCTCTTGCATAATCATTGGTAGTTCCAGTAGGAATGATGGCTATCTTTGGACGATGTTCCAGAGGTGCAATTCCATTAACCACTTCATTGATAGTACCATCGCCACCAGCTACCAAAACCAAATCAAAGTCAGCTTTTGCAGCTCTTTCTGCTTCTTTCTGGGCTGATAAGTGTTCAGGTTTGGTCTGAAAAGCACTGGTTTCATAGCCTATGCTCTCTAACACTTCTAGAACTTCTGCGATATTTTGCTTGATAATTTCCTGGCCTGAGGTCGGATTATAAATGAGACGTGCGCGTTTTTTTTCTTCTTTCATAGCTTACAAACTCTCAAGCCAAGCTTCATCACGAATCTCTATTCCCAGTTCTTGTGCTTTTTGGAGCTTGCTTCCTGCATCTGCTCCTGCTACAACAAGGTCTGTTTTTTTCGACACACTACCAGTAACCTTGGCTCCTAGACTTTCTAATTTATTTTTGGCTTCTGAGCGATTAAGACGCTCTAGCTTTCCTGTCAATACGACAGTTAGACCAGACAAGGCTGCATTTGCTACAACTGTCTGTCCTTTGAAGTCTAGATTAACACCTGATTCTTTCAATTCCCTTAAAAGGATTGCAGAACCCTCTGTAGCAAAATAGGTCTGTAGGCTTTGAGCAATGACACTCCCCAAACTTTCAATACTTGCAATTTTTTCAGGATTGGCTTGTGCTAGTGATTCGATTGAGTGGAAGTTTTGTAAAAGCAACTGACTTGCCTTACTTCCTACATGACGAATCCCTAAACCAAACAAGAGTTTTTCAGCAGAATTTTCTTTGGATGCTTGAATAGCTTGGTAGAGCTTTTGAGCAGATTTTTCCTTGATACCATCCAGCAAGAGCAAATCTTCAACAGTCAAACGATAAATATCTGCAACATCCTTAACCAAATCGGCTGCAAATAGTTTCTCAACGATTGATGGACCAAGGCCAGAAATATTCATAGCATCACGCGATGCGAAGTGCGTCAAGCCTTCCTTGATTTGAGCAGGGCATCGTGGATTAATACAACGAAGAGCCACCTCATCTTCAAAGTGTAACAACTTACTCTCACAACTTGGACAGTTTGTTGGGATATCTAGTTTTTCCTCCGACACACGTTTAGACTCCACCACTCGTAGAACGGCTGGTATGATATCTCCCGCCTTGTAGACAATGACAGTATCATCCTTGCGGATATCCTTTTCAGCGATATAGTCTACATTATGAAGCGTTGCACGACTAACTGTTGTACCTGCCAATTGCACCGGAGTAAGATTAGCAGTCGGAGTTACGACACCAGTTCTTCCTACTGTCCAGTCAACAGAAAGCAGTTTCGCTTCTTTTTCTTCTGCTGGGAATTTATATGCTACTGCCCATTTAGGTGCTTTGACTGTAAATCCTAGTTGCTCTTGACCAGCTAGGTCGTTGACCTTAATCACGACACCGTCTATATCATATGGCAATTGATCTCTTTCTTGACCTACTTCTTGGATAAACGCCCAAACCTCGTCCATACTATGAGCTAATAGACGTCTTTGATTAACTACAAAACCTAATTGTTCTAAATGTTTTAAAACCTTCTCTTGACTATCCCGAGTTGAAGGACTAGCTTCCTGATAAAGGAAGGTTGCAAGATTACGTTTGGCTACTACTGCTGTATCTAACTGACGAAGTGTTCCTGCAGCAGCATTTCTTGGATTGGCAAATTCTGGCTCCCCGTTTTCTTGACGAGCAAGATTGACTTGATTGAAAGAAGCTCTTGGCATATAACATTCACCACGAACTGTTATATCTATTTTTTCAGATAATGATAAAGGAAT
Organism: Streptococcus sp. HMSC034E03; assembly: GCF_001811505.1. Lineage (GTDB taxonomy): Bacteria > Bacillota > Bacilli > Lactobacillales > Streptococcaceae > Streptococcus. The sequence continues at coordinate 46,063 of NZ_KV804981.1, forward strand.
GTCTTTCACTCGTTTAAGATTTTCAGTGATGTTTTCACCAATGGAGCCATCACCTCGAGTTGCTCCAGCAACAAAACTTCCCTGCTCATAAGTCAAGGAAATCGATAAACCATCAATCTTCAACTCACAAATATAAGTAACATCATCCAATTCTTTACGAACACGCGCATCAAAGGCATCCAGTTCTTCACGTGAAAAAGCATCCTGCAAACTATAAAGAGGATACTGATGACTATATTTTTCAAATCCATCTAGAATCTTACCTCCAACACGATGTGTCGGACTTTCTGGTAAAACTTGGTCAGGATGATCTTTTTCTAACTCTACCAATTCACGATAAAGACGATCATACTCACTATCAGATACAGATGGGTTATCACTTGTATAATACTCTGTCGCATAGCGATTGAGCAGTTCAACGAGCTCTTTCATTCTTTCATTCATAGAACCATTTTACCATAAAAAGGACTCTATAAACAATACTCAAGCTCTAAAAAAGAAAATGAGAAGGATATTTCTATCACTTCTCATTTATTTTTATTTTTTACGATTCAAAATAGCATTCAAGACGATGGCTACTGTACTTGCAATGACAATACCATTTGAAAAGAACATTTGAAATTCAGTCGGTAAAGTATTGAAGAGGTTGCTTCCGTTCAATCCCACCCCAGCAGAAATAGAAACCGCTGCAATGAGGAAGTTGTGTTCATTGTGCTCAAAGTCTACACGCGCCAAGATTTGCATCCCTTGTAGAGATACAAAACCAAACATGACAAGCATGGCTCCACCAAGAACAGGGCTCGGAATAATCTGTGCCAAGGCACCAAACTTAGGCAAGAGACCGAGCAAGATAAGGAAACCAGCTGCGTAATAGATTGGCAAACGAGTACGAATACCTGAAAGTTTCACCAAGCCTACGTTTTGTGAAAATCCTGTATAAGGGAAGGTATTGAAAAGTCCACCAAGTAAGACAGCAAGACCTTCAGCACGATAACCATTGCGGAGACGAGTGCTATCGATTGGATCTTTAGTAATATCAGAAAGGGCAAGATACACACCAGTTGATTCTACCATAGATACAGTAGCAATGATACACATCATTACAATAGAAGAAATCTCAAATTGCGGAGCACCGAAGTAAAATGGAGTTGGGATATGAACGAGTGGAGCTTCTGCTACTGGTGAGAAATCAACCAAGCCCATTGTTGCAGCGATAATGGTACCTGCAATCAAACCAATCAAAATTGAAATAGATTTGATAAATCCTTTGGTAAAGATATTGACCAAAAGAATAATGAGAACTGTAATCATTGCCAAAGCTAAACTTTGTCCAGTTGGTTTTTCAACGTTATTTCCCATATTTCCGATGGCAACAGGAATCAAGGTCAAACCAATCGTCGTAATGACAGATCCAGTTACGATTGCAGGGAAAAGATTGGCAACCTTAGAGAAGATACCTGAAATCAGGATAACATAAATCCCTGAAGCAATCAAAGCTCCGAACATAGCACCGCTACCATGACTTTGTCCAATCATAATAAGTGGAGCAACAGACTGGAAGGCTACCCCAAGAACAATAGGTAAACCAACACCAAAATGTTTATTGAGTTGCAATTGTAAAAGAGTTGCAACCCCACACATAAAGATATCTGTTGAAATAAGGTAGGTCAACTGTTGAGCTGAGTACCCTAAAGCACTTGCAATCATGATTGGTACTAGGATTGAACCTGAGTACATGGCTAGCAAGTGTTGCAAACCAAGAACGGCTGCCTGTGAGTGGTTTTCCTGTTGTTTCATTAGATATCTGCCTCCTTGAAGATAACTTTTCCATTTTCAAAGCGCTCTAATCGCGCGAGTGATACTACCTGATGACCTGATTTTTCTAACAGTTCACGACCATCTTGGAAAGATTTTTCAATCACAATCCCGACGGCCTCGACTGTAGCACCAGCCTGTTCGATAATCTGAATCAAACCTTTAGCTGCTTGACCATTAGCCAAGAAATCATCAATAATCAATACTTTATCTTGAGGAGATAAGAACTTACCTGCAATAGATACGGTACTAGTTACTTGTTTAGTGAAAGAATAAACTTCAGCAGTCAAAATTCCTTCATTCATAGTAATATTTTTTGCCTTTTTAGCAAAAATCATGGGAACATCTAACTGTTCAGCCACATAAAGGGCTGGGGCAATTCCAGATGCCTCAATGGTTACGACTTTAGTAATACCAGCATTTTTAAAATGCTCTGCAAAAGTACGACCAATTTCTCGCATCAAGGAATAATCAACTTGGTGGGTCAAGAAAGAATCCACCTTAAGAATATTCTCACCAAGAACGTTTCCGTCCTTTAAAATTCGTTCTTCTAATAATTTCACAATAACCTCCGAAATAAAAAGAGACTTACCAAGTAAGCCTCTGGAAAACAAAGAAATAGATTCAACACCTATTCTTATATCTCTGCAGCTTACTCATTGTTAGGTATTTACGGTACCTTGTAGAAACGCCACGCCAATTCGCGGCATAAATAAGTAATCATATTTTTAGTGAGCATCTCCATTCCAGATAGAGTTCTTCACAATGACATAGTCAACGTGACGAAGATCTGCAACTTTACGACCTCCAGCATAAGAAATCGAACTTTGCAAATCCTGTTCCATCTCAGTTAAAGTGTCTTGCAAATGACCTTTTGCAGGAAGAAGAATTTTCTTACCTTCGACATTCTTATAGGCACCTTTTTGGTATTCTGAAGCTGAACCGTAGTATTCTTTGAATTGTTTACCATCAACTTCAACTGTTTTACCAGGACTTTCGATATGGCCTGCAAATAGTGAACCAATCATAACCATACTTGCACCAAAGCGGATTGACTTGGCAATATCTCCGTGTGTACGGATACCACCATCGGCAATTATCGGTTTACGCGCAGCCTTCGCACACCAACGTAGCGCCGCCAGCTGCCAACCACCTGTACCAAAACCAGTTTTTACCTTAGTGATACAAACCTTACCTGGACCGATTCCAACCTTAGTCGCATCCGCACCAGCATTTTCAAGTTCACGCACAGCTTCTGGAGTTCCAACGTTACCAGCGATAACAAAAGTATCTGGCAATTCTTTCTTGATGTGCTGAATCATAGAAATCACGCTGTCAGCATGACCATGAGCAATATCAATAGTGATGTACTCTGGTGCATCAGCCTTTAATTGACTAACAAAGTCATATTCGTAATCTTTAACACCAACAGAGATAGAAGCAATCAAACCTTTCTCATGCATGCGTTTCACAAAGGGAATACGCCCAGCTTCATCAAAACGGTGCATGATGTAGAAATAGCCACCCTTAGCAAGTTGTTCAGCAACATTTTCATCTAGGATTGTCTGCATATTGGAAGGCACAACTGGCAACTTAAAGGTATGTTTCCCTAAAGTTACCTGTGTATCAGCCTCTGCTCGACTTTGAAGGACACACTTATTTGGGATTAGCTGAATATCTTCATAGTCAAAGATTGGAAATTCGTTTAACATATTTCTCTCATTTCTCTTGTTTAGACCTTCCTAAAGTTAGGAATAGCCTCGTCTTTTCCAGACAATTACTCTAACAAGTTTACAATATTGTCCGTTTTTTGTCAATTGTAATGACCGAAAACAAATAATGTTCGTGTTTATAATTTTTGATTTAGATAACTAAGTAGACATTTACCCTGTATTTGTCTTGCCTTTCAAATCTTTACCAATATTTTCGATAAAGACTCTTTCAAAGGATTCAATCCTCTTGACAAAATCTTGATAACTTTCGGCTTGTCTAGGGATTTGAATAGACCATTTCTTCAACTGGGCTCCATAACCTGCTAGCTTTCCTATCTCATTATCAACAACCTTGTCCTCGCTTGGAAAAACAATCCCAGCCTGCTCAGCTTGTAAAATATAAGCATAAGAAATCAATTGAAATAGATCTTCACGATTGATTCCCTTTTCAGTCAATTCCAGTTTTTTGTATTTAGCATCTAAAACGATTTTTAACTCTTTATGATAAAAATCTGGAAATATTTTTCTTTCACGATTAGAAAATACTGAAATACCGTCCGTCTTATCCTTATTTCTAGGATGGATGAACTCTTTTAGCAACAAAGTATGAACATACTCTTACCAAAGCCAAGCAGCATCAAAAAGAATACCATGGATTTTTTGCTCTTGATATCCTAAACCATGCTTTTCTCTATTTAGGATCATCAGGCAAAGCTCTTGCAATTTTCTGTACTCTCGAAAGTATGCATGACGAAGAGGTTTGGTTTGATTTAGTCTGATAATCTTAGCACGAGCAGCTAATTTATAAGAGGGCGTTACTCGTACGATTTCTGCCACATTTTCACGACTAATAGAGAGATTATCAAGAACTCCCCTCCCTATACTTTTCTGATTCTTCATGTATTCAATTGTATGACGGATCAGCTGCATGAGTGGATTATCATAGGTGAATTCTCAAGTAAAGAAAAATTACACTAAAAAGCTAAAATCTTCGAAACAAAATTAAACATATATAAAGATATGTCTAATTTCCGCAGAAAACGATTGCATAAGATTTTTATTTCTGCTAGAATATTTTTATCCCGAGAAAGCGCATTCAAGAGATAATAAAATGAAATAATAAACTAGGAGCTTTATATGATTCAAAATAATCTTGAAAAAGGTTTTCGTTATTCTATCCGAAAACGTAGCATTGGTGTCTGTGGTGTAGTTATTGCAACTTTTTTATTAAGTACAGCTTCGATTATTCAAAATAATACTGTAAAAGCTACTGAACCCTCAATTTCAAGTAGTTCTAATCCAAAAACAGAACCTACAGTAAACGAACAAGAAAGTACTCCAAACCTCAATTCAAAAACCGAAGAAAAAGATGCCACTACTGTAACTGAAGCACCAAAAGCAGATGTTATGGAAAACCTCATGAGATCTACTAATCAGGCAGATAAGGACTTGAATAAATATCTTTTCGGATTAAACTACAACAAAATTGATATTTTAACTCGTAGAGGTGAAGCAATCGAAAATTATTCAAATACATCTTCAAAACAACAAGGGAATGAGTTTGTTGTAATTGAAAAAGTGAAAAAGAGTATTTCTAATAATTCAGCTGATGTTTCAATTAACGGTAATAGCGACATCTTCTTAGGCGCTTTGTTCCGAGCAGATCAAGGGTTATTAGAAAATAAACCTCAACTTGTTAGTATTGATAGAAAACAGGGTAGAATCAGCGTGGACCTTCCAGGAATGGCTGGATCAGATAGCTATACTGATGCAAACACAACAGTCAGTGGTATGCAGGAAGGAATTAACACTCTGGTAAATAGATGGAATGCAAATTATGCATCAAGTAATCCCGCACCTGCTCGTATGCAATACGATTCTACTTCAGCATATAGTATGAATCAACTAAAAGCAAAATTTGGTAGCAACTTTGAAAAAATTGGGGTTGATTTAAAAATTGACTTTGAAGCTGCACAAAAAGGTGAAAAACAAATTGAAGTTGTCGACTTTAAACAAATTTACTTTACCGCTAACTTTGATGCACCAAAAAATCCTGGAGATGTCTTTGGTGATAATGTAACAGTCAACGATTTACAAGATCGTGGCTTGGATGAACAAACACCTCCTGTTTATGTTTCTAGTATGTCTTATGGCCGTCAAATGTATGTTAAATTTGAAACAACAAGTACAAGTACAGAACTTAAAGCAGCTATAAATGCTGTCATTAAAGGTGTGCCTATTAACCCTGAATCTGAATGGGCTCGTGTTTTGAAAAATACTTCTGTAACAGCTGTTATTGTTGGCGGTAACGCTGATGGCGCTGCTCGAGTAGTTACTGGAACACCTGAAGATCTCAAAAAATTAATTCAAGAAGGAGCTAATTTTAGTACACAAAATCCTGCAGTCCCTATTTCTTATAAAACTGCCTTTTTAAGAGATAATCAAGTTGCAACAATCCAAAACAGTACTGATTATATTGAAACTAAAATTACCTCTTACAAGAATGGCTATCTCAATTTGCAACATAAGGGTGGGTATGTCGCTCGTTACTACGTTTACTGGGACGAAGTCACATATGACGAAAATGGAATTGAAAGCATCCGCTCTCGTGAATGGGAAGATAATGGAAAAAATAGAACTGCTGGTTTCCAAACTGAACTACAATTTAGAGGAAATGTTCGCAATCTTCGTGTAAAAATTCAAGAAAAAACTGGTCTTGCTTGGGAACCTTGGAGAACAGTTTATAATCGTACAGAATTGCCTTTAGTTCAAAAACGCACTATTATCAATACAGGAACAACCCTAAAACCAAAATATAGTGAACAAGTCGAAAACAACTAATAAAATGGTTAAACTACAGAGTATCATTATTCATCAAGTATCATTTTTGATCCACTTTGAATTTGAAGAAAAGCAATATGATAACTCTATTCGATAACTTATACAATAAAAGGAAAACATCTTTTCATGAGATGCTTTCCTTTTTGTTTTTTGAGGTTCTTAATCCAATTAACTCAACTTATCGCAATTTAATACTCATTTAAAATCAAAAAGAGGAGAAATGTTACTGTATAAACAAACATATTAAAGTTATTGTTAGAAACTCATTACTTGCTTGCCCTGAATATAGTATGGTTCATTGATTTGCTGGTAAATTTACAAGTTTATACTTGTATTATGATGTTTCTTAAGTCGCCTATCAACAAAAAATGAACTTTGATTTTAATTGTGTATGAATACTTTTAAAAAATCTGTTTTTATCAATAATGACTAAACCTCACTCCTTCTACATCCTAATAATACTCACCCTGACGGTAGTCCCATGAGTTAAAGGTGTCTGACAGATGCATCATGATTTTATCGATGTCAAGGCCTTTACGGATAACCACTGGAGCTGGTGAAGTTGAACGTGCTCCTCCTTGTTCAGGGATGAGTTTGCCGTCTTTATCAACCATAGAGACCATCACACCTTGCTCGTAGCGTGTTTCAATCGTTTTGTCTGGTTGGATTGATGCCACGTAGTCGTCTGCCTCGATAACAAGGTCCACTGCTCCCTCGATACGTTCTCCGATTCCTTCAACCTTACCACGATTTCCTTTTCCAGAAGGATTTGCAGATGAAGCGTAGACCATTTTTCCTTCTTCCCAGAGTTTGGCAGCTAATTGTTCACCAGCTTTACCAAACTTGATGACAAAACAGCTCGTTCCACGCACGTCAGTCATGAGTTCTTCACGACCATCACCATATGCTTTCAATTTTTCAAAGGCTTCTGGCTTCCATGGAAGGATACAACCAAGAAGAATATCTTCGTCCCAATGTTTTTGATAGAAGGCTTCAATTTCTGGGTTGAGTTGTGCCAAAGTGCGAAGCTCATCCATACTACCACAGAGGACTACACCGGGTTTATTACGATTACGCTCTTTAGCTTCAAATTTGCGTTCAAGGCCTGCCTTATCGCTAGTCATGATGATGTAACCAACTTTTGTAGGGCAAACGATACATCCGCCCTCACCTTTTAAAATGTCATAGCCTTCTTGTGAAAGTGTTCCGTCCCATTGAATGTGTTTTGTCATAGTTCTATTTCCTTTTCTATTTTTTTCTTCTAATCCTGCCAGTAGGCTGGTCGTTGTTTTTCATAAGCAGCAATCAAATCTTCATACTGCATGGTAATACCGATATCATCCAAACCATTTAAGAGCTTGTGTTTCCATTCGCTATCAATTTCAAAGGAGAATTCTCCGACTGGTGAGATGATTTTCTGTTGTTCCAAGTCGACAGTTACTTGGTCGCTTGGTTTCAATCGGGCGAGTTTTTCTCTAACTTCCCTTGGTTGAACAATTGGCAACATAGCATTATTGAGCTCATTATTGTAATGAATATCACCGAAAGACCCTGCAATCACGACCTTAAAACCATAGTCAGCTAGTGCCCAAGCTGCATGTTCCCTCGAAGATCCTGCGCCAAAGTTATCCCCTGAGATAAGAATACTGGCTTTACGGTATTCAGGTCGGTTAAAGACAAAGTCTGGATCCTCAGTGTACTTATCGTCCAGATAACGCCAAGCATACATGAGATATTTACCAAAACCTTTCTTGTCAATCAATTTCAGAAACTGCTTGGGTAGAATTTGGTCGGTATCAATATTATCATTCATAAGAGGAACGGTCGTTCCCGTATAAACAGTAAATTTTCCCATATCCTCTCCTTACTGGGCTTCTGGCATTTGTCGAACATCTACGAAGCGCCCTGCAATAGCTGCTGCTGCTGCCATGGCTGGACTACAGAGATGGGTCTTAGCGCCAAATCCTTGTCTATCTTCAAAGTTGCGGTTACTGGTTGAGGCACAGTGAACACCATCTGGTACTTTGTCAGGATTCATTCCTAGGCACATGGAGCAACCTGGGTCTCTCCACTCAAAACCAGCATCTTGGAAAACCTTATCCAAGCCCAACTTTTCAGCAGCTCGCTTGACTGGTCGAGAACCAGGTACCACAATAGCTGTTAAGTTAGGAGCAATCTTCTTTCCTTCGACAAATCGAGCAGCCAGTTGCAAGTCACTGAGCCGAGCATTGGTACATGAACCTATAAAGATATAGCCTAATTCAATATCTGCTGGCTTTTGACCAGGCTCCAAATCCATATAATTGTAGGCTCGTTCATCATTCATATCCTTAATTTCTGGGAAACTACTGTCAAAATCAACCCCCATAGCAGGGTTAGTTCCCCAGGTTACCATGGGAGCCAAGTCTGAGACATCCATCCGGATAACCTTATCATAAACGGCATCGTCATCGCTAACAAGCCTTTTCCAATCAGCTACTGCTGCATCAAAATCTTTGGGTACACACTCTCGTCCCTTTAAATAGTCAAAAGTAGTCTGATCTGGATTCATGATTCCCATCTTAGAGCCAAATTCAATGGACATATTGCAGATGGTCATTCGCTCTTCCATGCTCAGTGCATCAATAGCCTGACCTCGATACTCCACCACGTAGCCAACACCACAAGCAACACCGTATTTGGCAATCAAGGCTAAAATAAAATCCTTGGAATAGACTCCTTTTTTAGGGACACCAGTAAATTCTACCAACATTTTCTTGGGCTTAACCTGCCAAATGGTTTGAGTAGCAAATACGTGCTCAACCTCACTTGTCCCAATTCCAAAAGCGATAGCTCCAAAAGCTCCATGGGTAGCTGTATGACTATCTCCACAGACGATAAATTTCCCTGGTTGTGTTCGTCCTGTTTCTGGACCAACCATGTGAACGATGCCCTGTTTTTCAGAACCATGGGCCGCATGTTCAATCCCGAATTCCTCAACATTTTCTGCCAACTTATCAATTTGAGCCTTGGATATCACATCTCGAATATCGTAGATATTAACTGTCGGTACATTGTGGTCAAAGGTCCCAAATGTCAAGTCTGGTCGTCTCAATCTGCGTCCTGCGTCTCGCAATCCTTGAAAAGCCTGAGGACTGGTCACCTCGTGAATATAGTGTTGATCCACATACATAAGCTGAGGTTGTCCCTCTTCTCCTGTGATCACATGGAGGTCCCATAATTTATCAAAAATTGATTTTCCTTCCATTCATTACCTCCATACAAAATATAAAGCTACTAACGTGGTCACCATCCCAAGAAACCAAACTGTTTTAAAGTACCATTTTCTAGTCTTGTGGTGAAAGGTCATTCCTGCTAACCAGGCACCAAATCCAGCACAAGTAAAGGCTAAAATGAGTAAGATTTTCTCTGGAACGCGCCAAGCACCTCTTCTTGCCTTGGATTTGTCAATGCCATAAATCAAGAAAACAAGCAAATTCCAAACCAAGAGGGCAAGCGTGATTCCTTCATTTATCTTCATAATCTTTCAATGATGGCTTCTGTCATTTCCTTGGTCGAAGCCTGTCTTCCAATATCTCTCGTTAAAACACCAGCCGCTAAACTAGCTTCAACAGCACGCTCAATACGCTCCGCATCCTCATAACGTCCAAAGCTATCTCTCAACATCATAGCAACAGATAAAATCATGGAAATAGGATTGGCAATTCCTTGACCTGCAATATCAGGCGCTGAACCATGAATAGGCTCATAAAGACTTGGCCCCTTTTCAGAATGACTGGCTGATGGCATAACACCCAGAGTGCCTGATAGAACGCTTGATTCATCAGATAAGATATCTCCGAAAAGATTCTCTGTCACGATGACATCAAACTTAGCAGGATTGGTAATCATAAGCATAGCAGCTGAGTCCACCAACTGGTGTTCCAAGGTAACATCTGGGAAATCCTGCGCAACTTCCTCAGCTACTTTTCGCCAGAGTTTTGATGTCGCTAGAACGTTTTGCTTATCGATATTAGTAACGAGTTTTCTCCGATTTCTTGCAATTTCAAAGGCCTTGCGCATAATCCGCTCTACTTCCTCATAGCTATAGTCGTTGATATCACGCGCTTTGCGCTCTTCAAGGATATGATCCCCAAAGTAGATACCACCTGTCAACTCACGCACCACGACAAAGTCTACACCAGCAATTCGTTCAGGTTTGAGAGGTGACAAATGCTTAAGACTGTCAAAAATCTTAACAGGCCGAATATTGGCATAGAGATTGAGTTCCTTCCGAAGAGCTAGCAAGCCTTGTTCAGGCCGAATCGCTGCCCCATCATACTGAGGACTACCGATAGCCGCTAGGAGAATAGCATCCGCTTCTCTAGAAGCTTTGAGTGTTTCGTCTGGTAAAGGATGTCCTACTGCATCAATTCCTGCACCTCCAAAAGGTCGTCTATCTATCTCATAGTCAAAGCCTGTTTTTTCGGATATAGATGCTAGAACTTCTAAACCAGCTTCCATGATTTCTGGTCCGATACCATCACCTGCTAGGGCAACTATTTTTCTTTTCATAGCTTTCTCCTTTACACGCTAGGCATGTCGCGATAGGAAACTCTTGTTCCCATCTCGCCAGCATTCTCTTTTTGAACAAAGGTATTGGCATTGATGTAGGCAATAGCTGAAGCTTTCAGCACATCGAAATCAAGTCCAGCTGCGTTAAAGATAGTCTCTGTATCTCTGTTTTCAACAGTGACCAAGACCCGAGCTTGGGCATCGATTCCATCTGTTACCGCGTCAATCGTATAGGATACTAAGCGAACAGATTGATTAAAGAATTTATCAATAGCGTTGAAAATAGCTTCAACAGAACCTTGACCTGTCGCATTAAATTCGACTTTCTCACCATCAAAATTAGCTAATCTAACTGTCGCTTCAATTTCATTTTCCGCATGAGTTTGAAGTTGCAAGTCATCAAAGTGGAAGCCTTCTGGATTTTCGACCATGGTTCCGGCTACCAGAGCTCGAATATCAGCATCAGTGATTTCGTTCTTCTTATCTGCCAAGGCCTTGAACTTAGCAAAAAGTGGTTTGATGTCTTCGTCTGTAAAATCTAGGGATAAGTCTCTCAGTTTCTCTACAAAGGCATGGCGACCAGATAATTTTCCAAGCGGAAGACTATTACTCTTTACACCCACCAATTCTGGTGTGATGATTTCATAGGTAAGTGGGTTTTTAAGAACTCCGTCTTGGTGAATACCTGATTCGTGAGAGAAGGCATTGCCTCCAATAACCGCCTTATTTTTTGGAACTGGAATTCCTGAGAAACGAGAAACCATTTCAGACGTATTGATAGTCTCATTTAGGACAATACTAGTTTCTGCTTGATAGTAATCTTGGCGAATATTGAGGGCAACTGCAATTTCTTCCAAAGCAGCATTCCCAGCTCGTTCTCCAATACCATTAATGGTTCCTTCAACTCGTCCTGCCCCATTTTTAACAGCAGCAAGGCTATTTGCAACTGCCATTCCAAGGTCATCGTGACAGTGAGGCGAATAGATAATCTGACGGTCGGTTTGGACATTGTCAATCAGATACTTGAAGATATTCCCATATTCCTCTGGTGTGGTAAAACCAACCGTGTCAGGAATATTGATATAGGTTGCCCCTGCGTCTACCGCTGTTTGAACGACTTGTAGGAGAAAATCCAACTCAGTTCTAGTCGCATCTTCAGGAGAGAATTCTACCACTTCAAATTTACAACGTGCATAGGAAACATGCTCTTTAATAGTTTCCAAAATTTCCTCTTTGCTTTTATTCAACTTAAATTCGCGATGGATAGGACTAGTAGCGATAAAAACATGGATTTGTGGATACTTAGCATCCTTAAGTGCTTCATAACAAGCGTCAATATCTGATTTAACAGAGCGAGCTAAACCAGTCACCGCTGTTTTCTTCAAGACTTTTGCAATTTCCTGAACTGCAGTAAATGAGTCAGGACTAGCTGCTGGAAAACCAGCTTCAATTGCCGAAATTCCCCATTTTTCCAGTTGTCTTGCAATGGCAATCTTTTCCTTAATAGAAAAATTAACACCTGGTGTCTGCTCACCATCTCGAAGGCTAGTATCTAGAAATTCAACTGTTCTCATAAGATTTCCCCTTTTCTAAATTTGGTTTTAAAAAAACATCTCGCTCGGAGTTCCAAGCGAGATGTTGATTTACTCCCGCTTGGTAAGCCAAACAGGACTAATGCTTCTGCACTAGCCCGAGTACCTCAACAACAAAGCAAATTGATTAAACTTAGCTGTTTTCATGTTTGACTTTCTCCTTCGTTTGATATCTTGTTTAGTATTTTAGCATAGGAAAAAACACATGTCAAGAAAAAATCCAATATTTTCTGAAAATTTCTTCAGTAAAGAATATTTTGCTAATTGAAAGTATTTGAAAAATCAAGTAAATATAATTACTTTTTCAAGGTCAAGTTCCAGCTTTTTTCGATCAATTCTAGCATCTCTTCATCTGATAAACTGTCATCCAGTGGCACACTAATCCAGTAGCGCTTGTTCATATGAAAGGCTGGATAAATCCCTTTTTTTACCAACAAATCAGATACTTGATCATGTTTGAGATTGACTGCTTCCACTAATCCTTCTCTGCCCTTTTCAAGCTTATCCCAAGAAATCTTCATAAGAACCGCATACCACTTCTGATTATTTTCATGGCGTAAAATCGCAGTATCAGGAGATTTCTCCCATAAGTATTCTAATTGATTTTCATACTTTTCTTGAACACGAGTCATGATTCTATTGGTCTGTGGATAGATAAAATCCTGCACATCAAAACAAGACTTTCGGATTTCATAAAGAACTTCTAAGCAGGCTTCACGGACACTTCCTACAAATGTCCCTCTCATACTGGCCATATGAACTTGTGAATAGAGATCACCAGTTTCTTGGTCATAAACTTGAAAACCTAAGACTCCATCCTCAACTGTAACCATCATGAGAAAGTCTCCCTGCAAGATAGTCGAACTATGGGTCCATACGCCTTGATTTTCTACAAATCCATACTCTTTGGCCTTTTTACTATTAAACTGATAAGCTTTAAAAATTTCAAACATAAGCGAAAACTGCTACCAAAAGCTAGCAGTTCCTTTCTATTTTTTAAAAGACAACCTTAGTTCCATGTAATTGTGTCACACCCAGTTGGTCGATAAAGGTTTGACGGTTGTCCATGTCAATCCCTCCACCAGGTAAAATTTCAATTTTTTCTGCAGCGTGTTCTAGGATTCTGTGATAGTTCGCAAAACGTTTCTCTAGAGAATCGCCAGATAGGCCAGCACGAGTCAAGATGCGTGCCACTCCAGCTTGACTGAGCCAATCAATGGCTTCTAACTGATCTTGGTCGCTCAATTCATCAAATGCCATATGGAAAACAATTTCCATACCTTTAGATGCAGCAATCAATTTTTCAAGATTGGCCTTGTCCAACTTCTTATCAGCAGTCAATGCACCAAAGACAACCCCTTGGCTACCTGCTTGAGCAGTTAGAGCAATATCCTCAAGCATGATAGCAACTTCTAAATCATTGTAGACAAAGTCGCCACCACGTGGACGAATCATAGTCATAATGGTCGTATCGTAGTCGGCCGCCAGTTCCACAGCTGCCTTTGTCACTCCGTAGCTTGGAGTTGTTCCACCAACTGCTAGATTATCACAGAGCTCGATGCGGCGAGCTCCTGCCTGCATAGCTTTTTCAAGCAAAGTTACATTTTCAGCACAAAATTCGTAAATCATTTGATTCTCCTTGAAGATTAGTTTAAATTTATTATATCATATTATTTTGAATATGTTTTTATTTTTATCAAGGGAAATCGTTACTTATTAAAGCTATTCTTTATCAGGAATCACCTTAAAAAGATAGTAGGTAATAAAGATGGTTAAACATCCCAAACCGATTTTAACTGGTAAAAGAGGCGCAAAATAAATGGAAATTCCCATCAAGATATAAATCGATACAATAATCTTTTTCTTACGTTCACGCGCAATAGACTTGGTCTCACGAAAGTCCGCTACGTAAGTCTGATAAAGTTTGGTATGATAAAGCCAATCTTCAAAACGCTTGGAACTTTTGGAAAAACAAGCAATAGACAACAGAAGAAAAGGAGTCGTAGGCAACAAGGGCAAGACAACTCCAACAATAGCCAGAGCTAATGACAGAAATCCAATAATCAGATAGATAATACGCATAACTTCTCCTAGTTAATACTCTTCGAAAATCAAATTCAAACCACGTCAGCTTCGCCTTGCCGTATATATGTTACTGACTTCGTCAGTTCTATCCACAACCTCAAAGCAGTGCTTTGAGCAGCCTGCGGCTAGCTTCCTAGTTTGCTCTTTGATTTTCATTGAGTATAAAATAATCTTCTTCTAGTTTCGCATAAAATGATGAATTTTGTCAAGTTCTAACCAAAAAGAGCCTGAAATTCACTTTCAGGACTCTCCTCTTATTTAATCTTTTCTTCTTCGTAGTCACCCTTGATACAAACAACCTGCTTGCCACCACCACGGACTTTTTTCTCTACAAGGAAATTGCCACATTTTGGACAATCACGACCAACAGGCTTGTCCCAAGATGTAAATTCACAGTCTGGATAGCGATTGCAACCATAGAAAAGGCGATTACGTTTAGTTTTGCGTTCAATGATTTGTCCCTGATGACAACTTGGACACTCAACACCAATCTCTTTCACGATTGCTTGGGTATGACGGCAATCTGGGAAATTGCTACAAGCGTAGAACTTACCAAAACGACCAAGTTTAATGACCATTGGACTGCCACACACTTCACAGTCAAATCCAGCTGGTTCATCCTTGATTTGTATTTTTTCCATTTCTTCTTCAGCCTTGGCGACTTCTTTAGAAAATGGTTTGTAAAAGGAATCAATAACACGTTGCCACTGCTCTTTTCCAACCTCGACATCATCAAGCTTGCCTTCCATTTCAGCTGTAAAGGTCACGTTTACGATATCTGGGAAATATTCGACGATGAGCTTGTTAACAATTTCTCCCAACTCTGTTGGTTCAAAACGTTTGGCCACAAGGCGAACATAATAACGTTTCTGAATGGTTTCAATGGTTGGTGCGTAGGTTGACGGACGTCCAACCCCATTTTCTTCCAAAGTCTTGATAAGGGTCGCTTCAGAATAGCGAGCAGGCGGTTGAGTGAAATGTTGCTCTGGTTTGCTATTGACCTGCTTGACCACATCTCCAACAGCCATATCTGGTAACATTTTATTCTTATCAGAATCATTATAAATGGCAAGATAACCATCAAACTTAACTTGACTACCATTAGCAGCAAATTGAACCCCATTTTGAGACAATTTAACAGCCATAGTATCAAAGACAGCAGCTGTCATCTGGCTCGCTACAAAACGATTCCAAATAAGAGTATAAAGCTTGAGTTGATCCTTGTCCAGATACTTAGCAATACTTTCCGGTGTATTAAAAACACTAGATGGACGAATAGCCTCGTGGGCATCCTGAGCTCCTGAAGCATTTTGACCTTGCTACCATGCTTAGAATACTTGCTACCAAAACGGTCCGTAATGAAACTTGCTGCTTCGTTCTGCGCTACTGGACTGATACGAGTCGAGTCTGTACGCATATAGGTAATCAAACCTTGGACGCCCGTACCAATATTAATCCCTTCATAGAGTTGCTGAGCAACCATCATGGTCTTTCGAGTACGGAAATTGATTTTATTAGCTGCATCCATCTGCATAGTTGAGGTAGTATAAGGGAGTGGAGCGTTACGTTTGCGCTCTTTTTTATCCACCTGATCCACTGTAAAGTCTTTGCTGGTCAGGTGAGACAAGACTTCTTTGACCTCTTCATTGGTAGCTAATTTCATCTTCTTGCCATTCATTCCATAGAAGGATGCTTGGAATTGCTTAGTCCCCTTTTTGAAGACTCCATCAATAGTCCAATATTCTTCCGGTTGAAAAGCATTGATCTCATTTTCACGGTCAATGATTAACTTGAGAGCAACAGACTGAACACGGCCAGCTGACAAGCCCTTCTTGACCTTTTTCCATAAAATTGGTGAAATAGAATAACCTACCAAGCGGTCCAAGACACGACGGGCTTGTTGGGCATCCACCAAATCCATATCAATCTTACGAGGTTCTTTAAAGGCATTTTTTACCGCATCCTTGGTAATCTCGTTGAAAACAACACGGTTAGCATCATTTTCATCTAGATTGAAAATATGAGCCAAATGCCAAGAAATTGCTTCTCCTTCGCGGTCCGGGTCACTTGCGAGAAAGACTTTATTGGCTTTTTTAGCTTCTTTTTTCAAGTCATTGATCAGAGGACCTTTCCCACGAATATTGATATATTGGGGCTCGTAGTTATTCTCAAAATCGACCGACATACTGGATTTTTTCAAATCACGGATATGACCGACACTTGCTAAAACTTTATAGTTTCTACCCAAATATTTTTCAATCGTTTTAGCCTTTGCAGGCGACTCCACGATTACTAGATTTTTTTTAACTGTTGATTTTTTCTTCTTTGTTGCCGTAGCCACATTATCACACCTTTTCAAAGTAATAAACTTTATAAAGTGTAAACCATTTTTAGAGACCTGTCAAGACTTAACTACTATATATAGAAGAAAAGTTTGATTATTGAAATCTTACAGACTTCTAAAATTCAAATTCTGCCAAGACATCTTGACCACTTGTAACCAGCTTTGCCCCCTCTTGTACCAAATGATGACAACCATCTGAACGACCATCTAAAATGCTACCTGGAATAGCAAAGACATCTCTTCCCTCTTCCATAGCTCGTTCACATGTAATCAAACTTCCTGAACGCATCTTAGCTTCTGCAACAATCACACCCCTACATAATCCTGCTATAATCCGATTTCTTGCTGGAAAATGATATTTCAAAGGTTCTTCACCAGGCCCATATTCACTGAGGAGCAAGTGATGTTGACCGATGTAGTCCTGCAAACGTTTATTCGATCGAGGATAGTAGACATCTAAGCCAGTACCAATGACAGCAATAGTTTTTCCGCCACTTTGAAGAATAGACATATGAGCTGCCGTATCAATTCCCCTAGCAAGACCACTGACAATGACTAGTTCATTCTCCAATTCTTGAACAACCTTACGGACTGATTTTGTACCTGACTGACTACAAGTGCGACTTCCAACAACCGCAATCTTAGGCAACTTTAGGAGATTTAAATCCCCCTTATAGAATAATAATACTGGAGCATCATAGATTTCACTGAGAGCAAAGGGATAGACATCATCTAGAATTGAAAATGAAGAAAATTTTTCAAAGTCACTTCTTAATCTCTCCATACTTTCAAAGGTAAGTTTATGGTAACGTTCCATAAAAACTACTGGATTTCTACACTCAGATGCTTCTGCTATCGTTTCTAAGCTTAATTCCTGATCATAAATTTCTCCATATTGAAGAACCTTTAGCACTTGTTGATTACTTAGACCTGCTTGTTTCAACTTATAAATCTCAAAATTATCAATCTTAATTTTCATGATAGACTCCTTATTTTTCTCTCTATCTATTTATTCGTAAAAAAAGAAAAAAACTCCCCAACAAATTGACTTGTTTAGAAAGTTTCTATTATTAATAATGAAAATTTTAGTAATCAGGACGAAGAACTCCGGTGACAGTTGCCTTGGTTGCTTCGTAATCCCCATCAATAACAACCTTGATAATGCGTTTAGCATCCTCTTCAGGCGCAAGAACCAAAGGTAGACGAGTAGGCCCAGCTTCGAATCCCATATAGTTGAGTACTGCCTTAACAGGTGCCGGACTCGGGTAAGAGAATAGAGCGTTAACTTTAGGAATAAATTTACGTTGAATAGCTGCCGCTTTCTTCATATCACTCTCTTCAATCGCAGTGAACATTTCATGCATCTCATCCCCATTGGTATGGGAAGCAACCGAGATAACTCCGTCAGCTCCAAGGTTCATCGCATGGAATGCATCTCCATCTTCACCTGTGTATACCAAGAATTCTTCTGGCTTATGCTCAATCAAATAGGCCATATTTGCAAGACTGGTACATTCTTTGACACCAATGATGTTTGGATGTTCTGCTAGACGAAGCAAGGTATCTGGAGTCATTTCTACAACTACACGACCTGGAATGTTATAGATAATGATAGGCAAATCAGATGCGTCTGCAATAGCTTTAAAGTGTTGATACATACCTTCTTGGGATGGTTTATTATAGTAAGGAACAATGGCAAGTCCTGCTGCAAAACCGCCAAACTCTGCTACCTCTTTGACGAATTCAATAGAGTCTCGTGTATCATTGGTACCAACACCAGCGATTAAAGGAACACGGCCATTGACAACCTTTTGAACAGCCGCAAACAACTGCAACTCCTCATCGTGAGTTAGAGTCGGACTCTCAGCAGTTGTTCCTGCTAGGAGAATTCCGTCTGTATGATGTGCTAATAAATGTTCAATCAACTTTGGAATGGCATCGAAATTGATTGACCCATCTTCATGAAAAGGAGTAATAAAGGCCGTGATAATTTTACAATCTTTTAAATCTTGATAAGACATACAAAACACCTCTCTATTTCAAAGAAGGAGTTCAAATGAACTCCTACACATTATTTCAATTCAAATTTTAATTCAGCTGTTGGGCGTACTAGACCACGTTCGTGAAGTGTTTCTGCGATTTGAACTGAGTTCCAAGCTGCACCTTTAAGAAGATTATCAGATACTACCCACATATGAATACCTTTTTCTGCATCCAAGTCTTTACGGATACGTCCAACGAATGTATCACGTGAACCAACAGCATTTACTGCTTGAGGATAGATTTGGTGAGCAATATCATCTTCAAGAACTGCACCTGGGAAGGCAGCAACAGCTGCTTTCACTTCTTCGATTGGTGCTACTTCTTTTGTTTCAATATAGACTGACTCAGAGTGAGCTGACAAAACTGGAATACGTACACATGTTGCTGATACGGCAATGCTATCGTCTTCCATGATCTTCTTGGTTTCATTGGTCATCTTCATTTCTTCGTAAGTGTAGTCATTATCAGTGAAGACATCGATTTGAGGAAGGGCATTAAAAGCAATTGGATAGTGTTTCTTATCACCACCTGATGGCAAGATTTCAGCTTTGACTTCACGTGGATTCACACCGTCATTCAAGACTTCACGAAGCTCACGTTGGGTTTCAAGAATTGCTCCCATACCAGCACCTGAAACTGCTTGATAAGTTGATACGATAATACGATCCAAGCCCCATTTCTGACGAATTGGTTCAAGAGCTACCATCATTTGAATAGTTGAGCAGTTAGGACAAGAGATGATTCCGTTGTGAGCATCAAGGGCGTGAGCATTCACTTCAGGAACAACCAATGGTACATCTGGATTTTGACGGAAGTAAGAAGTGTTATCTACGACAACTGCTCCTGCTTTTACAGCATAAGGTGCGTATTTTGCAGAAGTTGATCCACCAGCTGAGAAAAGAGCAATATCAACCCCTTCAAAAGCATCTTCTGTTGTTTCTTCGATGGTCACATCTTGACCCTTGAATTGTAAGACCTTTCCTGCAGAACGTGCAGACGCAAGGTAGCGAATCTTATCGATTGGAAGAGTTGATTCTTCCAACATTTTGATCATTTGAGCACCAACGGCACCTGTAGCACCGACAACAGCAACTGTGTATCCCATAACAAACCTCTTTCGGAATTTTCTAAAAATTTCTATAATAGAAACATTATACTACTTTTTACCAAAATTGAAAAGTCTTTTTCCTATCTATTTTCTGAAATTGACAATCATGACCACCCGTCAAACGGGTGGTTTGT
>NZ_KV804982.1:0-20657 GCF_001811505.1 Streptococcus sp. HMSC034E03
TTTGCTGGATCTTTAACTGGTGTTACTGCTGGATTTTTAACTACAAAGTCTGATAATGATCTTGTATCTTTAGATCCGTCTGTGTATGTTACTACAAGATTTCCATTAGCATCTTTTTCTACTGATTGAATCTTAGTCTTAGCATCTTCAGCAGCTACAGCTTTACCTTTTTTCTCTGCTAAGTTAGCATCATCATTATTCTTAGAATACTCAATTTGTAATTTTTCTTTGATTTTATCTAACTCATCTTGCGTTACGTTAGCTGGGTCTGTTACAGCAACTCTTTCAGTTGGAGTTGCTATATCATATTTAGATGTTTGATTTTTAACTACGAATCGAACATATCCTGGTTTTTCTTTAGCGTTAGGATCTACATCTATCGCTCTATAATCAGTGTTTGAAAGTTTACCGTCATTATCTTTAGAAACGACGAAACTTGTCCACTCTTTACCAGCTGCTAGATTAGTTTTACCAGTCATCTTGACAGTCGCTGTTCGTTTGTCAGCAGATACTTCACCTACTCCTGTAGTAACTGTACCATCAGTGATTTTACCTGTTGTAAAACCATAGTCTGTAGTATTATCTTTACTAATATCTCCAGGTCCACGTAGGTAAAGATCTTTAACTTCAGTTTCATCTGCACCTTTGAAAGTTAAATCAGTCTTTTCACCTGTATAAACATAGATTTGTTTATTAGCTTGATTTGAGTATGGAACCTCAACTGTTGGCGCTGGACCTTGAACAATTACAGTGTGAGTTAATACATCTGATTCTTTTCCTTGGCTATCAACCGCTTTATATTTAACTTCATATCTTCCCGCAGTTGTTGTATCCACAGTCTTAACAGATTCATCTCCATTTACTGAGATTACTTCAGCACGTACTTTAGTTCCAAGTGTTGCATCTTTATCATCTTCATGGTCTGCTACAGTAACAAGTGATACTGGATCTACAGTATCTCCTACATTTACTGTAGTTTCTAGTTGAGCATTTTTAGAAGCAAGTGTTGGTTTTTCGTTTGTTACATTAATTTTGTATCTTCCAAAACGACTTGGAGGAGAAGAAGGTCCATTATGACTGATAATTTCTAGCTTATTTTCACCTTCTTGGAATGGTGCATTTTCGTTCATTGTCAATGTGATTGTATGAACAGATACTCCTTTTTCCACTGACTTAATAGTTGCTTTATCACCATTTTTGATGATTGACCATCCATTTTGGCTTTGTTCTAAAGCAATCTCTGTCGTAGATTTAGCACCTTTAGCAGTATAGAAGAAATATGATCTTCCCGCATCATGTGGTACTGTTACAGTTACTTCTTTTGCTCCTGCTACAACACTTGTACCATTTTTAGCTGCTGGTGATGGTAAAATCTTAGATTCCCCTACTGCTACTGAAACTGCTTTCGACGGTGTTTCTATTCCATTTACAACTTGTGTAATTTCTACTGGATTTTTAGGTGCAAAGAAGCGTCTTGTTGCTTCATTAGCTCCTGGTAATTGTGTATTACTATTTAATCCTTCTTCTAATGGAAGTCTCCAAGTACCATCTTCTCCTACTACAGCTGTTTTTTCTGAAATCACAGCTCCTGTTTCTGGATTCTTAACAGTAACTTTAACTGTTGCTCCAGGTATCCCTGTACCTGTTAATTCTGAATCTGATGATGGGACTGAATCCGGAATACTTCCTGATGCTTTTATTGTTGTATTTACTGTTGGGGCTGCTCCACTCTTGATTAGTTTAGATTTGGCAATTGAATCTGTTGATCCATCTTTATAAATAACAGTGAAATTATTACCAGACTCGGTTACATCGGCAACTACAGTTTTAGCATCATCAAGTAAAGTTCCTTTTTTACTTGCTAATTGTGCATCGTCATTTGTTTTTGAATATTCAACCTTAAGGCTGTTTTTAACGTTTGTTAGTTCTTCTGTTGTTAGTTGAGCAGGATTTGTAACTAAAACTTTATTTGCATTCGCTAACTCAACTGGATCGTATTTATATGTCTGAGGTTTTACAATAACGTTGAATGCTCCTAGGTCTCTGTCTTTTGATTTGTCACCTTGAGCAATATTATCAAGCATATTACCTGCCTTATCAACTACTCTAACATATCGCCAACCTAAAGTAAGTCCAGTAGTTTTGGCTTTTTCTAACTGTCCTGCATTCAGTTCACCACCTGGTAACCCTCTATAATGAATTATAGCTGGACTTTGTTCAGATGCTGTTGTATCGCTAGTAAATATATTTGCTTTATAACCATATTGTACATCAAGCATATCTGTTTCACCTGCTACAGGATTGAAAGAATTATTCCCTCCTCGTAAAACAGTTGCACTTTTGATAACACCTGAATTATCTTTTATTTTGATATCAAAACCTGATGACTCTGCACCATAAACGTAGACATCTTTACCGTTTGAAAATGGAATCTCTACTGTTGGCGCTTCGTTTTCAGCAGGATTTACAACTACAGTAACTTCAATCTCGTTTGACTCTTTACCTTGGCTATCAACAGCTTTATACTTAACTGTATAAGTGCCTTGGGTATTTGTATCAACTGTCTTGGTTGCTGCGTCACCATTTACTGAAACAACTTCAGCATGGACTTTATTACCTACTGTTACTTGCGCATCATCTTCTGTATCTGCTACTGTCACAAGAGATGCAAGGTCAAGTTGAGCACCTTGAGCAACAGTTTTTCTGTTTCCTTCAACTGCTGATGCTATTGTAGGTGCTTCGTTCGTTGCAGTTAATGTTGGACGTTTAGCTTCTGGTGCTTCTGTTGCTCCAGGTAGAGCTCCTCCTGCCGCACTGTAAAGAGATTGTGCTTGTATGTTAATTCCATTAGAACCTTCTTTAATTGCGTTTTGAACGAATGTTAATTTTACTATATGGAAGATAGGATCATTTTGTGTATCTGCCATTGTTGCAGTTAGTATTGATGTATCTTTAGATTCAGGGTTCCCATTGTTCATAGCTACTTGAAGGTCATTAGAATTTGCGAATCCTACCCATAAATTGTCCGCGTCTTTCGGAACTTTTACCAATACTTCTTTTTGTCCTGCAACTACTGTATTGTTAACAAATTCTGGACGTCCAAGATAAACTCGTGTCTCATCGTTTAATATATTATTTACATCTATATACTTTACTGTAATTTTTGTTTCATGCTGATCTTTGTTAAATGCATCTCTACTAGCTTTTAATGGTTCTTCTAATGGCACAGTCCATTTTCCATTAGTTACTAATGCGCTATAAACTCTCGTACCTCTATCTGGAGTTTCAACTGTAACTTCTACAGTTTTTCCGTTAGTCCCAGTCCCTGATAAAGAAGCATCTGCAGATGTTACACCACGACGGGGTACACCTGCTCCATCAGTATAATTTACAGTGTCTGTAACTTGAGGAGCCCCTGAATCGTTTCTTCTAAATCCTGAACCTTCTTCGGCCTTTGCAGGAATGGCGTGTGAATTAGTCGCACTTGGTTCAGTGTTTTCTGCTTTTTTACCTACAGTTTCTTTTCCTTCAGTTGTATCTACCGCTGGAATTTCTTTTTTCTCTACAGGTTTATTTTTTAATTTAGAGTTAACTGTAGTGACAAGTTTGCTGTAAGCTTGTTTTAGTTCAGCTTGAGTTGTTGCATTCGCTAATGTAGCTTTTGCTGCTTCTAAATCAGCTTTTAAGGCTGCAACACTTTCTTCAGTTTTGTTATCGTAAAAACCGTTAGAAAGTTTTGTCTCAATTTCTGAAATGTAGCTTTCAAGTTGAGTTTTGTTCAAAGCTGGCGCTACTTCTGTCGCAGGCTTAGACTTGTCTTCTTCAGGTTGTGGTTTAGCGCTTTCAGTAACCTGATTTCCCTGAATTTCATCCGCTTGAACTGATACAGCTCCATTACCTAAGAACATGAAAAGAGCAGCGACTGCTACACTGGCCGCTCCAAAGCTATATTTACGAATCGAGTATCGCGTGACCTTTTCACGGCGCAAACGTTCAACACGACTCATGGAGTTTTTGTGTTCCATTTTTTTTCTCCTTTTGGAATTAGTTGATATAGCTTCTACATAACAAAATTTATTACTTAAAAAGAATGAGTAATATCCTCTTGTGTATGCAGGAACCTACACTCATATTCTACCCTATTTTCAATATATATGCAAACTTTTCGAATTCAAAATTTCGCAAAAAATAAAAGAAACAGTTTGAAAAAGTAGGGAATTTTCAGACAGTTTGATTTTGCATTTTTTGCACTTATATATATTTAATTGTAACATTATACAGTTATATTTTAGTGCGATTTATACTTAATTACAGAAGATTTTACATATGCATAATTAGAATTCGAGTAAGTTTAAAAACGAAAACAAGCATTGACTATTGACCCAATACTTAATGAAAATCAAAGAACAAACTAGAATGCTAGCCGCAGGCTACTCAAAACAGTGTTTAAGGTCGTGGATAGAACTTACACAGTCAGCTCAAAGCACTGCTTTGAGGTTGTAGATAAGAACTGACGGAGTCAGTCACATATATAATCCAATGCGACGTTGACGTTGTTTAAAGAGATTATCGAAGGGTACAATATAAAACATGCTATCTAATTCGATAACATGTTCCCATTCTCATTTATAGCAAAGACCCAAACTCAGCAAGGGGCATGCCCAATTGCTGGCTGGCAAATTCAGAAGCCAGAAGACCTTGACGAACCATATCCAGAAAGGCAAAAAGTTTCTCACGCTCCAGTCCCTGTTCTAAGCCTTTTTCTTCGGCTCGTTCCAAAGCATAGTCCTGTGGTAACAAGGCTTGTTCTTCTCGCATACGTAGTTGACTAAACATTTTCCTGTCCTCCTCGGACCAGCTTTTGTAGTCTAGCAGTTGGTCTGCTTGGCTGATGGCTCGGTCGGGTTCTTGGGTAAAGGGTTTGTTCCCGAAAAACTCCAACCAGGGCTTGCGAACCTCGTCTTTACTGGTTTCTCAGTTTTTTTAATTCCAAGAACGCTATCTTGACTAGATGGTTTTTTTATACTATAAATCTCCAGCTATTCATTTTAGTTTCTATAACTTCACTTTTCTTTTCTATCATTTTCCTTGCTTTTTTGATATAATAAATTTAGAATGATTCTTCAAAGGAGGCATCTATGCGTTTTAATCAATTCAGTTACTATCCTGTAAGCCAGCAACAAGCTTTACATGAATTATCCAGTCTTGGCTTCAAGATCGACCCTGCACTTTCAACTAAAGAACAGTTTGAAGTTTTTGTCAGAACTTGTTTTTTTAATTATAAAAATACCGACTATCCCCTCTCAACTTTGGCAGTTGATAAGGAGACTGACCTACTCACTTTCTTCAATTCTGATCGTGAATTAACTGCAGAAATCTTTTATACCGTAGTTTTTCAATTGCTTGGATTCAGCTACCTTATAGACTTCGAAGATGGTCAAAGCTTTCATAAAAAAACAGGACTTCCTATCGTATTCAGCAATTTAGATGATAACCTCTATCAAGTCCTTAACACGCGCACTAAAAAAGGAAATACCTTGATCGATCAGCTCGTTAGTGATGGTCTTATCCCTGAGGACAATGATTATCACTACTTCAATGGCAAGAGTTTGGCTACTTTCTCAACTCACAATGCTATTCGTGAAGTTGTTTATGTAGAAAGTCGTATTGATTCTGATAATGATGGTCTACCTGATTTAGTCAAGGTTAACATCATCCGTCCGTCTTACCAAGGCAAAATTCCAGCTGTCATGACTGCAAGTCCATACCACCAGGGAACCAATGATAAAGCTAGTGATAAGGCCCTCTACAAAATGGAAGGGGAATTAGCAGTCAAAGAACCTCACGAGATTAGCTTAGAAGAACCAAGTATTAGTTTTGTTGAGCCAGTTAGCCAAGCCGATCTTGTGGCTGAAGCCGAAGAAAAACTCACTCATATTAATAGTAGCTACACTCTCAATGATTATTTCCTTCCGAGAGGATTTGCTAATATCTATGTATCAGGTCTTGGAACCAAGGATTCACAAGGTCAGATGACTAATGGTGACTACCGACAAGTTGAAGCCTATAAAAATGTCATTGATTGGCTCAATGGCCGTTGTCGTGCTTTTACAGACCATAGTCGTGAACGTCAAGTCAAGGCTGACTGGTCCAACGGTAAGGTAGCAACTACTGGTCTTTCTTATCTAGGAACAATGTCTAATGGTCTTGCTACTACAGGAGTTGATGGTTTAGAGGTCATCATTGCTGAAGCCGGTATTTCTTCTTGGTACAACTATTACCGAGAAAATGGTCTGGTAACAAGCCCTGGTGGGTATCCAGGGGAGGACTTCGATTCATTAGATGAATTAACTTATTCTCGTAATCTCTTAGCTGGTGACTATATTCGTGGAAACGAAGCTCATAAAAATTCTATAGAGGAACTGAAGAAAAATCTAGACCGTAAAACTGGGGATTATAACCAATTTTGGCATGATAGAAACTACCTTATTAATGCTGAAAAAGTTAAGGCTGAAGTTGTCTTCACACACGGGTCACAAGACTGGAACGTGAAACCACTACATGTCTATCAAATGTTCAATGCTCTTCCAAGCAATATTAAGAAACATCTCTTTTACCATAACGGCGCCCATGTTTATATGAACAATTGGCAGTCTATTGATTTCCGTGAATCCATGAATGCTCTTTTGACGCAGAAATTATTGGACCAAGAAACTGACTACCAACTTCCAAGAGTCGTTTGGCAAGACAATACTGCTCCTCAAACCTGGATGACTCTTGAAGATTTTGGAAATCAAAGTGACCATAAAACTTTCTCTTTAGGTACTGAAGAAGCTGTCATTGAAAATCATTACCAAGAATCAGACTTTGAACGTTTTGGAAAGACCTACCAAACCTTTAACAATGAACTCTATCAAGGGAAAGTCAATCAGGTAACTATTGATCTGCCAGTGACAGAAGACCTTCATCTCAACGGTCGTGTTAAACTAAACCTCCGTCTCAAATCAAGTACCAATAAAGGCTTACTTTCTGCTCAACTTCTCGAACTTGGTCAAAAGAAATACCTACAACCGTATCCAGGAGTCTTGGCTGCTCGTACGATTGATAATGGTCGTTACCATATGCTGGAAAACCTTTGCGAGCTACCATTTAGTCCAAATGCTCAACGCGTTATCACCAAAGGCTATCTCAATCTTCAAAATCGTTATGATTTATTGAAAATTGAAGAAGTTAAGCCTGATGAATGGATGGAATTCCAATTTGAACTCCAACCAACTATTTACAAACTAAAAGAAAGCGATACAGTACGTCTCGTTCTTTACACAACAGACTTTGAGATTACTGTACGTGACAATACAGACTATCACTTGACTGTCGATCTTGCACAGTCTAGTCTTGAGATACCTTTTCAAAGGGAGGTAACTGTAGATGAACAAAGCCGAGCAAAGACACCAACTCATCCGAGCCTTAATCACTAAACAAAAAATTCATACCCAAACTGAATTACAAGAACTACTGATTGAAAACGGAGTACAGGTCACACAAGCAACACTTTCAAGAGACATCAATCTGATGAATCTTTCTAAGATTCGTGAAGGTGAACACTCCTATTATTCAATCAACACTGACTCTACATCCAAGTGGGAAAAACGGCTAGAAGTCTATATGGAGGAAGCACTCTACATGATGCAACCCGTCCAACACCAGGTTGTTATCAAAACCTATCCAGGTTTGGCACAATCCTTCGGATCTATCTTGGACGCCCTAAACTTCCCTGAAATAGTGGCTACTATCTGTGGAAATGATGTCTGTTTGGTTATCTGCGAGGATAAGGAACAAGCTCAATCTTGCTTTGAACGCCTCAAACAATTTGCACCACCTCTATTTTTTGATCGGTAGCAAAAACCCGTGATAATAATATCACGGGTTAATTTTATGATTTGTTATTTTCAGCTTGCTTTTTAGTCCTTGCAAGTCTCAACGCTCTATTTGGATTGAGGCGATTAAACAGTTCTTCTAACTTCTTCTCATTCCAGACGTCTGCTGCAGAAACAAAATTTCCATCAGCATCTCGGAAAGATATCGGTTTATCTCCCATAGCTATCTCCTAGTCTACAAACTCAAACTCAAATTTGCCGATACGAACTAGATCTCCATCCTTAGCACCACGGGCACGAAGGGCTTCATCAACCCCCATACCACGAAGCTGGCGAGCAAACTTCATGACAGACTCATCACGATCAAAGTTAGTCATGTTAAAGAGTTTGATGAGTTTTTCACCTGAAAGAACCCAAGTTGCATCGTCATCACGACCAATTTCAAATGGTTTTTCTTCTTCGTCAAAGCCATAATAAACTTCTTCTTCCATTTCTGACTCATCATAAAGAAGGAATTCTGGAGTCTTATCAAGAAGTTCTGCCGTTGCGTCTAATAAAGGTGCTAAACCTTGTTTTGTCAAACCTGATATTGGGAAGATGGCTGGTAAGTCCTCGAACTCATCATAGTTAGCCGCCAATTTTTTCTTGAATTCTTCAAGGTTTTCTTTGCTTTCTGGCATATCCATCTTATTAGCAACAATGATTTGGGGACGTTCCATAAGACGAAGGTTATAAGATTCCAACTCTTTGTTAATAGCTAGATAATCTTCGTAAGGATCACGTCCTTCACTGGCTGACATATCAATGATGTGAAGGATAACGCGAGTGCGCTCAATATGGCGAAGGAACTGAGTCCCCAAGCCCACACCTTGACTAGCGCCTTCGATCAAACCAGGGAGGTCTGCCACTGCAAAGGACTCACCTGACTGGGTACGGACCATACCAAGATTAGGAACGATTGTTGTAAAGTGGTAGGCACCAATTTTAGGTTTTGCAGAGGTAATCACACTGAGTAGAGTTGATTTACCAACTGAAGGGAAGCCAACCAAACCCACATCCGCAAGGATTTTAAGTTCTAACTGTAATTCGCGCTCCTGACCAGGTTCTCCATTCTCAGAGATTTCAGGTGCAGGATTTTTTGGTGTCGCAAAACGGATGTTCCCACGACCACCTCGACCACCGTGAGCAACGATAAACTCTTGGCCGTGTTCAATCAAGTCAGTGAGAACTTTCCCAGTCTCCGCATCACGTACAGTTGTACCTTGAGGCACTCGAACAATCAAGTCTTCTGCCCCTCTACCATGCATTCCTTTGGTCATCCCTTTTTCACCCGATTGGGCTTTGAAATGACGATTGTAACGGAAGTCCATCAGGGTACGTAAACCTTCATCTACAACAAAGACAACGTTACCTCCACGGCCTCCATCGCCACCCCATGGACCGCCATTAGGGACGTATTTTTCACGGCGAAAGGCAACCATCCCATCGCCACCATTTCCAGCCTTGACCTTAATCTTGGCTGTATCTAAAAACATACTCATATTCTTTTCTCACTTTAAAAAGGGCTGGGAAATCCCAGTCACCAACTATTACTACTTGCTAGAAAATCTAGCATTTTAAAATCTGCTAAATACACCAATGGCTGTAGCAAAGATACCTGCTAAGGTTACAAACAACATAATCAAAACGACGAATAGTGTCAATTTCTCAAAAAATGTTTTTTTACGTTTTCCATTATCACCAAATGCCATTATTCTCTCCTTTTCTATAATTCCCTATTTTTAATATTCTTCCGAAACTGGAGCAATTGCCCATAAAATCAAGTAAGCAATCAGTCCACTACCATAACAAAAAGCTAGAACTCCCCAGATTACACGTACAATCGTAGGATCAATATCAAAATAATTAGCTAGACCAGCGCATACTCCACCAATTTTTTGATCTCGACTACTTCTCATAAATTTCTTTTTCATTTCTTCATTTCCTTTCTTCGATGATCTTAATCATTCCAATAATCTCTCAAATCATTCAACTGTTTCTTAGATGCTTTTAACATTCGTTTAGAACTTTTGACTGGAACTGAAACTGCCTGTTGTGGCAAGTAAAATACTGTCTTTAAAATCCGTTTCGTAACAGGTTCATCTGCAGTCAATTCTTTTTCAAAATTATTTGAAATAATAACATCTAGATAGAATTCATGCACTCTCTTAGCAAAATTCTCAGCCGAAATTTCATACAATTTTTCAGCCAAAAGTTTCTCATCCATCTTTGGAGTTGCAATTAAAGCTTCTAAAATAGCCCCTGCTAAATCTCTCTCTTCATAATAAAGAGTTCCAAACATTTTATGATTGATGAGGTTATCAAGATAGGGATTTCCATGAGCTATTACCGGAGTCTTACTTGCAAGACTTTCAAGATAGGTCAAGCCTTGCGTCTCACTAGTTGAAGCTGAAATGAAGAAGTCAGCAGCCTTATAGTAAAGTGCGGTCTCACTTGGGGCAATCATCCCTGTAAAAATAACAGAATCTTGAATCTGTAAATCTGCTGCTTGCTCCTTGAGATTTTCCAGATAAGGCCCATCACCAGCAACGACTAATTTCACCTTTTGTTCTTCTTTTAGAACCTCTGCAAATGCAGCTAGTACCTCCTGAATATTCTTCTCATAAGACACACGCGAAAGGCTAAGAAGCATCTTTTCATCTTCCTTAATACCTAGTTTAACCCGTAAGTCTACGATATGTTCTGGTCCAATCTCAGGTCGTTCAAACTTGGCTAGCTCAATCCCTGTAGGAATAACTCGTTTTTCTACTTTGACCTTATAATCTGATAGAAGGTCTCGCACAATTTCACTTGGACAAATCACTCCATCAACATCATGAAGGAAGCCTCTCACAAGGTACTTAACCATACCTGGACGAATCAACATCCCCTTAGCGATATAGTGGACATAATCCTCGTACTGGGTATGATAGGTATGAATAACAGGGATTTTCAACTCACGCGCTATCCAAATCCCTAATAAACCAAGAGAAAACTCAGTCTGCGTATGAATAATATCCAGCTTGTATTGTTTTGCAATCTCAAGAGCTTTCGTAAATCCACGATAGGCGAAACGACGGTCTTTAAAGGCAAAGAAAGGAACACTAGGAATACGAATAATCTGCCAGTCTTCATAACGATTGACATCCTTATCGGTTGTCGTGAAGATAAAGACTGCATGCCCTTGCTTTTCAAGCTCTGTTTTTAAGGTTCGAATACTGGTCGCAACACCCGACACCTGTGGGAAATAAGTATCTGTAAATAACCCAATTCGCATATACTACCTCATTTTTTTCCTAAAGCTGCTTGCTCCCGATAGAATTTTAGCCAGATTTCAAGCAAATGCTCTTCTGAGTATTCTCTTGAAATAGCCTTTGCCTTTTCTTTCAATTCTCTCAGAGCTTCTGGATGCTCCCGATAGTCCAAGATAGCTTCTTTCATCTCATCCACATCAGTAGTTGGTCTATAATTTCCCTCCAGAATGACCTTGTATAGATCCAAATCACGAAGCATAATGGGAGCTTCACAACTTGCTGCCTCTAAAATAGTCATTGGAAAGAGTTCATTATAGCTTGGAAGTAAGAAAAGATCAGCCAAGGCATAGAGCTCTCTCATCCGTTCTGGGTCAACAATCCCTGGGAAAATTAGATTTTCAGGAGGATTATCCATAATCTTTTTATAGCGTTCATAACCATCCGTTATACCACCAAATGAGAAACCACCAGCCCAAATAAAAGTAATATCCGGTAATTCCTCAGCTAGAGTGATAAAGTCATCTATTCCTTTACGCTTCTGAACCTGACCTGCACCAACGACTACAAACTGATTCTCATCAATTCCCATATCTTTTCGAAGTTGTTCAACTTGCTCTATAGGAAGTGGATGCCATTTTTCTTTGTTGACAAAGTTAGGAATATAGGTCACTTTTTCACGTGGAATCCCAGCAGCAACCAAATCATCAATGAAGGTAGGATTAACCACAACCAGATGCTCCATACGCTCATAAAAAGAAAATACATAGCGTTTGACAATCCCCTTTAAGAAGAATGGAATCTTCAAACTACCTTCCAAGGTATCAGGTAAGAAGTGAACATAGCCAATCTTACGACCAGAACGTTTCTTCTGAAAAGTCGATAAATAATAGGGGAAATCAATGGTATGAAAATGAGTAACGTCCGCTTCGATTGGAAGATTTTCTGTTACGATCAGTTGGTCTTTCGCATCTCGTTTTAAAAGCTGTACCAGTTCACGGTAAGCCCCAGACACACCTTGGCCAGCTACCTTTTCACTTGAACTTAGCATATTGATGCGTAATTTCTCTTTTTCCATAGTAACCATTATACCATTTTCTTCAAATAAAATCAGCAAATAAAAAGAGAGATAGCATAAAAGCTGGGAATTCCTGGCGTCTACACTATTTCTCTTTTCATAA
This sequence comes from Streptococcus sp. HMSC034E03, assembly GCF_001811505.1. Lineage (GTDB taxonomy): Bacteria > Bacillota > Bacilli > Lactobacillales > Streptococcaceae > Streptococcus. Next base: position 12,349 of record NZ_KV804982.1, read on the forward strand.
TATACTTACTTGATACCTAAAGCGATACGAGCGTAACGGCTCATTTTCTCAACTGTCCAAGCTGGATACCATACTAATTTGACTTCAACGTTAGTAACTTCTGGAACATCTGTCATAGCATCATAGATTTGGTCAGTTAAGAGATCTGCCAAGGGACAACCCATGGTTGTCAAGGTCATATCAATTTCAGTCTCACCTGTATCGCCATCAAAACGAATCTCGTAGATCAAGCCTAGATTGACAATATCAATCCCTAATTCTGGGTCAATCACTTCTTCTAAGGCTGTCAAAATACGTGTTTTGATATTTTCAATTTGCTCTTCTGTATAAGCCATCTTCACTCTCCCTCAGCTTAATCTTCAATGAAATCACGAAGTGGTTTGCTTCGACTTGGCTGGCGAAGTTTTCTCAAAGCTTTGGCTTCAATCTGACGGATACGTTCACGTGTTACGTTAAAGACTTTACCAACATCTTCAAGAGTACGCATTTTCCCATCATCAAGACCAAAGCGGAGACGCAAGACATTCTCTTCACGGTCAGTCAATGTGTCTAACACTTCATCCAACTGCTCACGCAAAACGATACGAGTTGTATAGTCCACCGGATTTTCAATCACTTCGTCCTCGATAAAGTCACCAAGATGGCTATCGTCCTCTTCACCGATAGGTGTTTCAAGAGAAACAGGTTCTTGGGCAATCTTGAGAATTTCACGAACCTTGTCAGGTGTCATATCCATGCGTTCAGCGATTTGTTCAGGAGTTGGATCTTGTCCCAACTCTTGAAGAAGATTACGTTGTTCACGAACAAGCTTGTTAATGGTTTCCACCATGTGTACGGGGATACGGATGGTACGAGCTTGGTCAGCAATGGCACGAGTAATGGCCTGACGAATCCACCAAGTCGCATAAGTTGAGAATTTGAACCCTTTAGAGTAGTCAAATTTATCAACGGCCTTCATCAAGCCCATGTTTCCTTCTTGGATCAAGTCAAGGAACTGCATTCCACGTCCAACATAACGTTTAGCGATAGATACTACCAAACGAAGGTTAGCTTCTGCAAGGCGTTGTTTAGCTTCGATATCACCCGCTTCAACAGCAAGAGCCAATTCTTTTTCCTCTTCATTTGTAAGCAAAGGAACAACCCCGATTTCTTTCAAATACATACGGACAGGGTCATTGACCTTAGCAGAGGTTGAACCAATCAAATCTTCATCAGTCAACTCTGGTTCTTCCTCAGTGCTCAAAACACGCGCACTTGGATTTCCTTCGTTGTCAGTAATTGAGATTCCAGCATCTTGAATACGTTGCAAAAGATTCTCAATTCCTTCCACATCTAAAGTGAAGGGAATTACGAGGGCGTTATTGATTTCATCATCAGTTGCTGTACCAGTTTTTTTATGATTGCGAATAAATTCCGCTACTTGGACGTCAAAGGTTGTTACTTCTTTTTGTTTTGTTGCCATTCTTACTCCATTCTTCTTTTTTGGGCAATTAAGCGTTCTAGCTCTTCTAATGCGGTGTCTGTATCACCGACATGGCTAGCTTCCTGAACTTTCTTTTTAATTTGCAGATTTTCCTGATTCAAAAGAGCTCTTTTTCGAGACTCTTCCACTTCGGCTAACTCGTGAGGGGACATCTCAGGTGGCAAATCTAAGGCTAGGACTTGATACCAAGCACTCTCCACTTCTCTGGTCTGATGAGCCAAATCCTCAGATGAGATACTTCCATTATCAATCAAGAGTCCATACAAGGTCTGAAACTCTGGAGTTTCAAAAATAAAGTCATCTCTTAAGCGGTAGTCATTGAGCACTAAGGGATGTTCCATCATTCGGTAGAGGATATGAGCCTCCGCTCTCATCACTGCTGTCAGTTGCTTAGTGACAGACATAGTGACAGGACTCGGACTATAGGTCTCCTTGACCTTCTCCTTTCTCTGTCTGACACGACTTTCATTGACAATATGTTCGACTTGCTGATAGTCAAAAGATGGCAAGTGATCCGTCAAAATGTGAATGTAGGAATTCTGAGCTGTGATAGAGGGTTCCTTGGCGATTAAGGGAGCTATTTTCTCTATAAATTCAATTTGAGCTTGTAGATTTTCACTGTTTTCCGGTCTGAAATGATGGATGTAAAACTCAACAGGACTGATGCGTGTATTGGTTAAGAGATAAGCCAAGTCTTGAGGAGAGTTTTTCTGCAAATATTCATCCGGATCCATTGCGTCAGGAATCTGGACTACTTGGACAGGTATATCTTTAAGCTCGTCCAAGGCTTTAGCTGTGGCAGCTTGCCCAGCCTTATCTCCGTCATAGGTGACGATCACTTTTTTGGTAAAGCGTTTCAGATGCTCCACATGTTCACTCGTCAGTGCGGTACCCATAGAAGCAACTGCATTTTCAATACCAGCACGATAAGCCGCAATGACATCCATAAACCCTTCCATCAGGTAGATTTCAGGAGCCTTGCCCGATCCTTTTTTTACCCTCTCCAAATGATATAATTCGTAACTTTTGTTAAAAATTGTCGTCGCTCGACTATTTTTATACTTTCCAGTTTGAGAATCAGTCTCTTGCCATACACGACCAGAAAAGGCAATCACCTTTCCTTGATCATTTGAAAGAGGAAACATAATGCGATTATGAAAGGTATCAAAAAATTGGTTACTCTCAGATAGATAAAACAAACCCGAATCCAGCAAGTCCTTCTCACTATAATCATCTGCTAAACGCTGATATAGATAAGAGCGTTCTGCTGGAGCTAAACCAATCATAAAATGCTTGAGAACATCATCTGTTAAGCCACGTTTATAGAGATAGTTTCTCGCCTCCTCACCCATCTTCGTCGTCATGAGAATGGCATGATAAAAACGAGCAGCTTTCTCATGCATATCATAGAGATTTTGATGGGGAGACCTAGGCTGTACAGAACTTTGAACAGGGGCTGCCATCTGAATCCCAAGTCTCTCAGCTAATATCCTCACCGCATCCGAAAAGGTTACCTGCTGATACTCCTCGATAAACTTAAAAACATCTCCAGAACGACCACATCCAAAACAGTGGTAAAACTGCTTATCCTCGACCACGTTAAAGGAAGGGGTCTTTTCACCATGAAAAGGACAGAGCCCTAAAAAGTTCCGTCCAGATTTTTGTAAGGAAATCACTTCTCCTATGATTTCGACAATATTGGTATTGTTTTTGATCTCTTCGATGAGTCTCTTGTCAACCATAGACAATACCTCCATTTTATCACAGTTTACTCTAACTAGTATAGCTTATTTCTGAAAAAAAGTAAACCATTTCATACACTTTACATGAGACTATTTCATAAAACTAGCTAGTCACTTTCTCTACTTTTACATCATTTTCAGATACAATATCCACTAAAAAATGCGTCGACATTAATTTGTAGTGATGGAGCTTTTTATTAACTATATTTGCAGAAGCGACCAAGTCCCCAAATTCTGCATTCTCGACTTCATAGATATAGTTGGTCAGATAAAGTGGTCTGTTCTTTGCTAATCCTTGCTCCCAGTAACTATCTATTAATTCTAAACTTTCGTAGACTGAACGGAAAGCCCAAACTTTTGTAAAGATAAATTTAAATTTTTCCGAATCTTCCAAGTAGGCAATTAGAGTATCCCCGTCTATATTTATCTCGATACCATAGTCGCCAAAAGGGATGAAGCCCGGTTTAATTTCCGTCCATTTTTCCATATCAATTCTCCAAGTTCTATTTTCTGATAATTGTACTACAGCGGTGTACATGTTTATTTAGCAAATGTTCTAGTATTGACTGATACTTAATTTCAAATTTGCAGAAACAAGAATATCCAGTACACTATCTTGAGTTATGATGATATAATGCCGTGAATGCAAAGTTCCTGGGTCATAATATGATGTGTATTCCAGTTTCTTCACTAATTGACTATTCTTGACTTCGTAAATGACATTTTGGAAATTATTTTTTTCAAATTTTTTAAACATCTCTTTATCCAGAATTGCAGATAAATACAATTTCCTGCTAAAGACTCGTGCTTCATCATAATAAATACATGATAATTTAAAACGGTTCTGCTCTCCAATCAGCCTAATTTCTTGAGCATCTGACAAATTTGTCAACAAGACCTTTAATCTATAGTTATCTACAGGAATCAAACCTTTAAAGACTTCTACCCATTCTTCATTTTTAGTTTCTAGCTCTGATGTCATATATACCTCCATTATTCCATTTTACGTTTTAAACCTCTAATTTTCATCTATTTTATTTGATACTTCAATCAGTAAATCTTGAAGTTCCTCTAAATCAAGATACAGATTTCTAACTCCTACAAGTAACTGAGAAAAGGCTTGTCTATCTAATTGACGATTCTCACTTAATGACTTAACAATCCAAGAATTTCCCTTCTCTATCCATTTCAAATGAAGGGGTAGATAATCATTTAAAATATCATTTATATTTTCTAAATTAGTAGAAGATATCTTGTTAGAGGTTTGACTGTCATTTATTAAAGATAAACTTTTACTTATTTTTTTCAACTCTGTTTCTATCGTCACTTTAATATCCTCCCTTGTGAGCCAATATCTAAGACTCCAAATCATCCAAATACTGCATGCTATAGTCTAAATGAAGGCCTTATTCCTCAGCAAACTCCCTAGTAAAAGCAAATGAGGAAAGTCCATTCTTGAAAATCTTCTTGTGTGTATGCCATGTTTTTATCGCCTGCTTTTTATAAAACAATGCCTTTATCTGAATTTCTAAAATTTTTTAAAGTTACTTGGCTTAATGATTCATTTGGTTTTTTTAAATATACCATAGTCATTCAGAAAAGATTATTGCAAAATCTCTGTAATAGTAGCTTCTCTTTCTGACTTTAAATCATAAAATCCTATATGTACATTGTCCTTGTATAGCCAAAACAAATCTGTTCCATATTTTGCAGGAAAAATTTCTAGTAGAACCGGAGCAATTTGCAGTATACTTGTCGCACCTAGAATTGTAAAATTATCAGGATTAGAAATATATTCTTCATCATCGATAGAAGATAATATTGTCCAGCCATTTAACTGAGAAATTGAAGATTTCTCTCTATAAGTGTACTGAATCGGATAGCCATTTATTACATTATTTGAAACCATAAATCCACCAAAATCACTATTATTCATCAGCAAGTAACCCTCCATTTTCAGATAATAAATCTTGTCTCCAACTGAATTCTCTCGCATAATCTATAGCTGACTTCCCTTGAAAATCTTTATGGTGAATATCAGAACCACTAGCAATCAACATCTCATATAAAGGCAAGGCTTCCTTGGTTGTTAATTTCAAGACTGTAATCGCAGCAATCAATGGAATTGCCCCATATTTATCAACTTGGTTAACATTTATCCCTGCTTTCAACAACATTGACATGACCTTAGTTGCATACTCAACATCTACTCTCCAATTCGCTTTAAATTGAAACAAATTATGTAAGGCATTTCTATTATATGAGTCTAAACAATTAACATCAATTTTTTCATCAATAAGAAACTGAATAATCTTTAGTTTTTCATCTAGCAAAGTATTGCTAGTTAAAACCATCTTTAACAGATTCAACTTCTCATGTGTAATTTGATTGACATCTCCCTTGTAGAGCGAATGAAACTCTTCAAACGTTCCTTCTTGAGCTGCATCAAATATGTCTCGTAATATCATTTCTTTCTCCTATTCATATTTATGACTTCTATTTGATTTTGGTACTTCAATTTGAAAATTAGCAGGATTTGACCGGTTTGATTCTAATCAATCTACTATTTGAATCTATTGCTTTCTAAACTATCAAATTACCAAATCTTAATCATATGTCACTTTTACTTTAATCTTAACAGTTTGGTTAGATAAATTCTTTATTTTGATTTCAAATCCTTTTTTTGAAGCAAATGAAAAAAGTGTCTTTTGAGGTGGATCCATGATAATACCTTCGCGATCGACACCAATGCCATTATGAGGATTCTCTAACATCGTTACATCCCAGCTTTGTGTTTTTTCATTATAATGATAGGTTTCAATCCTAGAATCCTTAATATTATATCCAATTCCTTTTTCAGGATCAAACCAATCATCGCCTCGCACAAGCTTTATCTTTCCATCTGTAGTAACTGGAATGACCTCTACATGGATTATGGAGTCCAAACTCTCAGAGTGTCCGTTTACATGCACCTTTGTCTCTTCATTTGCACCTAAAGTGATGATTTCCCATTTTATATTACAAATCACAAGAGTTAGGATGGATACAGTAAACAGTAAGATGGTTAAAATAACGAAATCTGATTTTTTCAATTTATTCCTCATTTAAATTTTTCAAAGAAACTCAACTTGATACAATCTCAAAACAAAAATACCCATATGGGAGGGATGCTGCATCTAGTTTAGTCATATCGTAAAGCCATTCCATCATTTGAGGAATCCCTCGAATCATCAGATAATCCATATATCTATTAATACTATCTTGAAAACCAGTAATATCTTTCTTTTCTACTAAAAAATTCGTATGTTCTACATCTTCCATTGATATGTAATTCTCAAGGATTTTATAATCAGAATCTGGATTTAACCAATACATTTGTTTTCTTAAAAAGTTCTGTTTATCTTCTACAGTTACAGTGTCCGCACACTTGAGATAGAAAACTCCAATATCTAATTCTTCCTGAAAATCCAATTTTTCGTTGATATAGAAAGGGGTAATCAGAATGCTTTCTGTAGTTTCTTCTGTTTGGATAATTTCTCTCAAAATACCAAATAAATTTGTTATTGTCGGATAAATTCGACACTTTGAATCTTGGTAACTTGTATTCACATAAATAATATTATTTATCACGCCTTCTTTTTGTTTCTTCATATGATTCACCTCATCCGTAAACAGTTTTAGGATATTTCTTTAATCCAGTATGTATTCGGAAATAACTTTTACATTACCCCAATTTTCAACTGAAAACTGACTAGGATAGACGGAAAGCCAGTCTGGAATAATCTTATTTCGTAACAATTCTTCACTTTTAGTAAAGTATGGTGAAAGATCCATTTTTTTATCTTGTACATACTCCATAATTTGATTAGGTTCTGTCAACCTTTTTTCATCAATAATGCTTAGAGACTGAACCAATTCATCAGATTTGTGATTATACTTATAATATATATCTATAATCACTCCACTACTATGCATGAATCGAAAGTTTATAGACATTTCTCCACTATCTTGTTTACCATCTGGATAATGAAAACTGTACGAAATCCCCTCAACTCCTGTAGGTAAGGCCTCTGAACGATACTTTTCCATAGTTGAACCGTAAAGTAGACCTCCTGTTTTATTTACTTCCATATCAGGTATTCTATTTAAAGTAGAATTGGTACGTAAAAAAGAAGTTGTGGCATGACGGTACTCGTCATGATAAATTTCTTCAAAAACATTACTATATCGTGGCTTTAAAAAAATGAAAGCGAGCGGTAGTAGCATGATTAAAAACGCCCCTATAGATAAGGTATAAAACATTTTTTTATTCATTTAGCGACCTCTTTCTTGTTAATCAATATAATCGTGCAAATCAGATTTTTATATAAAGATTTGAAATTTCTTATAAAGCCTACTACTACATTTTTATCATCTTCTATCATAAAACTTAAAAGAACTTCTTAAACACAAAATCATATTCTCCCTTCAATCAAGTTACATTACTTATCCAATCTATAATTAGCTCCAATAATCTGAATTAGGAGTATCCTTCGATATTTTTTCAGTAGAACATGGAAGATAACTATTTACCGTATTTAAACACAAAATTTCAATCATCGTCCTAATATATATATATAAACATCTTTTTCCAAGTCATACATTTTACACTTGATAGAAAGTACTTTTTGCATAAGTAGGACAATCTATTTGGAAAAATTCAATGGCACAATCTCTACATCCCCAAGATTGTCAACGGAGTAACGTTGACTACCATTTTTAAACCAGCGTCCTAGAACGACATCATAGAGCATGAAGTGAGATTTTTCTTTAATCCAAGCTTCATCAATCCCATAAGGCTTTAAATACTCTAGTGCTTCGTTGGGATTAGTTAAGTAAAAATTTGGTTTTTCCACAGTGCCCGCTCTCTTAAAATACGACTCCAAATTTATCTCCCCGCTATCCTTATTTCTTATATTATACCCAGCTAAGTAGTATGCCAGTGAACTTTTAGAATCCGAAATTTCGATAGTTGGTTTAAGATTTTTATTCTTATAATTGTATCTAATAAATAGATATCTCCCATCAGATAATAGTTGCTGATA
>NZ_KV804982.1:20757-65709 GCF_001811505.1 Streptococcus sp. HMSC034E03
GTTATGAGTATGATTTTTAAAATTTTTTTCATTGACTTTTTCCTTACTTAAATCTTGGAGAAACTGATAAACAACATTATTCTTCTCTTTTAACAGCTCCATTGCTTGGGTATCATCCTATTCAGAAAAACTTAGTGGCACAATCTCTACATCCCCAAGATTATCAACGGAGTAACGTTGACTACCATTTTTAAACCAGCGTTCTAGAACAACATCATAGAGCATAAAGTGGGATTTTTCTTTAATCCAAGCTTTATCAATCCCATAAGGCTTTAAATACTCTAGTACTTCGTTGGGATTTGTTAGGTAAAAATTGGGTATCGAGTCCCCTGTTTTTGACTGACGTGATAATTCTTTATATGCCTCTAAATCTAGTTTTCCCCCATCCTTGTGTAGTATATTGTAACTAGCTAAGTCATATGCTACCGACCATTTAGAATCTGAGATTTCGACTGATTGGCTGAGTTTCTTATCATTGTAGTCATATTTTATATAAAGATATCTCCCATCAGATAATAGTTGCTGATATTCAATAATAAAAGTTTCTTCAAAACCTACAATCACTTCTAAACTTTCATTTTCAGACAAGCCTGCATCAAGTCCTATGGAAATTATCCTGTCTGGATCTCTAAACGATTGACTCCCGTCAACAGCTTTACTAAAATCAGCGAGACCAGGTAAAATACCACTATGGGTTTCTGCATAGTTCATTTCTAAAAAGACATTACTTAAAGATTCATACACTCCCTTATAATAATTCTTTTGATAGACACGATCTAGACTAAACAAAGTTAGAAAACCTACTACAGTTATGAGTATGATTTTTAAAATTTTTTTCATGACTTTTTCCTTATCTAGAACTTATTATAATTTACAAAGTAAAAATACATTTTAGATACCTTATTTTAGAGACAAGATAAAATTTAGACGCAAAACCCTTTTTTATAAGTTTTTTATCTTTAGCAACATTTTCCTTATAATCATTATACTATAAAATCTTAGACGGTGGAATCCAGACCATTTTTAGATAATCTCCCTTTAATACAAAAAACTTAGAAGCAAAAGCCTACTTCTAAGTTTTTTATCTCAATTATTTAAAATCAATTACTCAAACAGTTGATAGTAATCAGAAATTTTCATCTTGGCTTTTTCATCCTTGTTTAAATCTTGGATGATTCGCCCTTCCTTCATGACAATGAGGCGATTTCCATACTTGAGAGCATCTTCCATATGGTGAGTAATCATCAAAGCTGTTAGATGGTCCTTGTTGATAAAGTCATTTGTCAATTCCATCAAGGCGACACTTGTTTTAGGGTCAAGAGCAGCTGTGTGTTCATCCAGTAAAAGGAGCTCTGGACGCTTCAAGGTCGCCATCAATAGACTCAAAGCCTGTCTTTGTCCACCTGACAAAAATTCAATCGGTGTATCCAAGTGTTTTTCTAGACCATTTCCCACCTTCTCAATGGTTGCTTGAAATTCTTCCTTGTAAGCTGAGAGTCTTCTTGGAAAGAGACCACGTTTTTCTCCACGGAACTTTGCAATCAAGAGATTTTCTGCAACGGTCATACGAGGGGCAGTTCCCATTTTTGGATCTTGGAAGACACGAGAGAGATACTTAGCACGTTTCTCTGGGCTGAAATGAGTCACATCCTCACCCATGATACGAATGCTACCACTAGTCAAGGGTAGCGTTCCTGCAATGCTATTAAAGAGGGTTGACTTCCCTGCACCATTTCCCCCCAAGATTGTGATGAAGTCATGTTCATAAATATCAAGTGAAACATCGTTTAGAATAATCTTTTCTTCGTCAAAGCCATTTGTCACAATTTTTGTGGCATTTCTTAATTCTACAATTGCTGTCATTTGCTTAACTTGACTCCTTTCAAGTATTTATCCTTAAGGGTTGGAATTACCAAGCAAGTTGCTAGGATAAGAGCACTGTACAAACGGAGGTAGCTAGTGTTAAAGCCAAGAGCAATAACTCCCCATACCAAGAATTGATAGCTGATGGAACCAACTACAATAGTAACCAAGCGTTCTGCTAGGGTAAGACTCTTGAAGAGAACCTCACCGATAATCAAGCTGGCAAGACCAACTACGATAACTCCGATACCACGAGAGACATCCGCATAACCTTCTTGTTGAGCGATAAGTGCGCCAGCAAGTGCGATTACACCATTTGACAAGACCAAGCCCATAAGCTCCATACGTCCAGTATTGATACCAAAACTACGAGCCATATCTGGATTATCCCCCGTAGCGATATAAGCCTGTCCAAGTTTGGTATCTAGGAAGAAAAGCATGAGAAGGATAACCAAAGTCACAAAGATTAAACCTGTCAGTAATTGATTAACCTCAGATGAGAATGGAAGAACATCTTGGATTTGCTTGGTGTTTAAGAGTCCAAGGTTAGCCCGTCCCATAATCATGAGCATGATAGAATGACAAGAAGTCATGACTAGAATTCCAGACAAGAGTGTTGGAATTTTCCCTTTGGTATACAATAGTCCAGCTGCTAAACCAGCAAGACAACCTGCTCCTATGGCTGCTAAAGTAGCAAGAAAAGGATTGACTCCTTGGGTAATTAGAGTAACTGCTACTGCTCCTCCAAGTGGGAAGGAACCCTCAGTTGTCATATCTGGGAAGTTCAAGATTCGAAAGGTCATAAAGATTCCTAAACCTAGGATAGCCCAGACCAATCCCTGTGAAATAATAGATATTAGCATGTTTGATTCGTTTCCTTTATTCTAAAAATTGGAGGAGATGTCTCCAACTCCTCCTTTATTCTTATTCGATTACTTGACCAGCTTCTTTGAGAACTGATTCAGGAATAGTGATTCCAAGTTCTTGAGCAACTTTTTTGTTGATCACTGATTTACCAGTTGAGAAGACATTGACTGGTGTATCTGCAGGTTTTTCACCCTTCAAGACTTTGGCAATCATTTTACCAGTAGCAACACCAAGATCGTGTTGGTCAACAACGACTGATGCCAAACCTCCAGCTTCTACCATGGCAGTCGCACTTGGGTAGATTGGTTTTTTAGCTGTTTGGTTACTTGATACTACAGTTGAGAATGCAGATGCGATTGTGTTATCGATTGGAACCCAGATTGCATCTACTTTACCAGTCATAACGTTCACTGTTGAAGCAATTTCGTTAGTTGATGGAACTGCAAATGTTTCTACTTTCAAACCAGCTTTTTCAGCGTAGGCTTTGAATTCTTCAACTTGTGATTTTGAGTTATCTTCGCTACTTGAATAAAGCGCTCCAACCGTCTTGACATCAGGAGTCAATGTTTTGATCAATTCAACTTGTTGTTCAGCAGGGTTGTGGTCAGACACCCCAGTGATGTTCCCACCTGGTTTTTCCAAGTTTTGTACAAGGTTAGCACCAATTGGGTCTGTGATAGCTGCCATGATAACAGGAAGGTCTTTTGTTGCACTTGCAAGACCTTGAGCTGCTGGTGTTGCAATACCGACAACGACATCATTTCCATTTGCCACCAATTGTTTACTCATTGTCGCAACCTTACTTTGGTCACCTTCTGAGTTCATAAAGTCGATTTTGACTTGGTCACCTTTATAACCTTCTTCAGCAAGTCCATCTTGGATACCTTGGTAGATCAAGTCAAGCGATGGGTGGCTTACAAACTGAAGAACACCAACCTTAGCTGTTTTATTAGCTGTCTCAGTTTTAGTTTCTTGTTTCGTTAAGCTAGAATATACCAAGCTTCCTCCAACTACAAGTGCTAATGCTACGATAATACCGAGTAGACGTTTGTTTTTCATAATTTTCTCCTTATTTCTTCTTAACTTATTATTTTTTATTCAATCACTTATTCAAGCGACGCCATCGTTTGATTTCCATAATTTTTTCCTCCCCATAGAAAAAGTCCTCACACAAAAAACTTGTGTGAGGACGTCGATGCGCGGTGCCACCTCAATTATAGGAACTAGTCCTATCGCTCTTACTCGCTAAAACGAGTTGCACTGTAAGGTGTGCTCACCGAATTCTTATGATTTCAAATTCTTAATAACATTCAGCCCAATTTTCATCACTTTCACCTATCTGTTTCCACCAACCACAGACTCTCTAAAAAATTTCAATGATTACTTTCTGAATGCTTAAATTATATCATTTTACTAAAACTTGTCAAGGGTTTTCATAAAATATTTTAAAAAATTACGAAAATTCCTACGGTTTTTGGAAAATGGAGCTTATATCAACCTGAATTACGTAATCCTGTAGCAATTCCGTTGATAGTTGTATGGATCAATCGTTCTTCATCTGAAGATAGCTCACCACGACGTTGACGCTTAATCAATTCCAACTGAATATAGTTAAGGATATTGAAATAAGGCATGCGGTAGTTGAGACTGTCTTTCAAATAAGTATTTTCTGCCAACAGCTCCTCATGGCCTTCAATAGCCAAGATAACATCCTTAGTCAACTGCCATTCATCCAAGATAGTATAGTAGATTGCTTGTACTTCTTCACTTTCACACAGTTTAGCGTATTCAAAGGCAATGTTCATATTTGATTTTGACAAGACCATATCGACATTGGATAGGAGTGATTGGAAGAATGGCCAATTTTGATACATATCACGAAGGAATTCGATATTTTTAGGATCTTGATCGATAAATTCCTTAAAGCTTGAACCAACTCCATACCAACCTGGGAACATGACACGACTTTGTGACCATGAGAATACCCAAGGAATAGCACGTAGACCACCAATTTCAGTGATTGTTTTACGAGCTGCTGGACGAGAACCAATATTGAAACTTGAAATAGCCTTGATTGGACTAGATTCAAAGAAATAATCATAGAAATGGTCATTTCCGAATACGAGTTCACGGTAGATATCGTAACTACGTTCTACTACTTGATCCATGATTGCTTCATAGCGATTTGACGTATTGGTATCACTCTTCTTCTTGGTAATCATACGGTTGATAGCTGCTGAAACCAACATTTCAAGGTTATAGTAAGCTGCATCCTTGTTTCCGTATTTGTTTCCGATAACTTCCCCTTGCTCTGTCAATCGAATACGATCCTTAATTGACTTGAGCGGTTGAGAAGCAATGGCATCATAAGTAGGGCCACCACCACGGCCAACGGTACCACCACGACCATGGAAGAAGGTTACTTTGACTCCAAATTCGTCACCAATAGCTGTCAATTGTTGTTGGGCCTTATAAAGTGTCCAACAAGATGATAGATAACCGCCATCCTTATTACTATCAGAGTAGCCAAGCATGATTTCTTGGTAATTGTTTTTAGAAGCAATCCATTTCTTAGCAAGTGGTAGAGAGAAATACTTTCTCATTGTTTCTTCAGAATGGTCCAAGTCCTCAATTGTTTCAAAGAGTGGAACAATCTGAACACGCGCTTTTTCAGCATCTACCAGACCAACTTCTTTGAGCATGATAGCCAACTCAAGCATATCTGACACGCTGGTTGCATGAGAGATAATCGTTTGACGAATGACATCTTCTCCTAAACGGTCTTTTAATTCACGTGCCGTTTTGAAAATAGCTAATTCTTTTTCGAGAAGTTCAGACTTCTCAGCATGAGTTGCAGACAAGATTCGAGGATCTTCTAACAATTCATGTAAAAGCAAGTCGCATTTTTCATCTTCTGATAAATCACTATAGTGGTCATTGATTCCAGCAGATGCCAACAATTCTGCTACACAGGCTTCGTGGACGCTTGAATCTTGACGCATGTCGATGGAAGCCAAGAAGAAACCAAATACTTCTACAGCTTCTAAAAGTTCTGCAAATTCACCTGTGAGTAAGGACTCTGCCTTGTTTTCAAGTAATGAATCCTTAATGGTATATAGATCTTTTTTAAACTCTTCAACTGTTTCGTAAAATGGTGGACGATCTTCAGCTAGCTCTTGAATAGCTCCTGAAAGTCGATTGCTAATATAATCTGTAATCACTCCTTGTTGATGCCCTTGAGTACCAAGAAGACGTTCAACAGGATGACGTTCATCAGCTGACGAGCCAACAACAGACCATTCTTTTAAATTCAAGAGAGTTTGAATCAATTTGGACTGAATCAAATGAAAGGCACGACGATAAGGTTCTTTTTCACGAAAGACTGATGTATCTCCAGACTGAGCAGCCATTTCTTCAACAGCTTTACTAGTTTTTGATAAATTCGTCGAGAGAGAGAAGGTACGATAGAGACTAGAAATCTTGCTAATATAGTAGTTCAAGATCACTTCACTTTGAATGGTAGCAGAACGCAGAAGTGTCTCAGCAGTTACAAAAGGATTTCCATCACGGTCTCCACCAATCCACATTCCCATAGTAATAGGTTTTGCTTGTTTAAGATCAATTCCTTGCTCTTTCGCTAGACGTTTGTACTCTAGCATCAAGTTAGGAACAGCCTGTAGGAAGGAACTATTGTAGTACTCCATCACATTAGTGATTTCGTTGGTTACTTTTAGTTTCTTCTCACGAATCATATCTGTCTGCATGATGATTTCAATATAGCGACGAAGATCATTATGCCATTTTTCCTTGTTAATGAGTCCCATTTTCACGTCACGATATTTACGTAAAAGGGTATGGATATGAGTGGTCAAATCCAACATACTCTTACGTTGAACCTGAGTTGGATGGGCTGTCAAAACTGGCACCACGTTCAAGTGTTCAAGAATCTCAGCAGCGTTTTCTTTTTCAGCCACCATTTTAATAGTTGTTGACAATTTACCCAGATAGTCTTGATCGACATTATTTAGATGGTTAATCTCATAAGCCAAGTCAACATCTTCTGAGATGTTAATTAAAAGAGGCAAAATAGAGAAGTATCTAGAAATGTAGACCATCTCATCATTTGAAAGCCCTGTTACTACTTTATCTAGCCCTTGATAGTCAAGTTTTGAAGAAAGTTCCTTCAAGTGCATAATCTTATCGAAGGTTTCAGCAGGAAGCATATTTTTTGTGATATCTTCCAGCATATCTGTCAAGATTTGCACTTCTTCTTGTACGACCGTTTTGTTACTATAATTTTCTAACTTTTGAAGAGACATTTTTTTCTCCTTGTTATATTATGTCTTAGAGTTGCGCTTCTAATTCGCGATAGAGTTTGGCACGTTTTTCACTGGCATCAATATTCAACACAAAAGCGATGGCTACTGATAGCACCAAGAGACTATTTCCTCCTTGCGATAGGAAGGGGAAGGTTACCCCTGTTGAAGGGATCAAGCCTGATATACCGCCAATGTTAACGAATACCTGTATCAGAATCATTCCACCAATACCGATTGCCACCATTGAGTTGAAAGGATCTCTCGCTCGAATACCTACCAAAATAATACGAAGAATCAAGAAGAATAGAAGAGCCAAAATAAGACTAGCTCCTACAAATCCAAACTCCTCTATCACAATCGAAAAGACAAAGTCTGTATGGGCTTCTGGTAGATAACCTCGTTTTTCAATGGAATTTCCTAAACCAAGACCAAACCAGCCACCATTAACCATTGCATAATAAGAATTAGCTAACTGATGTCCAGATCCTGCTAGGTCATTAAAGGGGTTGAAAAAAGCACTGAAACGCTTGGCAACATAACCAAAGACAGGAATCTTTGAGAATTTTTCAACACCGATAAAGCGAATGGCTGTTAAGGAAATCATAGAGACACCAGCTAGTAAGCCCAGAATAGTTGAGAACCAGCGATAGGCAATCCCACTAATGGTATACATGAGTAAGGATACTAAAATCAAAATGGTTGCATTTCCAAGGTCAGGGAAGATTGCCAAACTACCAATCATGACCAAGAGGACAAAACGCCAATCATTAAAGGCTCTTGGCAACCACTGATTGAGGGTTAAAACTTGGAAGTCATAAACTGCTATCTCATCTTGTTGTTTTGAAAAACGCTGAGCCAAGTACCAAATGATAATAATCTTTAGATACTCTGCTGGTTGAATCGTGATGGGACCAACCTTGATCCAGCCATATGCTCCATTGATGGGACTACCTATTAACCGTGCCAGAGCTAGGAGTATCAACTCGACAAACATAACGATAAAGAGCAACCGCTCATTACGAAGAAATCCTAATTTTAATTTATAGATTAAGGCTATTAAGAATAAACTGGCTATCCAGAAAATCCCCTGATTTCGCACTAGATATAATGCACTTTTCCCCTCCTGAATAAGGGTCGCACTAGTTGTCGAATAAACTACTATCAATCCTAAAACGGATAACAGTAAATAAGGAATCAAAATGGAATAATTCAGCAGGTGCCTTTTACTTATTTTCATATGTCACCTATCTTTCGGAAAAATATTTTTATTTTCCCTTATTATTTCTAGTTTTACATGCTATTATACCATTTTTTAGCCTAGAAAAAAACTCTTACAGTATAAACATTCGAATTTTACTCAAATATAGCATAAAAAGGGCAGTAACGCCCTTTCTATTTTATCTATATTTTCGTTTTCCAGCTAAAGCAAGTAGTCCAACACTTGCTCCAAGCAATGCTAAAAGTCCTGACTCTTTCGTTCCTGTATTTGGAAGCTGTTTCTTAGGTTCTGCTTTTGCATTTGTAGCTTGTGCAGGCGCTTGATAGGTTTTATCGTCTTTAGTTCCTACAGTAACTTGATCTACTGTGTAATCAACAACATTCCCTTTACCATCTACAACTGGTACTGGTTTGTAACCTGCTTTTTCAAGCTCTTTACGTTTTGCTTCTGCAAGTTCAGCCAAGCGTTTTGTTTCAGCTTCTTCAAACTTCGCTTTAGCAGTTTCGTAAGCAGTTTGAGCTTGGTCTGCTGCAAGGCTCTTAGCTTCGTAATCTAGTTTAGCTTTGTTTTGCGCCTTATACACATCTTTAAGCTCAGTTTCAGCTTTTTCAAGCTCTGCTTTCGCTTCGTTCAAACGAGTATGCGCACCTTTAAGATCTGCAAGCTCTTTTTCGGCTTGTTTAACTTCAACTTCAGCATCTTGAAGTGCTTTCTTAGCAAGAGATACCGCTTGAGCTTTGCTTGTAGCAACTGCTTCAAGCTCTTTCATCTTGTCTTCTTCTGCTTTCAGTTCATTTTGTGCAGTTTTAAGAACTTGCTCAGCATCTTTAAGTTTTGCTTGTGCATCTTTAAGAGCTTCTTCTTTTACAGACTGTGTAGCAGTCAATGTATTAACAAGAGCGTTCGCATTAGAAAGAGTTACCACTGCTTTGTCATGACGGTCTTTCGCTTCATCGAAAGCCTTTTGTGCATTCGCAAGTGGACTTTCACCATTCTTCAAAGCAGTCAAATTAGCTTCTGCGTTTGTAAGTGCAAGTTTAGCATCTGATTCTGCTTTTGTTGTTGCTTCAAGTTTGGCTTGTGCATTGTCGCGAGCAGTCATAGCATCAGCAAGGACTTGGCGAGCTTCGCTCAATTTACGCTCAATGACTTCATCACTTAGTGGGTTAGCAATAGGTGTTTTATCCCATTTAGAACCATCTACAAGAGAATCGTGAATAGAAGTCAAGAAGTGAGTAGTGTAAAAATCGTCTGTTTTACTTTGAGCGACTCCACCAAAATAGACAGTTTCTTTCGCATAGTCAAAATTAAGAATACCCTGAGTGTGTGCATAGTCACCTTTAGTTGACACAAGCATGATGAGATCATTATATAACTGCTCTTTCATTTCACCGAGAGTTTTACGATAAATCCCGTCAGCATCGTCAAAATCATGGAAAACATAAGTAGTTACAGTATTTTCATAATATTGTTCACCCTTGCTTTCTTCCTCGGCATCTGTTGTAGGCATGCCATATTCTTTGGCAACTTTGTTAACACCTTTAGCATAGTGACCGACACCACCTTTAGCGTAATAGCTTTCCTTCATAGCATTAGAGAAGTTCACTTTCAAATATTCTTTTGCAATCTTATCAGCAAACTCAAAAGAGGTTTTTGAAAGAACAACATCTGATAGTCCAAGTTGGTGGCGCATTTGGTTGATAAGGTCTACCACATAGTAATTCAACTCATCTTTAATCTCTTGTGGGAGATTGTTAATGTCATAACGAGTTTTATCGGATTGGTCTGCTTTGCTTGGAACATATTTATTGAGTTTCTTGTGTTCTACTTGTGAACCAACGATACGGTCATAAATGGCATCATTCTTAGCGTTACGCTCTTCCTCAGTCATTTCGACACCTGAACGGATTTGACGAAGGAACTCCATTTCATCTTTAACGGCTTGAATGAAAGCTGGTGAAAGAGTAATGGTTTGTTTCTTAGAGCTATCTTGAAGTGCGTCAAGAGTAGATACCGCTTGGTTGTAAGTAGCAAGAGCGTTATCACGATTTGTTTTCGCTTCTTTAGCTTCGTTTTCAGTACGCTCTACATCTTGTGTAGCAGTTTTAACAGTGGTTTCTGCTTGGTTCAGTTGTTCAGCAAGCTCACCATCCAACTTCTTAGCAGCATCAAGAGCAGTTTGTGCATCGGCTTGGGTTTGTTTGCTTGTAGCTTCTTCTTTAATCGCTGCGTCTTGCTTTTCTTTAGCATCAGCAAGACCAACACCCTTCAAAGCATCCTCTGCATTTTTAACGGTTGTTTTCGCATCAGTAACTCTGTTTTGTGCTTGAGTCACTTCTGCTTGTTTAGTCCCAACAGTTTTGCCTTGAATAGCAACGTTACGGTCTGCATCATCTTGTTCAGTTTGCGCAGAAGATACCCCTTGTTCAGCAGTTGGAACTTTTGCTTTAGCAGTTTCCACTTTCTTCTCAGCATCTTTGATAACTTCAGGTGTTGCTTTGTCAGCAGTCTTTTGAGCATCGTCTTTAGCTTGTTTTAAGTCAGCGACTTTCTTTTCTGCCTTATCAGAATTTTCATTCGCTTGATCCAAGACTTCTTTTGCTTTGTCTGTATCTTCTTGAGTTTGTTTAGCAGTAGCACCAAGTTCAGCGACTTCTTCCTTAGTAGGAGTTTTCACTTCCACTTTCTTAGGCGCTTCTTTCTCTACTAAAGCTGGTTCGGTTTGAGCAGTTGTAGGCAATGGAAGCTCTACCGTATCTGCGTGAGCTGTTCCGATTGTTCCGACAAGACCAGTTGCTGCGATGGCAGTCAAAGCAATCAATTCTTTTTTCATAGGTTTCCCCTTTTTATTTTTTTATACCTTCATTATACCACAATGTACAACTTTTTAAAGTTATTTTATTAAAATGTAACTATTTAAAGTCTAAAAAATGCAGTCGTTTGACTGTATCATGTAAGTAGCGAGGTACTACATGGTCAAAAATAAAAGTAATTTGCAAGACTACATTTCTAAACGCATCCGTTTACTCAGACTAGAAAGAGGATATACCCAAGAACAATTAGAGGAAATGGCTGACTTAGGAACAAATTATGTTTACAAATTAGAAAATCTATCAACAAACTTAAAGATTCAAACTCTAGAAAAAGTCATGGAAGCATTAGAAGTAGATTTAGACACTTTCTTTGATATCCAACTGAAAGAAGAAGACCCCAAAATATCCCGTCTGATTGACGAATTGAAACTTCTTCCTACAGAACAAAGATCTCGTGTACTAGATGCACTACTGCTAATTCTGAAAGAAGTCCAATAGAAAAAACTATCTACTTTCTAAAAAAGAAAGATAGATAGTTTTTTTATTAGTTTGAGGCGCTACTGCTGCTGTCAGAAGTTGTTTCGCCTTTGATGTATTGTGTAAAGATATTTTGGAAGGCCTGGTCTTTAACTTTAATGTTGGCATCTTGTAATTCTTTACTAATAACACCTTGAACAAAGGTTGCATCATTTTGTTTTTGAGTCAAAATGATTGTTTTAAGTTTTTCTTTATAATCATCCAAGTTAGAAGATTTTTCTGACTTCTTCGTCAACTTAACAATGTAGAAACTACTTGTATAAGCTTGAGTTCCTGGAGCAGTGATAACATCTGAAATTCCGTTGACATCAAGTGCAAAAGCTGCTTTCTTAACTACATCTGGTAATTCTGTTGATGCAGAGTCAAAAGTAATTTCTCCACCATTTTCTTTTGTCTTTTCGTCTGTAGAATTGTCTTTTGCAAGTTGTGCAAAGTCAGATCCAGACTCTTTTGCTTTGGCAAGAACTTCCTTAGCCTTATCTTCACTGTCAAGTTTAATAATTTGAGCCGTTACTTCTGGAGTATACTCTTCAAAAGCTTTTTTGTAGTTTTCATCTGTTAATTCAGCTTCAGCGGCTTTCTTAACAGCATACTCAACTAATTTACTTGTACGAATTTGAGCTTTACGGCTTTCTGCAGTCATACCTGAACGGGCGAGAATCGTTTGATAGCTATCACCGTATTTCTTTTGTTCTTCTGCAACTGCATCATCTACTTCTTTATCACTTACTTCTGAACCATATTGTTTTTCAAAAACTTTTTGAATGGTCATATTCAGCAAGACTTGTTGAGCAGTAGCATTATTTTTGACTTCTTCAAAGAATTGATGCTCAGTAATAACATCGCCTTTCATGCTAATCAAGTCAGTTCCTTCAGAACTGTTTGAACAAGCAGCCAAAGTAGCTACTGACAACAATGTGATGGCTCCTGCCATTAGTTTTTTCTTCATGTTTACTCCTTTTGTATACTAAATAAAGGTTTACCTTATCTATTTTACCAAATTGTCTTAAAAATATCTGAAATCAATCAATATCAGGCAGTTCTACTTCTGCTTGATTCTTTCTTAGCATGAGAATCCCATCTCCAAGAGGAACCAAAGTAGCGGTTAATCCTGGATTGTCCAAAGTCGCATCAAATAATCTTTGCAAGCCACGATAAATCGTCCGTTGTCCACGTCGGACTTCCATAATATCCCTCGCAATATCTCCTCCTTGGAAAATATCATCCAAGACAACGACTCCACCTACTTCGAGGTGTTTGAGGATTTCTGGTAGAAAGACGATGTATTTGGACTTAGCAGAATCCATAAATACAAAATCATAGGTCTCAGTCAACGTTGACAGGACATCTACCGCATCACCTTCTAAGAGAGTGATTTGTTTGCGGCTATCAAATTTTGCAAAATTTTCCTTGGCAAAACCAATCATCTCAGGATTTCGGTCAATAGTGGTAATTTTTGACTTAGGTAAATGCTCTGCCATTAAAAGTGCTGAAAATCCAATAGCCGTCCCGATCTCTAAAATGTTTTTTGGTTGAATGGTTTCCATAAGGAAACGAAAATAAGCGACGGTTTCATGAGGAATGATAGGGATATTCTCCTTGCGAGCAAAGTTTTCTAGCTCTTTTAGAGAACCCGTCACCTGCTTTTGTCTGTGGCGCATGAACTCGACAATCTCATGCTTGACAACAGGACGTCGCATGTTATGATTGGCATTTTTACTATAAGACTTTACCATCTGTCTTATGCCAATCCTAATTTTTCAACAAGAGCTTCAAACTCATCTAAACGACGTTCAAAGACAGCAAAGGCATCGTTGAGGTAGTCTTCCTTCTCCATATCAACGCCTGCTTTTCTCATGACATTAAGTGGATAGTCTGACTTCCCTGCCTTGAGGTAATCGATATAGCGATCACGATCTTCTTGGCTACCATGAACAATCTTTTCAGCCAAGGCTGAAGCTGCTGCAAAGCCTGTTGAATATTGATACACATAGTAGTTGTAGTAGAAATGTGGAATACGGGCCCATTCATATTGAATTTCAGGATTGTCTTCCTTACTCAAACCATAGTAAGCTTCATTCAAGTCGGCATAAAGCTCATTTAAGAACTCACTAGTCAAAACTTCTCCATTTTGGTCAGCTTGGTGGATAGCGTGCTCAAATTCAGCAAACTGAGTTTGACGGAAGACTGTACCACGGAATCCATCTAGGAAGTTGTTTAAGATTGCAAAGCGTGTTGCATCATCTTGAACTTCTTGCAATAATTTTTCTGTCAGGATGTTTTCATTAGTAGTTGAAGCAATTTCTGCTAAGAAAATTGAATAGTCTCCATAAACGTATGGCTGGGTTTCACGAGTATAGCTAGAGTGCATACTGTGTCCAGTTTCATGGACAAGAGTAAAGAGATTATCTAGATTGTCCTGCCAGTTAAGAAGCATGAAGGCGTTGGTATCATAAGAACCGCCAGAATATGCACCTGAACGCTTGCCTTGATTTTCATACACATCAATCCAGCGTTCGCTAAAGGCACGTTTAACACGGCTCAAGTAATCTTCACCAAGAACTGCCAAAGCATCTTCTGCCTTCTTTAAGGCTTCCTCGTAAGTAAAGCTGTAGTCTACTGAAGAAAGTGGTGTATAGACATCATACATCTTGAGGTCTGGAATACCCAAGATTTTTGAACGTAGTGCAAGATAACGATGTAAGAGTGGCAAATGCTTACGAACAGCAGATACTAGGTTGTCATAGACACTTTCTGGAACAAAGTTGGCTGCAAGAGCTGCTTCACGCGCACTCTTGTAGTTACGAACTTTAGCACGGTAGTTTTGGACTTTGACATTGGTCTGTAGAGTCTTAGCATAGGTGTGCTGGAACTGCTCGTAAGTTGCATAAAGTGCTTCATAGGCACAACGACGTACCTCACGATTTTTTGATTCCATCAAACGTACGTAGGTTCCGTGAGAGAGCTGCACTTCATTATCTTCGTCATCCAAAACGTAAGGGAAAGTAAGATCAGCATTGTCTAGAATAGCAAAGGTTTCACTAGCCGAACCAAAGATTTCACTGGCTCCTGCAAGCAATTCTTCTTCACGCTGTGAAAGAACATGATCTTTCTTTTGTAAGAGCTGATCAAAAAAGTGTTTATAAAGCTCAAGTTTAGGTTCAGCAGCCAAGAAAGCAGTCATTTGTTCCTCGGTAATCTCCATAAACTCTGGCTCGTAGAAAGAAAGTGCCTGATCCAGCTGGCTATAAAGCGTCATAGCCTTAGCATAGTATTCTTGATACTTAGCTTCGCGGGTGTCTTGGTCATTTTTCATATGTGCATAGACATATAGCTTTTCCAACTGGCGTTCTAACTCTAGAGAACGTTCAGTGATTTCAAGCAAGCTCTGAGCACTGTCTAAAAGATGACCTACATATTGGTCAACTGTTTCCACTTCCTCTGACAGTTGGTTGAGTGCTTCTTCCCAAGCCTGATCAGTAGCAAAGATCGTTGATAGATCCCATTTGTTTTTTTCATTTATTTCATTTCGTTGTAATACCATAAGATTCCTCCATCCTTTCTATTTTACCACATTTTTTAAGAAATATTGCTGATAAAAAGCTGGGGGATAGAGCTTTTGTAACTCTGTTTGAGGATTTTTTTGATAATAAATTCGAAAGTTACGATAATAATCACTAATATCCTGTTTAATTTGACAAAAAGATCCGTTTTCTATCGGCCTTACTTGAGGATACCAGTCCTGATTCTTCAGATTCAAAAGGTTCTCCCCTCTCAAGTAGGCCTTGGCTTGTTGCTTCATCCAATAGGGATTTTGATAGTAGAGTTGTTTTTGAATATACTGACAAATGTTCTTATCTTGTTCGACCGAAAAAGTGCTAAGATTTTGTTGCTGATAAGGAGTCCGTAATATTTCTAGAAGATTTCCTTTGTCATAAGAAAATTCCTTGACTTGATAATGGAGTTTCCCTTTCAAATCTTGATGAAGGAGGTACTTGAGTCTCAAAACCTGTTTTTTATGGTCTAACTCCCAAATATGAAAGCCCATGTTATTACTAAAGTAAAGAAAATCTCTCTGAAGTTGAGTTAGTCGCTCTTTTATCCATAGTTTTTCTCCAAGTAACCACAAAACTTGAATCCCGAGACTTCGATAACCATTGCTTCTCTCCCTTAAAAGTTCACAAGAAATGGGACTACACTGAATTTCTAGAGCTAGTTGCTTGTTGATAAAGATATCAGCAATCTGCTTCAGTTCAGGTATAGGATATTCCATCTCTACTTCAGCATCTTTCTTAACCCAATTAAAAAGTGCCACCTTATTTTCCAAATGTTCTGGTCCTTCATTTTCATGAAAAAAATCACATTTTTTGAGACTTTCATGCGCAAAATGCCTTCTCACATTTTTTCCTTTTCTCATGCGAACACTTGTTCCACAAGCTGGACAATAATAATCTTGTTTGACTAGTTCATCCTCCAAGGCATTGACTAGGCGCCCGTTTTTATCTCTAGCTAAAAACATAAAACCTCCTTTTCTACTTTATTCGAAAAGAATAAGAAAAAGGCTGAGAAAAACAGCCTCATGGATTATTTAACGAATTAATAGAGGAATCTTATCCCCTTTTTCTTTTTAATTTCTTTTCCAACATCGGAATGATGTTAGAAATCTGATCATTTTTTATGACCAAGACTCCGTATTCATGGCAACGATTGATGTATACTGGATTTATTTTCCCAGAACAAACAATTAGTTTTAGACAACTTTCCCCGGCAAAATGGGTGGCATAAAGTTCTAATTCATTTATAGCCTCTACTGATAAGTCTGTCATTTTACAGGAAATAAAAACAATGGACCTACCTTTACGAAGGACAACATCAATCTCATTTTGTACATTATCAGCCTCAGGGAAAATACCATTCCAATCAATTTCAGCCCCTATCATACATTCATCAAAATACTCTGACTCTAGCGCTAGAAGGTAAAGATAGAGTTCTAAAATATGGCCTTTGCTCCGACAAAGCAGTTGGGCCTCGGGGGTAGAAAAAGTATAACTAACCTGTTTAGAAGTTTCCTCTTCAATATGGAGCAAGTCAGCATCTGTTAATAGGGAAATGATAGATTTAGGGTAAGAATAACGTTTCCCATTATTCTCTAGCTCTTTTCCTGTTTCAGAATGAAGATTACTTGTCCTTGCCGAAGCAAAAAATTGTGTTACTTTTAACCACTCTTCAGGATTTGTAAGGGCAAAATTTGCCAGTTTTTTGATAGCAGCAATCTGTTTAGGTGTATGGAAAGGTTGCTTGGACTTTAGTAGTTTACCACCACGTAGGGCAATCAACTGCTGGATGGATAGAGTCGGAACCACCAGGTTCTTTTTCTCCAATTTTCCAAGCTTCCAGTCATACTGTAGACCATGGTCAACATCCATCGCAAGAAGTTGTATCTTTCTGTCCAAAGCATACTGATAAAGAGATAGAGCTAGTAAAGAGTCGCCTCCAAAAACATCAAAGGTTATTTGTTTGTCATTTGTGAGGATAATATCCAGATTCTCTGCTAGATTTTCAAGACTTAGTTGCCTAAAGTGAACCTGTTTTATACGTGGGACTTGCTTCGTCAAAAAATGTTTCAATGACAACTTTTCTTCTTCGGAGATTTTCTTCCTAGCAAGAAATAGGATCTCGTCATAGTCACTCACGAAGGCTGGATAAACATTTTTCTCTAAAGAATGGCGATCATAGATTTCTACTAGCAAACCGGTCATGCTACTACCTCCCTATACAAACATTGGTTGTTGGCATGGAAACTTCTAAATGTTTGAAAATATCCATAAAAATTCTGGCTACTTAAACTTTTTGCCTACACTTCTAGTATAGCATAAATTGAGAACTTCCTTTCTTATTAGGGTAACAAAAAAGGAAATAGAAAAATCCTTTTCTATTCCCTTAGTCTTTTATTTTACTTTTCTTGCCAACATGGTCGCAAAGCGTAGTTGGATACGATTTCCGTTTTCATCACGACGGTGCAAATGACCAGGATTTTCATTATACTTCACTAACTCCCAGTCCTGGTAGTAATTTGCTAATTCCCCCTCTTTAAAGGTAAAGGGAAAATTAACTGAACATGGATAATCTTCCGTATCCATGGCACAAACAATCAAATTGTAGCCACCGATAGAGGTTTGTTCCTGCATGTTTCGGATAATAGCAGGAATACGTTCTGCTTGTAAAAACATGAGCACAACCGTTGATACGATAAAATCATAAGTTTGTCCAATGCTAGCTGAATTGATATCGTAGAGACCTACAGGCATTTCTAAATCTTCTTGCTCTACGATACTTTGCAACATTTCAAGGGATAGCTCATTTTGATCTACAGCTGTGACATCAAATCCATGTTGAGCGAGAAAGAGGGCGTTTCTTCCTTGACCACATCCTAGGTCAAGTGCCTTACATGGCTTCACCGTCTGCATAGCTTCTAAAACCTCCGAATGAACTGGATTGCTATTGTATTTCTTTGGGAAATAATCCTCTGGTTTACAATAAAATTCCAGATACCATTCTACATCATCTGTGGCAGCTTCCACTCTGTGCCAAGCTTGAGGTTGCGCCATAGGATTATCGGCACCTGCTTCAAAGAGGTGCTCAGCTATAACTTCCCCCTCCTCAGTCAATTCAATAAACTTAAGAGCCCCTTTTAATACGGTAATCTTGCCCCAGGTTCCGACCTTAGTATTGTGTTTTCTTTGAACAGCTTCTGGCATGGTGTCTTTATTCCAGACAGGCATGCGTTTATAGGCAACTAGTTTTTCCATTTACTTCACTCTTTCTATCGATGGTTAACTGCTTTCATAACACGCGCGATATCACGATCTTGCTCGCGTCGTTTAATCGACTCCCGTTTATCGTAATCGTGTTTCCCTTTTGCAAGTCCTAAGAGTAACTTGGCATAGCCATCTTTGATATAGACTTTTAGAGGAACCAGCGTCATCCCTGTTCCCTTTGTTTCTTGCTCTAACTTCTGGATTTGCTTTTTATGAAGGAGAAGTTTACGACGACGTTCTGGTTCCTGATTCCAGATATTCCCTTCTTCATAAGGAGCGATATGGACATTACTCAGCCAGACTTCCCCATTTTTCACTTGGGCAAACCCATCTTTCAGATTGATGCGGGCTGCTCGAACACTCTTGATCTCAGTTCCTGTCAGGACCATTCCTGCTTCTAGCGTATCTACGATTGTATAATCGTGGTGCGCTTTTTTATTTTGCGCGACGACCTTTCCCTCGCCCTTTGCCATGCTTGGCTCCTTTCTTTGCTACTTCCTTGTAAAAAGGTTTCTTGCTCTTTTTCTTCTTGTCTTTTGGAGAATGCTTGCGCTTATCACCTAAGCGACCAGATTTTCTCTTGTCTTCTTTCTTATCTGAACGACGCCCTCTATCCTTACGGTCAGAGCCTTTCAAACTTTTTTCAATGACATCAAATTCACTTGGAATAAAGGAGAAATCAATCTCACCAGTCATCTTATCAGCTCTTTCAACGCGAATACGGATCTGCTGTCCCACTCGGAAGGTAATACCAGATTTCTCCCCACGAAGGGTTAAATCGCGTTCATTAAAATGGTAAAACTCAGGTAGATTGGTAATGTGAATCAATCCCTCAACTGTATTTGGTAATTCAACAAAAAGACCAAATTTAACAATACTTGAAACAACTGCATCGTACTCTTCACCAACATACTCTTCCATGTATTCAGCTTTTTTCATAGCTTCGACTTCACGCTCGGCCTCGATGGCACGGCGCTCACGGTTTGAAGATTGAGTCGCAATCTCTGGAATCACTTGTTCAAAATGCTCCGCTACTTCTTTAGAACGCCCATAGTCACGAATCATACGGTGAACAAGGAGGTCAGGATAACGACGAATTGGGCTGGTAAAGTGAGTGTAGTAGTCTGCAGCTAATCCATAGTGACCGTGATTATGCTCAGAATAACGAGCCTGCTGCATAGAGCGCAGAAGCATCATGGACAATACATCCGCATATGGCTCTCCTTCAACAGCACGCATGATATCTTGGAGGGCTTCCTGACTTATCTCACTGGCAGTCCCATAGATTCGTAATCCAAAACTTGAAGCGTAATCAATAAACTTCTGAACTTTCTCAGCCTTAGGTTCCTCGTGAATCCGATAGATAAAAGGTAGGTCCAGCTTACTAAAGTGCTCGGCAACTGTTTCGTTGGCAATCAGCATAAAGGACTCAATCATACGTTCTGCAGTCCCACGATGACGAAGGACAATATCAACTGGCTTACCTTTTTTATCTACTAAAATCTTAGCTTCATTGGTATCAAAATTAAGAGCTCCACGCTTAATCCGCATACTTTCCAAAGTCTCATGGAGCTTAGCCATTAACTCGATACTAGGAACGATTTTCTTATAGTCTTGTCTCTTCTTCTCATCACCTGCTAGGATATCATTGACATCGCTATAGGTCATACGAAAACTGGTCTTGATAACTGTTTGTGTAATGGTGTAGTTGACTACACGACCATGTTTATCAATCTCCATAATGGCAGACTGGGTCAGGCGATCAACTTGGGGATTGAGAGAGCAGACTCCATTTGACAGTCGTTCTGGAAGCATTGGAACTACACGATCTGTCACATAGACAGAAGTCGCACGATTAAGGGCTTCCTTATCAAGAGCAGAACCTTCCTTTACATAATAAGAAACATCCGCGATATGAACTCCAAGTTCAAAATTTCCATTCTTCAAGGGCTTGATGTGAACTGCGTCGTCCAAGTCCTTAGCATCTGCTCCATCTATGGTAAATGTAATTTCATCTCTCAGGTCCAGACGGCCTTCCAGGTCTTTTTGGGATGGAGCATCAGGTACACTTTCCGCTTCTTTAAGAACAGCCTCTGGAAATTCTGAGACAATATCCATAGACTCTAGGACTTCAAGAACATCAATCCCTGCATCTGTTGAATGTCCCACAACATCTAAAACACTCGCCACAAAGAAATCGTGTTTCTTACTTGGGTACTTATCGATAAAGACCTTGAGAACTTCTGTGCCTTCCAATTGAATAGCTGGTTTTTTAACGTAGATCGGTTGACTAATTTTTTGATTTTTTGAACGGATATAGCCCGCATACTTGGGCTTTTCCTCATCAAGAACGATTTGCCCAACAACTGTCGTTAGACTGTGCTCTAGGATGTCGATAATCTTTGCTTCTGCGGCGGTTCCTTTGTTACGGTCAGCAACTTTCTTAATGACAACTTCAACAGTATCGCCATCAATGGCATAGTTAACATCACTTTTCCCAACAAAAAGATCGTCTTCTTCGCCTTCAAGACTTACAAAACCAAAGCCATTTTTATGGGCATGAAAAGTTCCTTTAAGAGTAATCTCGTGTTTCTTCTTTTGGTTCAAGGTGAGACTACCATCTTCTTCAAAGCGAATTTGGTGCTTTCTCTCCATCAGTGAAAGAGTTTTGATTAACTCACGGAAGTCCTTGGAACCATCCTTTCCAAGAACTTGAGCCAAGTCATTGACTGTGACTCGCCCCTTCTCTTGTAAATATTCTTTTATTTTATCTTTCATGTTTACTTTCTAGATTTATAATATTTTCTTTTTGGTGTAAAACCTTATTTCTTTTAAAAATAAAAATAGGCAAAGACCTAGTCCCGCCCATTATTTTCTTATCTACTTGATAATACCGTCAATGCTAAGGCAATGGCTAGCCAGAAAAAGACTAAAATTCCTGTCAAACGTTGCATCACAGCTTCAAAACCGCGCGCTTTGCTACGTTCAAACAAATCACCTGCACTGGCATCAAATACATTGCTAGATTGGTTTTTAGTTGGTTGCATGAAAATTGCAATCACAATCACAACAGATAATACTAATAGAATGGTTAATAATAGGTTATACATATCAAACTCCTTAAAATCCCTATTATTCTACCATAATTTCTACTTAGATTCAAGATGTAGAGTCACTTTTCTTTCTTTAGGGCAATACTTTAAGACCTCAATCTTGTCTGGATGGGTTTTGGAGTTCTTACTGGTTAGATAATTGATGCTGCCACAAGAGGAGCATTTGAGATTGATTTTTACTCGCACTAGATTTCCTTCACTTTTAATAATGTTTTAAATTGGATAAGGTTAAATAAACAACTGAGAGCTACACAAAGAGCTGTTGCATAAAATACTGAGTGATAGCCAAATTGTCCCGCTACTGCTGATCCTGCTAAGGGACCTATCACTCCTCCTAGATAAAAGAAGACTTGATTAAAGGCAAATACCCTTGAAATGCCAACTTTAGGAGTCATTTTACTTAGGAGAGCATTGACACCAGGGATCAGAGCTCCTGTCCCCAGACCAAATAGAAAACGATAGAAGCCTAATTGGAATGGGCTAGTCGCATTTGCACATAATAGATATATGAAAACTGAATATACCTGAGCTACGACAAGGAGTCGATGATTCCCCACTTTATCACCTAGTTTCCCCATGACTCCTGCACTCATCATACTTGAAAATCCCATGCTGGATACAATCAAACCAGAGACAAAGAGGAGATTCTCTTTCTGTCCCAGATCTCGTACATACAGGGCAAGGATAGGACCGATAGATTGGGCAGCAAATTGAATCACAAAGCTAGTTAGAAATAAATTTATCAGGAGAAAAGGATATTTAACAGAAGCAAAGAGCTCTTTTGTAGGGAGTGCTTTTTCTTTCGGCACAGGTTGAAAGTCCTCTTTGATAAAAAGAATGGTTAAGATAGCTGCCAAAAACAAGAAACCGCCAACCAATAAAAAGACATTCCGAATGCCAAAAATTTCGGCAATGAAACCACCGACAAAGGGACCAGTCAAAGTTCCAGCGACAACACCAGTTGATAAAGTCCCTAGAGCGTATCCCGACCTATCTTTGGGGACTTGACTTGCAATTAAAGCTGTCGCATTGGGTACAAATCCTGTAAAAACACCATTAAGAAAGCGTAAGAACAAGAGCCAGAAAACGTTTGGAACAAAGGCCAGACCACCCATAGTAATAGTCATGGCTAGCCCTGCACGAATCATCATGGGTTTTCGACCATACTTGTCTGCTAAGATACCCCAAATTGGTGATACAACGGCTGCAGAAATGGCTGAGACTGA
This sequence comes from Streptococcus sp. HMSC034E03, assembly GCF_001811505.1. Taxonomy (GTDB): domain Bacteria; phylum Bacillota; class Bacilli; order Lactobacillales; family Streptococcaceae; genus Streptococcus. The sequence continues at coordinate 43,533 of NZ_KV804982.1, forward strand.
TATAGCTAACCCTGAATAAAAGGCAACTTGATCTCCTTCAATTCCTAACTGTTCGACAAAAATAGGCATGAAAGGAACAACGAGAGAAATGCTGGCTCCTGTTAAAAAGCAACCAAACCAAGCAATACGAAGATTATCCTTCCAACTAATCTTTTGCATGGGCATCGCCTCCTTCAAGCAAGGTCACTACTTGACTCAAAAGCTGCTCTCGACTGTCATTATTGTCTAATATATAAGTAGCAAATTTCTTCTTTTCTTCTAAAGGCCACTGTGAAGCTAAACGAGTTTCAGCTGACTCTTTGGATAACTGATCACGGTTCATTAAGCGATCTAGTTGGGTATCTCGGCTTACATAAACTAGCCAAGTTTCATCAAACCAAGGAGCATAGTCCTGCTCAAAAAGCAGGGGAATATCCATGAAAAATACATTCTCAGTCTGAGCTAGCTTGTCTCTCAAAGAGCCCAATTCTTCACGGATGATTTGTCCTTGAGTTTCTTTAGACCATTCTCTCTCATCAGAGTTAGAAAAGATCAGACTGGCAAGTAATGGTCGATTCAATTCCCCATCTTCTAGAAGGACTTTTTCACCGAAATGCTCTACTAAAATCTGAAAAAGTCGTCCACCAGGTTTTTGAAGTTGGTGAACAAGAGCATCCGCATCTACCACTTCAAACCCTTTTTGTCTTAGAAAATTTGTGACGGTGGACTTCCCGGATGCAATACCACCAGTGATTCCAATAATTTTTCCCATCACTTTCTCCTTTGACATTTTGGGCAAAAATGGGTTCCACGACCACCGAGTTGAATCTTTTCGATCATGGATCCACAACGTGAACAAGCTTGTCCAGCTTTATCATAGACCTGATGAAAGTCCTGCATGGTCCCATCTTCGCCAAATGCATTGGTATAGGTGCGAATGGTTGAACCGCCTTTTTCAACAGCCTGTCCCAAAACAGCAATGGTCTGGTCATGAATGGCTGTCGCTTCTGCTACTGTCAAAGTTTGGGAAGCTCTAGCTGGATGAACCTGAGCCCGCCAGAGGACCTCATCCACATAGATATTGCCAAGTCCAGCCACCAAGGTCTGGTCTAGGAGATGGGATTTGATAGGCTTTTTAGATTTGGCTAGGGCAGCTTGGAAGGTCTGCAAATCAAAGTCCTTCTCTCTTGGTTCGGGGCCTAATTTTTTAGAAACAAAGTAGGCTTCCAATAGGTCGGGTGCCAGCAGTTCCATCGTGCCAAACTTGCGTACATCCTCATAAACAAGCGTGCCTCCATCTTTAAACCGAATGAAAACATGGGCATGCTTACGTTCAGGAACCTGGTCTGGATAGTAAAAATACTTGCCTTCCATTCGCAGATGGGAAATCAAGACCTTGTCTGTCAGGTAAAAAAGTAGATATTTTCCACGACGTCCCATTGACTCAACAATCTGACCAGGCACTTCCTTTTGAAACTCGTCCAAATCTGTCTTGATCATCTTAGGATAAGCAATCTCTATATTAGAAATCTTCTTTCCCAAAATCAATTTTTCTAAGCCACGACGAACCGTTTCAACCTCAGGTAATTCAGGCATAAGGCCTCCTTCTGTAAAAACAAGAAGCAGGCATGAGCCCACCTCTACTTAGTATTCTTTTTTATTATTCTATTAACAGTTGTCTTACTTTCTTTGCTATTATTGAGGCTAATAAAGGAGGGACTGCATTACCTACTTGTTGATATTGAGAATCTTTTGTTCCATAAAATACAAAACTATCTGGAAAAGATTGTAATCTTGCAGCTTCTCTAACACTTATTGATCTATCCAAGTTGGGATGAACCCACATTGATTTTCTAACATTCACAACTGTTCCTGAGACACTATTATAATCTAATCTTTGATAGATAGTATTTTGTGTCCTACCAGAATTAGTATATGTAGATTTTAGTTCAGCTGGCAAATCATGAAAATTTTGTCCTTGTTTAAGATTTTTAAAACGTTTTAAAGCAATCTCACTCGTTTCCGTAACTATGTGATTGTATATTAAATTGCTGTTTGCAATTCTCTTTAAATAATCATTCTGTCTAGAAATAGATAAATTTTTATATTTTGGAGGGGAATCCGCAATGTTTGTAGTTACTGGAACGTCTTCCAAATCTTTAATAGCATCTCCAATAGTATAGCTTTTGCTAGTACAATCCGTAAAATCAAGCTTTGTATCTTGACCAAAATATTTTTTGTTTTTACCTATTAGAAAGAAACGTCTTCTATTTTGTGGAATTCCATAATCACTAGCATTTAAAATAAAACTTTGTAGAAAAAAATCTTCCAAAACAACCTGTTCCATATATTCTCTAACAGTATAACTTTTTAATATGAATATATTATGACTTTCTTTAAATGAATATACAATATTATTTTCATAAAGTGATTTTAAAAATTTTATTGACTTATCTAAATCTATATATTTTTTTATGAGTATATCATTTTCTTCTGATATCAGTTGATTAGAAATGGACTCTTCTATAGCGACTTTATAGTCAAAAAACTCATCATGAAATTGTTGCTTTAAAATTAAAGATTCGATTTTAGAAAGATTCTTCTTGAAATAAGATTCTTTAGCATCTTCATTTTTTTTACATAATATTTTTAATATTCTTGCTAGATCTTCCTGAATCAAATAAGTAAATATTCTAGAATCTATACAATCATTTAATATAAATGTTTTTAAAAATTTATTATTTTCTTCAAATAATGATAGTTTAAACTCCTTATCAGTTGTTTTAATATTAAAATTCTTTTCATCTTCCTTGGTCATAAAGAACAAATGACTATCCGATAGAATGGAGCTAACATTTTCTAACACAAAAACTTTTGGAGAAATTTCTTTTACTACTCTAAAATACTCCTTAACTAACAAATTATTATTATTAATAAATTCCGATTTATTTCTATTTGCATTTGAAAAACCTTGACAAGGTGGTCCACCTATAACAACATCAATATCTTTATCACTAAAATGTAAATCAATAATATTATCAAAAATTTCTACTTCATTCGAGTGATTCTTTTTATAGGTTTCCTTTGCCCATTTATTATTTTCTACTGCTTTTTTTATCACAAACCCTGCTTGTTCGAACCCCAAACTTAACCCACCAGCTCCTGCAAATAAATCAATTACTTTATACATTTATTATGTCTTAAATCCTTTACTATCCAAAAATTTTAGAATCTTTTTGTGTAGCTTGTATTTTTTATCATGTTCATCATGCTTATATAATTCACAATCAGGAAAGTTCTTATCGATTAAAAATAAAGTCACACCATAATACGGTTTGTTATCTATAAAATGTATGTGAGGGAATTTAGAATGTTCCTTTGCATCTTTGAAATCAAACCTTTTTATGTCATTGTTAAATTCTTGTTCCAAAAAACGACCAATCTTTTTTGCATTTTCAAAATAAGATTTAATATATAGATTCTTGAAATTAATCAAATCTGTTTTTTGAATAATATGCTGATTATGTTTTATTGAAGAAAAACTCCCATTATCTAATGATAAAATTAATTGATTTGAAGATAATTGATTGAGTTTCAATTCTAAATCGTCCTTATCACTAATATCCTTTACAAAATTATATAAGTCACTATCTACATTTCCTGAATATTTTTTATATTGTTGTATACTAACAATCAGATGTTCTATATAAGTTTTATCTGGATTACTAGAATTTATTGTTTCGTATATAGTATAGAGGTTTTTATCTTCTAACCATAAATTATACAAAAAAGACATGTCCAAATTTATAATTTTATTTCTATCAAATTCAACAGCACCTATTATATTTGAAAAAGTTCGTATGGTGTTAAAAAAAACGGATTCATTCGTATATGTAATTTGAGAACTTTTATTAAAAGCAATCTCATATAATAAAGTGATTTTATTATAATCATTCGTCATCATCATCACCTAATAATTCTTCGAATTCTTTCTTTAATAGTGCGAACTCTTCATCAGACAACGTGTCTTCTTCTTCTGCTTCTTGGTGATCAAATGTTAAATCATCTTCAACATTAAGCAACATTTTTCTTAAATCCTTGCTAAACTGATCAAAAAGTTCTTCTTGCATATTTTCGATAGTTCCGAATTTTCCCATTTCAATATTAATAGAAGTTGTATTCCCATCTTCTTGATAGAAAAAGTAGACTTTCTTACTATCATCAGTTGGATTTTGAGATTTTGTAACACGTACTGCATTAAAAAAATGATCGCTATGCGTTTCTATAATGATTTGTCTATTGTGCTTAGACAACCAAAAGTAAAATTCAGCCAGTTCATTCTGTGCTTTTGGATGTAAATGCAGTTCTGGATTTTCAACAATAATAATATCACCTTCTTTTGATAATAAAGAAATAATCAATTGCTCAAGTATATACGAAACACCTGTACCTACATGCTGAGGACGATACTTAATAGAATATTCAAATTCTTTATTGAAAAGAACTCTGATAACATTAGTATCAACTATGTGTTCTACCTCAAAAATATAACCCGTTAATTTTTTTAACCAATAATTTACAATAGATTCATAGATAGGTTTTTCATTAAACGGCAATAAATCTTCATAATATTTTTCACTAAACTTTTTATCTTTATTTTCTAAAAAATAGTCAAAAGTGTAACTGCCATTTTTACCGATTTTCTGATTATGTTCTATATTTTTAGGATAAGTATCCATAACCGATGCTCTATTTGCACTAATGTAAAACACATCTTTCTCATAAAAAAAACTTGTGGTTGATCTCTCTCTACTACCTACTTGTTCTTCAGCAGAAACACTACATTCCAATGCAGTACCATCTTCCATATACAGAGAGATTTTAGTGGACTCACCTTTACCTACTCCTTCATTTATTATATTTATAGGAGTTCCTAGTGAGATTGCTTTACCATTTAGAATATCGTTTTCATTTCGTTGAGACATTACAAGCAAAGATTGAATAAGTGAAGATTTACCACTAGAATTTGTTCCAGTAATAAGATTAAAATTTGTAAAATTTAATTTCATGTCTCTAATTGACTTAAAATTTTTTATTTCCACTCTATCTATCATTTATTCTTTCCAAAATCCCTTCAACATACTTAAATCTATAATTAATTCGTTCCTCTTGATCTCTCAAATAAAGAATCTTGTCAATAAACTCTTCATCATTAATCATGTGGGTGTATTCATCACATAAACTATCAATAATTTTCTCACTATTTTCGTCAAAATCAATAGAATCCATTAAATACATCCATACTTCAAATATGTTCATATTAACTACTCTACTCTCTCCACGAGAAAATTGAGCTCTCTTTAATTTTGCGGATATTATTTGACTTTTATCATATGCTTCGCAAAATAAAGTATAAAGCCTATCTGAAAAATCTTGAGAATTTTTATTAATGTACTTCATAGTCAAATCAAATAGCACATCTACATTAAATTTATCAATTCCCTGTTTTTCAATCTGTTCCATATACCAACTAATAAATTCTTCATCTTTCCTAAAAAGATAGAAAGAAAAAAATCTTAAAGCAATATATTGATCCTTCTTCCTCTTTTTAGCAACAAAATCTATATTTTCATTTTGAGATATGTTATTTAATAACCTAGTGCTTTTTCCTTGATTTAAAGCATTACGGATTTCCTGCTTATTTAGAATAATACCTCCTCGGTTTACTCTTAAGAATATTTCATTCTGTATTACTGGAGATGTAGTCGAAGATACTATATAACATATTAACTTAAAATCTTCAAATTTATTTCTTAATTTGGCTTCAAAATCCTCATGTGTTGCTATACTTTTGTTATTAACTAACGCCTTTAAATTTTTCCCAAGTTTCATCCCTTCATGCATAAATTTAAAAAATGTTGTTAATCTTTGTTTTCCATCTACGACAATATAATTTCCATTTCTATCTTCAGAAAAATAAAATGCCGGTAAAGGAATACCTAACAGAACACTCTCAATCAATTCTTGTCGCTTTGTTAAACTCCATACATTATCCCTTTGAAATTCTGGTTCAAGTATAATTAACCCTTCCTTCTCTTCCTCTTTTTCTCCATTTTTTTTCCACTCCAAAAAACGCAAATACTTTCTATACAAATCAAATATGCTATTTGGTTCATTAATTATCCTCACTTCTTTTCTCAAGTCAGTAGCAGATGAGGAAATCCAGTTATTCTTTAAATTCTCTTTTTCATCATCACTAAGTTGTTCATAATCTTCATCGTTCAAAGCAGATAAATTTGATACCTCTTCTGCCCCTTCAAAATCACCTATTTGTTCCTTAAATTTTTCTGTAAAATTTTGTTCCATAGTAACTCCTCTAACAACCTTAATTTTCTATTATAATTCCCCTATCACTAATTATAATGTTCCCTACAATTTCACATAAAACAATATATTAAAACTAATTAAACTATACACATTCATTGACTATATTTTATTAAACATAAATTTTCAAAAATCTGTAGACAATTACTCTTATTTATTAAATATCAATCACTAAATTTTTTAACACTAGTTTAGATTTACATAGAAAAGTTTCAAACTCCTATTCCTTTTTAGAAACTAATTGAAAAATAGCCTAATAAGGCAAAATCACCTCTACTTAGTATTCTTTCTCATTATAACCAAAGTCAGCCAAATCTAGCTTCTTATCTCGCCAGTTTTTCTTAACCTTGACCCAAGTTTCTAGGAAAACCTTGTCCCCTAGCATAAGCTCGATATCACGACGGGCCATAGTCCCAATTTTCTTGAGCATGGCACCACCTTTACCGATGACAATCCCTTTTTGGCTATCACGTTCGACCATGATAGTTGCTCGGATATGAACCTTGTCTGTATCCTCGTCTCGTTTCATAGAGTCCACCACTACTGCAACTGAGTGTGGAATTTCTTCACGAGTTAAGTGTAAGACCTTTTCACGAATCATCTCAGAAACCAAGAAACGCTCTGGGTGATCTGTGATTTGATCTGCTGGAAAATATTGGAAACCTTCTTCAAGATTTTCACTGAGAATATCGATTAGACGAGAAACATTATTTCCCTGAAGGGCTGAAATCGGAACAATTTCCTTAAAGTCCATTTGATTACGGAAGTCATCGATTTGAGCCAAAAGTTGATCAGGGTGTACCTTATCAATTTTGTTGACCACAAGAATAACCGGAACCTTAGCAGCCTTGAGTCGTTCGATAATCATGTCATCACCCTTACCACGTGGCTCGTCTGCAGGAACCATAAAAAGAACAGTATCTACTTCACGAAGGGTGCTATAGGCTGACTCTACCATAAAATCTCCGAGTGCTGTCTTAGGCTTGTGAATTCCAGGAGTATCGATAAAGACGATTTGCTCCTTATCAGTGGTGTAAATCCCCATGATCTTATTGCGCGTTGTCTGCGCCTTATCACTCATGATAGCAATCTTTTGCCCCATAACGTGATTTAAAAACGTTGACTTCCCTACATTTGGACGTCCTAAAATGGCTACAAAGCCTGATTTAAATGTCATAATTTCCTCTTACTGTTTAAAATAATAAATCCCAAATCCGTGGGAGAAAGATGAGTGCACCTGTCAAAGCGGCAAAAAGTGAGACTACGAGCACGGCACCAGCTGCCATGTCTTTAGCTTTCTTTGCCAACATAGAAAAGTGATAGTGACTAGCCAAATCTACTACATTTTCAATAGCTGAATTAATAATCTCAAAAGCTACTACCATGAAAATGCTCAAAAGCAGAAATAACCATTCGATTCGTGACACCTGAAAAACAAAACCTGCAAGGACAACTACAAGAGCTGTTGCTGCATGCTTTCTCATATTACGTTCTTCCTTAATCGCAGTAAAAATCCCTGTAATGGCAAATTCTAAACTGGAGATTAGGTCACGATTTTTCCATTTTCGTTTATTGTCTTGTGAGTCCATAGGCTGTCAAAATTTCTTCTTGTAAACCGAACATCTCCGCTTCTTCCTCGGGAGTGTAGTGATCATAGCCGTTAATGTGTAAAAAGCCGTGCACTGCCAAGAAGCCCATTTCACGTTCAAAACTATGACCGTACTCCTCAGCTTGCTCATGTGCCTTATCAATGGAAATGAAAAGCTCACCGATATAAGCATCAAATTCTGACATCATATCTGCCAAGTCGGGATCATTTTCCAGATCTTCCTCATCAAAGGCAATCTCTAACTCCGGCTTGTATTCAAGACTGATGACATCTGTTGGACGATCGGTATCACGAAACTCTAGATTGAGTTCATGGCTTCGTTCGTTGGTCACAAATGTGACCGCCATTTCCTTGTCTTCTTTTCCAATTTTTTTTGCAGCAAATTCTAAAATTTCCTGTGTTTGTTCTAAAATTTCTTTTGAAACTTGTCCAGTTTCATCTACCATTTCAATATACATGTGCTTCTCGATTCTCTTTACTTGGCTTTATTATATCACATTTCTATGATTTTATTCTACCTTTTTGATATAATACTATGGAATACATTCACGAGGAGAGAACCATGTCATTTGATGGATTTTATTTACACCACATGGTTGAGGAATTGCGAACTGAGTTACTAAATGGTCGCATTCAAAAAATTAATCAACCCTTTGAACAAGAACTGGTCTTGCAAATCCGTAGCAATCGCAAAAGTCATCGTTTGCTCCTGTCTGCCCATCCTGTTTTTGGACGCATCCAGTTAACAGAGTCAACCTTTGAAAATCCTGCTCAGCCATCTACTTTTATTATGGTATTGAGAAAATACCTTCAAGGAGCAGTTATTGAGTCAATCGAGCAGATCGAAAATGATCGTATCGTGGAAATAACGGTTTCCAATAAAAACGAGATTGGGGACCATATCCAGGCCACACTCATCATCGAGATTATGGGCAAACACAGTAATATTCTACTTGTGGATAAGTCTAGTCACAAAATCCTTGAAGTTATCAAGCATATTGGTTTCTCTCAAAATAGCTACCGTACCTTATTACCTGGTGCTACTTATATTGCTCCTCCAGGCACAGAGGCTCTCAATCCTTTTACCATCAAGGATGAAAAATTGTTTGAGATTCTACAAACTCAAGAACTAACTGCCAAAAATCTCCAGAGTCTCTTTCAAGGTATAGGGCGAGATACGGCAAACGAATTGGAAAAATTATTAACGAATGATAAACTATCCAATTTCCGAAGCTTTTTTAAGCAAGAAACCAAACCTTGCTTAACAGACAAGTCTTTCTCTTGTGTGCCTTTTTCTAGCAAAACAACGGAGAATTTTGATAGCCTTTCTCAATTACTTGATGTCTATTACAAGGATAAGGCAGAGCGTGATCGAGTTAAGCAACAGGCTAGCGAACTCATTCGCCGAGTTGAAAATGAGCTACAAAAAAATCGTCAAAAACTTAAAAAACAAGAAAAAGAACTCCTTGCTACTGAAAATGCAGAGGAATTTCGTCAAAAAGGTGAATTGCTAACGACTTTTCTTCATCAAGTTCCCAATGACCAAGATCAGGTCATTTTGGAAAACTACTACACCAATCAACCTATCACGATTGCACTTGATAAAGCTTTAACACCAAACCAAAATGCTCAACGTTACTTCAAGCGTTATCAGAAATTAAAAGAAGCTGTTAAATACCTGACTGAACTAATCGAAGAAACCAAGGCTACTATTCGTTACCTAGAAAGTGTAGAGACAGTTCTCAACCAGGCTGGACTAGATGAAATTGCTGAAATTCGTGAGGAATTGATTCAAACAGGATTTATCCGCAGAAGACAAAGGGAAAAAATCCAGAAACGACAGAAACCTGAAAAATATCTTGCAAGCGACGGAAAAACCATTATCCTAGTTGGTCGTAACAACCTTCAAAACGACGAGTTAACCTTTAAAATGGCTCGTAAAGAAGAACTCTGGTTCCATGCTAAGGACATCCCTGGAAGTCACGTTGTTATCACTGCCAATCTCAATCCGACTGATGAGGTTAAAACAGACGCTGCAGAACTTGCAGCCTACTTCTCTAAGGGGCGTCTCTCAAATCTCGTTCAGGTAGATATGATTGAAGTTAAAAAACTCAACAAACCAACTGGTGGAAAACCTGGTTTTGTCACCTATACTGGGCAAAAGACCCTCCGTGTCACACCAGACCCTGAAAAGATTCAGTCCATGAAAATCAAATAAAGTCTTGTATACTGGTGGGCTGTTACTGCTATAGACTCAAATAAAAATGGGAGGTGTGTTCAATGCTACGGCATATCAAATCTATTTTAACTATTATATTCGGAGCTGCCATTTATGCCTTCGGACTCACGTATTTTGTTGTGCCCCACCACTTATTCGAGGGTGGAGCAACAGGAATCACCTTGATTACCTATTATCTCTTTAACATCCCTATCTCCGTGATGAACCTCATCATCAATATCCCATTATTCATTCTAGCCTGGAAAATATTTGGTGCGAAGACCCTGTACAGCAGCCTACTCGGAACCATTTCCTTATCCATTTGGTTAGCAATCTTTGAAAAGATTCCTCTCAGCTTTAATCTTGAGGGAGATCTGGTCATCGTTGCTTTAGTTGCGGGTGTTCTTTTAGGACTTGGTCTAGGTATTATCTTCAATGCTGGTGGTACCACTGGAGGGACAGATATCGTTGCTCGAATCCTGAACAAGTACACCAATATCTCCGTAGGGAAATTACTCTTTGCACTAGACTTCCTCATCTTAATGCTCATTTTAATTATCTTCCAAGACCTTCGTCTCGTTACTTATACACTTCTATTTGACTTCATCGTTTCAAGAGTTATTGACTTGATTGGTGAAGGCGGATATGCTGGAAAAGGTTTTATGATTATCACTCAAAAGCCTATGGAAGTGGCAGATAAAATCAATGAAGAGTTAAGTCGAGGTGTCACCTTCATATCTGGACAAGGTTACTACAGTCAAAAAGATTTAAAAATTATCTACTGTATCGTAGCAAGAAATGAAATGATTAAGATGAAAGAATTGATTCATACGATTGATCCTAAAGCCTTTATCACCATCACTGAAGCTCACGAAATTCTTGGAGAAGGCTTCACCTTTGTAAAAGAAGAAACTTCCTAATACATAGACAACAAAAATAGTAACTTCGAATTTGAAGTTACTATTTTTTTTGATGATAAAAACGGAAGAAGCAAATCTTCCGTTTTACAAATCATTATTTTTCAGCTGTAAGTGCAGCCATTGTGATGTAATTGTATGGTTTGTTAAAGTGTGGCAAGAAGAATAGGTCTGTCAATGCCAATTTTTCAATTGTAACATGTTCTTGGATAGCCAATGAGAACATGTGAATTCCCATGCTGATTGCTGAATCACGAGATACCATTTGAGCACCAAGGATTTCACGGCTGTCTTTATCAAAGACAATCTTGATTGCTACTTCATAGTTGTCATGTTTCATAAATTCTGGTTTTTGAAGATCGTTGAAGCCTGTTTCAACAGCATTGTATCCTGCTGCTTTAGCTTTTTCAAGAGTCAAACCAGTTGATACCATGTGAAGACCATAGATAGAGATACCGTTTGATCCTTGAACACCGATTCCTTCAAGTTCATGTCCACAAGCATTGTAAGCACCTACGATACCAGTACGTACAGCATTTGATGCAAGAGCGATGTAGCTAGTGTCTTTACGAGCGTTGTCATAAACAGTCGCACAGTCACCTACAGCGAATACTCCTGGAAGTGATGTTTCTTGTTTCTTGTCTACAAGGAAGGCACCGTTGCGGAAAAGTTCAATCTTGCCATCAGCAAGAGCTGTGTTAGGACGGAAACCAACTGCAAGAACAACCATGTCAACATCGAATGTTTCTTTGTCAGTGATCAAGCGTTCAACTTTACCGTCACCTTCGATAGCTTTAACAGTTTGTCCAAGTGCCAAACGGATGTTGTGGTCTTCCAAGTTCTTAGCCATCAATTGAGTGAAGTCTTTGTCGTAGTAACCGTTCAAGACTGTGTCTACGATGTCAACAAGGACAACTTCTTTTCCAAGACGTTCGAATGCTTCGGCAAGCTCAACACCGATGTATCCACCACCGACAACAGCGATACGTTCAAGGTGTTTGCTCTTGTCAGCAAGTTTATTGATAACTTCTTCAGCGTTTTGGTACAATTTAACGAATTGTACATTTTCAAGAGTTGCTTTGAATTCGCGGTTACCTTTAACAATTTCAACACCTTCGATTGGTGGTAAAATTGGAGTTGAACCAGTCGCAAAGATCAATTTTTCGTATGATTCTTTGTGTTCTTTTCCATCAACTTCAGCAGTAACAACTTTATTATCATAGTCAATTGAAAGAACTGGTGAGTTCATGTAAACTTTAGCACCTTTTGCTTCCAATTTTTCTTTATCTGAGTAGAAGAGACCTTCAGGACCATCGATTTGCTCACCAATCCAAAGAGCCATTCCACATCCAAGGAATGAAATGTTTGAGTTTTGGTCAAATACAACGATTTCGTTTTCGTTTCCAAAATTGTCCAACATAGTGTTGATACATGCAGTTCCAGCGTGGTTAGCACCCACGACTACGATTTTACTCATTAGATAATTCCTACCTTTTAATTTTTATTTACTCCTCTAGTATATCATTATCTGTGAGCGTTTACAAGTTTTTTACTTATTTTCCCTTATTTTTGAAAATATTGAAAACATATATTAACTTATTTCCAGCGTTTTCGAATCAAATTTCAAGGGAATTTAGTTTGTTTGAGCATATTTCTTGACTTTTTGTAAAAAATAATTTGTGAAAACGCTGACTTTATGATATTCTATTTATATGGAAATGAAATTTAAATCTTCAGATTGCTTTCATATCTGGATTTACAACTATTTCCAATTGATTTGAAGGGAGTTGATTTTTTGCCTCTCAGTTCATTATCTGAACGGTTAATGGGAACTACGATTACTATTTCCTTGGTACATGAACAAGCGGATAATCTTCTCCGTCAAGCTTTTGATTTGCTCAAGGAACTTGAATTTCGATTTAATGCGAATAGCACCGAATCGGAATTGATGGAAATTAACTATCAGGCAGGAATTGCCCCAGTTAAGGTCCACCCTGATTTGTTTGAACTGATTTCTTTAGGATTAGAACACAGTCTAGCCTCTGGAAGCAATCTCAATATCAGCATCGGTCCCTTGGTACAAACCTGGCGTATTGGTTTTTCCGATGCAAAAGTTGCTAGTCCTAAAGAAATTTCTTCGGTTTTACCATTGATAGATCCCCGTTTTATCAAACTCGATTCAATTTCTTCTACTGTTTTCTTAGAAAAGAAAGGAATGAAAATTGATTTAGGTTGTCTAGCGAAGGGCTATAGCGCAGATAAGGTTGCTACTTTCTTAAAAGAAAATGGTGTCACTTCTGCTCTTATCAATCTCGGGGGAAATATCCTTACCATTGGTAATAACCAGGCCAGAAATGGACAACCTTGGCAAATTGGTATTCAAGACCCTAATCATCCACGTGGTAATCATCTGATGACCTTATCTATCACTGGAAAATCTGTTGTTACTTCTGGAATTTATGAACGGCATCTTAAAATCGATGGAAAGGATTATCATCACATTTTCGATAGTGAAACTGGCTATCCTATTGAGACGGATTTGGCTAGTTTAACGATTATATCTGACCGCTCAGTTGATGGTGAGATATGGACCACACGATTGTTTGGCCAACGTAGCGCTTCTATCATGTGGCAAATCGAAAATATCGATGGAATTGAAGCCATCCTTATTGATAAAGATGGACATATCGCTTGTTCATCCGGTATCCAAAGATAAATAATAAATAATGCAAAAAGAGAAAGGAAAGCTCATGCTAAAACTTATTGCTATTGTAGGAACTAACTCTAAACGTTCCACAAACCGCCAACTGCTTCAATATATGCAGAAACACTTTGCTGATAAAGCAGAAATCGAATTGGTCGAAATTAAAGATCTTCCAGTTTTCAACAAACCAGCCGACAAACAAATCCCTGCTGAGGCTATGGAAATCGTAGCTAAAATCGAAGCAGCTGATGGTGTTATTATCGGTACTCCAGAATACGACCACTCAATTCCAGCTGTACTTATGAGCGCCCTTGCTTGGATTTCTTACGGAGTATTCCCACTTTTGAATAAACCAGTCATGATCACAGGTGCTTCATATGGTACACTCGGTTCATCACGTGCTCAATTGCAACTTCGTCAAATTTTGAATGCTCCTGAGATTAAAGCGACAGTTCTACCTGACGAATTCTTGCTTTCTCATTCTCTTCAAGCATTTGATAAGAATGGTGACTTGGTAGATCTTGATGTTATTAATAAATTAGATGCCATCTTTGATGACTTCCGTATTTTTGTCAAGATTACTGAAAAATTGCGTAGCGCGCAAGAATTGCTTCGCAAAGATGCAGAAGAATTTGACTGGGAAAATTTGTAAGATAGGAGATCGAAAGAATGAAATTTGTTGGACTTGTTGGATCAAACTACGATCAATCATATAACCGCAAACTCTTGGAATTCATCCGTCGTAACTTCAAACTAAAATTTGAATTAGAAGTTCTTGAAATTGATGAAGTTCCAATGTTTAATCAAGATGAAAAATGGGATGAAAGCTTCCAATTACGTCTTCTTTACAACAAAATCACTCGTGCTGATGGTGTCATTATTGCTACTCCAGAGCACAACCACACTATTTCTGCTTCACTTAAGTCAGTCCTTGAATGGCTTTCATACGAAGTTCATCCATTTGAAAACAAACCAGTTATGATTGTGGGTGCTTCATACTACGATCAAGGAACTTCACGTGCTCAAGTTCACCTTCGTAAAATTCTTGATGCACCAGGAGTAAATGCCTACACATTACCAGGTAATGAATTCCTTCTTGGAAAAGCCAAAGAAGCTTTTGATGCAAACGGAAATATTATTAACGAAGGAACTGTTAAATTCCTTGAAACTTGCTTAGATAACTTTGTCAAATACGTGGGAGTCGTTTCTAAATTGAAAAAACCAAAACCAATTGAACCAGAAGACTTGGATTGTGGAAAACCAATCGCTACAACTATTACAGAAGTTGACCCTGATGATCCAGAATGGGTAGAAAAAGTTGCAGAAATCACAGGTGCTGTTTCAGGTGATACATACGTTAAACTTGACCATGGTATCCTTACAGTTAACCAAATTGATATGTTCTTGAAAGCTATGCCATTTGAATTGACATATGCTGACGATAACAACCAATTCCTCTACTACAACAATGCTCACCAAGATCCTGATACGATGTTTGCTAAACGTGTACCATCTCAATCTGGTAGCCGTATGTCAACAGTTCATGGATCACTTCCACCAGCACGTATGAAAAACGTTGAGTGGGTTATTGGTACGCTTCGCAATGGCAACCAAGAATACGTACGTACAATTGTTCCAGGTTCACCTGCAGGTGTTATCAATACTCACAACTACCAAGCTATGTACTATCCTGATGGATCATATGCTGGTATCAATGAAATTGTCTTTAACTTCCAACCATGGCTTGACTGGTACTTGAAAGAAACTGGTCAACGTTTGGTAGGAGGAAGCGGTCCGTTTGCTCCTGCTGGAGGCCACGGTGACGCAGATGCTACTTCTGGTGCTTCTGACTCAGCTGACGGAGGCCATGGAGATGCGGATGCTACTTCTGGGGCAAGTAACTAATACTCAATGAAAATCAAAGAGCAAACTAGGAAGAGAGCCGCAGGTTGCTCAAAGCACTGCTTTGAGGTTGTGGATAGAACTGACGAAGTCAGTAACATATATACGGCAAGGTGAAGCTGACGTGGTTTGAATTTGATTTTTGATGAGTATAAAATTTTAAAAAAGGAACCTCTTTAGGTTCCTTTTTTTAAAACAAAAACTCGGTTAGATTTTACTAACTGAGTTTTCTATATCTCAAAATTATGAATTTGGATCGTCAAGACTACGACCATGCAAGCCTTTTTCACGTTGTACCTGACGAAGTTTCTCAGGAGTCACATCATTTCCATCTTCATCTACGATTTTGATTCCTTCAATGTGATGACGAACAGAACGACGATAGCCTTCGATATATTCCTCACGAAGTTTAGCTTGTTCTACTTTTTCTTCTGCAGTCAAGCCTTCTGTTTTTTTCTTTTTAGCAAGCTCATTAATACGAGCGATTTTTTCTGGTGTCATATTTGGACCTCCAATCTACTTTTTAATTTCTATTTTGTATTAAGAAGATTAAAAGCAGCGACTGTTTTCGCTTTATTCACAAGTTCAGTTAGAATAGCTAGACGATTATTCTTAACATCAACATCCTCTGCCATAACCATAGTATTGTCAAAGAAAGCATCAATTACTGGACTAAGAGCAAATAGTTGCGTTAATTTATCGTTAGCTGAGCCCTTCAATTCTAGATTTTCTACTGCTTGAGCTAGTTCTTTTTCTTGTTCATTTTCAAAGAGGCTAGTATCAACTTTGACTAAACCTTCTGCTTTTTCCGCTAGGTTGAAGGCACGAGATAATGATTCAACTGATGATTTGTAGTTTTCAGTTTTTGCAACTTCAGTTAAGGCTTCTGCTGCTTCAATCATATCTGCAACAACAAAGTTTGAACTTGCAAGAACAGCCTCTTTAATATCTTTTGCAGTAGAACCCATCATCTTATCAACACGAGCTTTGATGAAGTTAAGCACTTCTTCTTGATTATCGTAAGTTAGGCTATCAAATGATAAAGCATAAAGGCTAGCAATCAATTCGTCCATTGGAATATTCCAGCCGAAGTCTTCTAAGATACGGACAATCCCTTGTGTTGCACGACGAAGAGCATAAGGGTCATTTGAACCAGATGGAATCAAGCCAACAGAGAAGAAGGACAAGAGAGTATCCAATTTATCAGCTAGTGCAAGGATAGCTCCGACTTTAGACTCAGGAAGAGCACCATCTGCAGAATCTGGAAGGTAGTGTTCACGAATAGCTTGTGCTACTGCTGCATTCTCACCAGCGAGAAGAGCATATTTCTCACCCATGATCCCTTGAAGCTCATCAAATTCACCAACTATACCAGTCAAGAGGTCAAACTTATAAATGGCTGCAGCACGAGCAAGATCAACAGTTTCATCAACTGATAAACCTGCTTTTTCTGCCAAAAGGATAGCAATTTGCCCTGTACGAATCATGTGCTCACGAAGTGAACCAATCTTTTCATGGAAGGTTACGTGTGATAATTTAGCTACAAGATCTTCAATCTTGAGTTTTTGGTCTTCACGCCAGAAGAATTCACCATCTTCAAGACGTGCCACCAAGACTTTCTCATTTCCTCGGATAACATTATCCAAATACTCTGCATTTCCGTTACGAACAGAAATAAAGTTTGGTTTTAGATTTCCATCAAGGTCACGAACTACAAAGTAGCGTTGATGAGTCTCCATTGAAGTGACCAAAACTTCTTCTGGAACCTCTAGGTACTTAGGGTCAAAATTCCCCATGAAGGCAGTTGGGTATTCAACCAAATTCAGAACTTCATTCAAGAGTCCTTCATCAATTTGTACCTGAACACCTTCTTCAGCTTCAATAGCCTTAATTTGCTCACGAATCATATTTTCGCGCTCAGTGCTATCAGCAATAACATAAACTTTGCGCAGGTCTTCTTCATAGCTGTCAGCATGCTGAATTTCTACTTCGTGACCAAGGAAACGATGTCCACGGCTAACTCTTCCTGAGTGAATATCTAAGAAATCCATATCGAGTGCCATATCATTCAAAAGAACTGTCAACGTATGGACTGGACGGATATATTCAAAGGTATTGTTTGCCCAGTGCATACTTACTGGGAAGCTTAAGCTAGCTAAAACTTCTGGAATTCCAGCAAAAACTTCCTCAGCTGGTTTTCCAGCTTCATGCTTAGTCACGTAGACATATTCTTCACCTTTGATTTCACGAAATTCGATATCATCTACAGTCAAGCCTTTGCCACGGACAAAGCCTTGCGCTGCTTTAGAGAAATTTCCTTCTACATCCAAAGCAATTTTTTTAGAAGGTCCTTTAAAATCTTCAGTCAAATCCGTTTGTTGGTCTGCTAAACCAAGTACGCGAACAGCCAAACGACGTGGAGTTGAGAAGGTTTGAATCCCTTCATATGAAAGGCGGTTGTCATCCAAGAAGGCTGCCATTTTTTCGCCTAGTTGTTTTTCACTTGGTGTGACAACGTAGGCTGGTAACTCTTCGAGTCCTAGTTCTACTAATAAGTTTTTTGTCATGTTTTTTCCTTTAAAAAATTTCTTCTTTTTGATAGGCACCTTAGGTACTGGGGACATTGCTAACTAACTTTGTGAGTCTATGGGGAAATCTTCTGTCTTCTTGACAAAGATTTCCAACAGTCTCATCAAAGTGGATTTAGGCAACTGATTTTTGAACCCAAAGTTTCAAAAATCCCCAGATAGCAGTACGGCGGTGCCTATTCCTTTAGCAAGTCTTTGACTTGCCTTTGGGTGCCATACGGGCTCACTTTGTTCGCCCTTTTTCTATTCTTGTAACTGTTTTTATTCTTCCTCTTCTGCTAGGAGTTTTGCGCGTGTAGCTTCGTCAAGAAGTGGGTATCCAAGTTTTTTGCGTTCTGCTACGAATGTTTTAGCTACGACACGGGCTAAGTTACGGATACGGGCGATATAACCAGCACGCTCTGTAACGGATACTGCTCCACGAGCATCAAGCAAGTTGAAGGTATGTGAACATTTCAAAACGTAGTCGTAGGCTGGATGCACAAGACCTAGTTCTAATGCACGTCCAGCTTCTTTTTCAAATTTTTCGAAGTTTTCAAGAAGCATGTCTTGATCTGAAACTTCAAAGCTGTATTTTGAATGCTCGTATTCAGGTTGAAGGAAAATTTCTCCGTATTTAACACCAGGAGCCCACTCGATATCATAAACAGAGTCTACTTCTTGGATATAAGAAGCTAAACGTTCCAAACCATAAGTAACCTCGGCTGTAACAGGACCAGTTGCCAAGCCACCGACTTGTTGGAAGTAAGTGAATTGAGTGATTTCCATACCGTCAAGCCAAACTTCCCAACCGAGACCAGCTGAACCAGTTGATGGGTTTTCCCAGTTATCTTCAACGAAACGAATATCGTGTTCCAAAGGATTGATTCCCAATTTCTCCAAAGACTCAAGGTAAAGCTCCTGGATATTTGCTGGAGAAGGTTTCATAACCACTTGAAATTGGTGGTGTTGGTAGAGACGGTTTGGATTTTCCCCGTAACGACCGTCCGCTGGACGACGAGAAGGCTCAACATAAGCTGCGTTCCATGGTTCAGGACCAATGGCACGAAGGAAAGTGTAAGGACTCATGGTTCCCGCACCTTTTTCATTATCATAAGCCTGCATAAGCATACAACCCTGATCATTCCAGTATTGTTGCAAAGTCAAAATAATCTCTTGGAAGGTTAGTTTTTTAGACATTATTAACTCCTTTTTTATCTAATTTCTTGCGACCTAGAATACAAAAAGAACCGTGTCTTTGCTCCTAAGTCAAGTGACCTAGGGGCGTCAGAAACGCGGTTCCACCCTGATTTATTACTTCATTGTTTTGAAAATACTACAGAAAGCGCCACACTTATCTCTCAATCACCTGACTCTCACTATCTCAGGCTCGCTTAGGATTTACTGATAAGATATTCTTTCTTGTCTCTATTATAACAAAAAGGAATAAAAAAGTAAAATTATTTTATCATCACTCTTGTATTTTTCTCGGTATTAAATCTTAGCGATCTTTGCAATTCTTTAGAATATTATAAATATCATTCACCGATAGTATTCCTAAAACTAAATGATACTAAACAAACAGTTACTACAAGAAGGTATGATAAAAAAACACGGCGATAGCTTCTAGACGAAATGGTCTTCTACTTTCTGGAAGCATTTCTAAATGCTTCTTCGTTATTATGGAAAAACTTCTCTTTCTTGCGACTGAAAAATTACTTATAGAATAGACAACAATCGGATATCCATCTTTTGCGATAGTTTTTTCAATAAGAAAATTGCTTCATACCTTGTACCTAGATGATCCCACCTCTTCTTGAACGATTTCAATTCTAGCTATCCAGTTCTCGTCATATGTCGATTTTGACTGAAGGACCAGTCCTTCAGAATTTCCTTTTAATCATAGCTATATTTTCCAAATTTCTAGCCTCAAAATTATCTTACCATTCATCCTGTGTCTATTCACATATTAAAGAAATCTCAAACTCTTTTGGAACAAAGCTGATTTCACTGTCTCATCGTCAATCTTCAAGTCAGATTCTCACTAAGTCCTAACTAAATCATTTCAAAAAATGAGAGAATTTCCTAGTTCAACCATTAATCATTATCAAAACTAAACCTTCCAAAAGAAGTTCTGTTCACTTACTAAAACCTTAGAGACTTGAATATCTTGGCATACAATATCAATTAACATACTTGATAAAGTAATTGTTGCCTGTATCATATTATTTTTCTCTTCGATAAGTCTAATATCATGCACAGTGTGAGACATGAGATTTTCAAAAGGAATATCCTTCATATTGAAATTTCTTGTACCAGTCTCAGTTTTCCAACATGTCCAACCAGCGTCCGTCTCATAGTTTACCTTAAAGCAACGGTAGAAAACAATCTCCCAGCAATACTGATCCGATTGTCCATTTTCAACTTCAATATAGAGTCTACATTCATCTCCAAAAAATGAAGCTCTAAAGTCTAATGCATAGGCGTCCCAGTAGTTCGTACCCTCAATCTCTTCCTCTAGCTTTAAAATGTCCACTAGTCTCTCCCCTTCAATTTTTTAATTAAAATCTAAAAAATGTATACATCTATAGAATAAACGAGAAACGCTTGCTAAATCATTACATTTCTAGTTTGTTCATCATGTAATATTACTGCCCTTTTATAGTCTTTTGAAAAAATTCTAGGCAAATGATTTCTAAAATGCTTTAGATTTTCCAATTGAGTTTTGACATAAAATTGACATCGATGGAGCCCCTCGTCATTATCTGCTACTTCCATATCCACTTCAATATTTAACTCTTCTTTTTCATTAATAGGTGCAAAAGTAAAAACAAAATAACCACTTCCACCAACCCTATCATCTCCAAAAATGATCTTTCTTGCTAGATTAGGATTTTCTATATAGTCATCCATGGTCAGTAATACCTTCGTCATCTCATCCTCAAAGAGATAGCATACTTGATAAATTGTTAGAAACTTTGTTTCACAAGTAAGCCTAACTTCGCAAAAATTTTCCGATTCATCGAACCACTCACTTCGTAGTACTATATTATCCAGTTTCTTCCCTCCTCTACATAATTACATATAATAAATCGCTCTATATTATAAAATTTAACAATAAAAATATGACCATAGATAGGTGATTTAGCGTTTAGCATTTCAACAAATAGTTTCCATGATAGTTTAATAAGTCAGATTTTATTTACGGCTGTATTCAAAATGATGACATTTCAAAAATCTCCAAAATCAGTTTATTTTTTTACACCTTAGAGTTATATGAAATAATAAAAATCGGTGTTTCAATAATTTTAATGGTTAAGTGGACTTTAAAAATTGTAGAAAATCCATCTTCAAATACTTTTTACAACTACATTTTGACCTTCCTCGAGTGCGAATCTAAAACAAGTTAACATAACTTCAAATAAATCACTGCCTGAACTAGTTATGAAATATTGTGATAAATTTGTGATATGGGAAGCAATATGATTACCCCAAGGAGGAGTGACTGACAAATCTTCAAAATCCCATATGATGTCGTGAGGTGGAAATTTTTTCAACTCTTCTTGGATAGATAACAACTCTGCAATTCCACTCTCAATATCTTCCAAAGGAATATCGCCCCAATAAAGTTTATTCATGATAACGGGGTACTTACTTCCCCAGTCTTTATTCTCCAACTGAACATATATAGTCGAAAAGAATGAATTAAAAAAGCTCCCTTCTCCTACTGTCCACCAATTATAACCTACCATTAAGCCTACAGACATAAAATCCACCTCCAAATTATTCTTAAATATTACTTCTACATCAACAGATGTCCTATTATTGTTAATAAAATCATCTGTCTACTGAAGATTAGCAAATGCTATCCCCTTTTTTCTATCTATTATGCACTAT